>JAEXOD010000104.1 GCA_023447335.1 Bacteroidota bacterium
TCATTTAATGTTCCGATATGTCGTTTTTCAAAATTGTCTGTTATCCTCAATTCTTTCATGTTTGACTCAAATTATTATTTGAAAAATAAAATTTAATGAAATTTGTCTATATAAAAAAGTGTACTAATATGCTAGTGCATCATTTTTTTTAATTGACTCTTGATAAATAGAATTCATATAGTCAGTTATTTTTTGCATTAGTACCGAATCAGATAAAGCTAATATTTTCACAGCCAATAAACCTGCATTTTTAGATTGGTTTATACCTACTGTTGCAACAGGAACCCCTGTAGGCATCTGTACAATTGAAAGAAGTGAATCTAATCCATTTAAAGCTTTACTTTGAACAGGAACTCCGATAACGGGTAATTCGGTATATGAAGCAGTCATTCCGGGTAAATGTGCAGCACCCCCAGCTCCGGCAATTATAACTTTTACGCCTCTTTCTTTTGCACTTTTCGAATATTCTGCCATATAACTTGGTGTTCTATGTGCGCTTACAATTTTCACTTCAAACGATAATGAAAATTGTTTACAAATATCTATTGCGCCTTGCATTGCGGAAAGATCTGAATCACTTCCCATTATTATTCCTACTAAAGGTTGTTGCATCTATATATCCTTAAATATTTGCCAATTCTTCTATTTTTTCTGCTCTATTTAATAAATCTTGAACGTTATCACCAATTATCGTAATATGTCCCATTTTTCTTCCGATCCTGCTTTCGGATTTACTATATAAATGTAAACTTATATCGGGATCAGCCAACACTGCGTCATAATTTAACAGCTCCCCAACTCCGTTTCTTTTTCCTAATAAATTAATCATCACTGCGCATGGTTTTTTCATTTCTGTTGAACCTAATGGTAAACTTAGTATAGAACGAACATGGTTTTCAAATTGTGAAGTAAAACAAGCATCAATTGTATAATGAGCTGAATTATGAGGGCGAGGTGCAATCTCATTAACTAAAATTTTGTTGTCATTTGTTAAAAACATCTCAATAGAATAAATGCCATAACCATCTACTGACTTTACACAATTGATTCCGATTTCTTTTGCTTCATCTAATAAAGATTGTTCCATTTTTAAAGGCACTATCACCTTTTTACAAATATTATTTTCTTGTATAGTCTCTATTAAGGGATAAAATTTAACTTCACTTTCTGTTCTCACAACGGTAATAGCAAGTTCTTTTTTAAAGTTAATAAACTCTTCTGCTAATAAAGTAGAATGACGTTTAGTTAATTTGTAAAATGCTTGTTCAAATTCATTTTTATCATTCACAACAGCATTTCCGTAACCATCATAACCAAGTTTTTTTGATTTCAAAACAAAAGGAAGGCCGATCGATTTTTCAATTTTTTGAAAATCATTAATTGAAATAACTTCAATAAAATTTGGTACTTTAATTCCAAAATTTCTGAATGTAGTTTTTTGAATATATTTATCTTGTATTAATGAGATAGTGTTTGAAGATGGAACCACCTTTTTCCCAAGTTTTTCTAAAAATTCAAGTCGATGAGAATCAACAAATTCACTTTCTAAAGTAATAATATCACACTCATTCGAAAATGCTATTAACATATCATCATTATCAACCCAACCTTCAAAATCATTTTTAGTCATTAAACCGGCAGGTGAATTTAATTTTTTTTCTAAAATATTTACGCTAAACCCTAACTTATATGCAGCTAAAGTTGACATCTTGGCAAGCTGACCACCGCCTAATATACCTATTCGCATTAGTACCTTATTAAAAATAATTTAAATTTAAATTTAAGAAGAATTTTTTAGATAGGAAAGCGAAGATAAAAAAAAAGCGAAGTTGAAACACTATTAGAAAAATCAACTTCGCTCCGGTAGTCGCGTGTTTTTATATTTATTTTATAATTATTTTTTATTTATTGAACCAATTCCCGAAACATTATTATTAACACTCTTCGGATTTCCATAATAATTGACAGAACCTACACCGGAAACAGAAGCATCCAATTTCTCAGTTACAAAAATATCAGCCGAAGCTGTTCCGCTGATTTCAATCTCAACTTCTTTGGATTCTAATTCTTTCGAATCCAAATTACCTGCACCCGATAGACTAGCTTTTAGAAAATTTACAGAACCATTTAAAGTTATGTTTCCTGCTCCGCTTAAGTTAATAAAAAAGTTATCATTTTTCAAGTCATTTATTGTTAAATTATTAGCTCCTGATAAATTTACTTCAGAAATTGATGGATTTGTGATGTAAATCACAATTTTTTTGGATGATCGTATATTTTTTTTGCTATAAATTGATAATTTATTTCCTTTGTTCTCTGTTTTTATATACTTAAGTAAGTTACTTTCTCCTTTAATAGTAAGCTTTGTTGACTCTCCTGTTTCATACATAACATCAAAAGCTCCTGAGAGCTCTAATACTTCAAACTTTTCAATTTCTCGATTTTCATCAACTATATTTCCGTTTCCTTTTACCCCTACTCGCATACAACCGACAAGACTGATTGAAAAGAGTAATATTATTGTTAAAATATTTCTGATCATAAAGCAAATTTCCTTTTTTATTAAGACGTTTGGATTGATTAAATGTTTCATTTTAATTTTTAATTTAGTAATTTAATTAATACGTTATTTAGACTTATTTAATGTAATTTAGGTTGTAATTAATTCAAACAATTTTGAGGATTAAGTGAAAGATTCTGATTTTGATATATTATTAAATGAAACATATGATAATCTTTGGAACGGCAGATTTAGGATGGCTCTTAATTCTGCTAAAGTTTTATTTGATAGAGATCAGTATAATACAGAAATTTGTCTATTATATGCTTGGGCTTTGCTAGAAAACGGGCATCCGCTTAAAGCTATGGAATATATCAATTCTGCAGTTAATTTATCTTCAGATCCGGCTAAACTTCATTTAATAAGAGGCTATTTACTTTCTCGAATATGTGTATATGAAAATGCTAACAAAGATTTATTAAACTCAGTTACTAAACAAAAAGAGATGTTATGTTTTACATATCTAAATTATGCAAGAACTTTGGCAGGCATGAAGAAGTATGATGATGCTTTGGCAATATTTGATTCTATCCTGTTTTTAGATAACGATAAAAAGTACAATAAAATAAAAAATTATTTTTTAATAGCAAAAGATCTTCACTACAATTCCGGGAAAATTAAACAAAAATATGCAGAAAACTTGATTTTTGAAGCATCAAATGCCTTAAAATCTAAAGAATATTGGTTTACTTTACTAGTTTGTCAAAAAATATTAGCTCATGAGATAATAACACCCCGAATTCAGGGAGATGCCGAATTATTGGAAATTGAAGCCCTAATTTCTCTATTTCAACTTAAACCTGCTTGGGAAAAAGCAAATATCTTAAAATCTAAATATTCGGGTGATTCAACATTTAAAAACATTTTAAAAGCTCTTGAAAAGTTTAAAGGAATAGAATTTGAAGTTTCTGAAGAATCAGAAAATACACCTGATAAAGCTGAATCAAAAGTAAACAATGCTCATAAAATCAATGAAACCGAGTTACAAGTTGTAAAAAAATCAAAAGATACAAAATTTACTATAAAACCAATTTTTTATGTCAATGATTTTGCTGATGTTTTTTCGCTAAATCTATTTAGCTTAACCGAAGAAGAAAACAATGGCGAAAGAATTTATTATTCACAATTTGATAAAGATGAAATATTTTTTATCGGCGCTGAAGTAATTTTTAATAATCTTTTTTTTGAAATCGAGGATAAAGTTTTACAAGGAACTGCTAAATGGTATCTAAATGATTCTGTGTTGGGTGAAAATAAATTTAATGTGAACGTAAAGAAAAGTTGGGATTCGGTTATTTTTGTACAAGCTTGGGGTACTAAGCAGAAAAACGGATGGAAAGCAGGTGTAGCAAAAGTTGAAATATTTATCGAAGGATTTTTAGCTGCCGAAAGAGAATTTGTTATTGGTAATGAATTTATTTTGGATACACAAGTGAATGAGGAAATTCCGACAGAAAAACCAAACTCACAAATAGAAGAAGAGGAAAATACTTTAGAGGAATTATTAGAAGATTTTAATAAGTTAACCGGACTAAATACTGTTAAAGATGCTTTAAAAGATTTTACCGCCTATTTAAATTTTATAAATGATAGAAAAAAAATGGGGTTAAAATCACAAGATGATTTATCAATTAATGCGTTATTTCTTGGTAGTCCCGGCACCGGAAAGACAACAGTTGCAAGGTTATTAGGCAAAATATTTAAAGCAATGGGAATTCTTCCGAAGGGCCATGTTATTGAAGTGGATAGAGCAGGAATTGTTGGACAATATATCGGTGAAACCGCACAAAAAACTGAAAAAGTAATTAATGATGCAATCGGAGGCGTGCTATTTATTGATGAAGCATATACTCTTGTTAAAAAAGGAGGTAGCGGTCAAGATTTCGGTCAAGAAGCAATTGACACATTACTTAAACGTATGGAGGACTTAAAAGGTCAATTTGCCGTAATTGCTGCCGGCTATACCGAAGAAATGGAGGATTTCCTAATTTCTAATCCGGGACTTAAATCAAGATTCAATCACAAATTCTTATTCGAAGATTATACTCCGGAAGAACTTTATAATATTATTTATTCCCTATTTAATAAAGAAGAATATATTATTGATGATGATGCCCGAGAAGAATTAAAGAAACAATTTACGAATTTATATCGATTACGAGATAAAACATTTGGAAACGCTCGTTTAGCAAGAAAGTTGTTTGAAGAATTAAAAATGAGTTTATCACGAAAATATAATTCATTAAATGATGATGAAAAATCTAAAGAATCATTAATAACTATTACTGTTGAAGATGTTAATTCAGTTTTTAAAACTAATATTAAAAAAGAAGTTGATTTACCAATAAATGAAGAACTTTTAAGTGAAGAACTTACAAAACTAAACAATCTTATTGGTTTAGGAAATATAAAAAAAGAAATTAATGATTTGATTAAATTAGCAAGATACTTTAAGCAACAAGGGATTAATTTAAGAGAAAGATTTTCAGATCACATTTTGTTCTATGGTAATCCCGGTACGGGAAAAACAACCGTAGCACGAATTATAAGTAAGATATATTCTGCATTAGGTGTATTACCACGAGGACATTTAATTG
Source organism: Bacteroidota bacterium (assembly GCA_023447335.1). Classification (GTDB taxonomy): domain Bacteria; phylum Bacteroidota; class Ignavibacteria; order Ignavibacteriales; family Melioribacteraceae; genus JAEXOD01. The sequence continues at coordinate 5,158 of JAEXOD010000104.1, forward strand.
AAACAGATAGACAGGGCTTAGTTGCTTCTCATATCGGAGGAACTGCAGAAAAAACGACTAATCTAATTAATAAAGCAATTGGCGGCACTTTATTTATTGATGAAGCATATACTCTTATAAAAGGAGGAGAAAATGATTTTGGCAAAGAATCAATAGATACTCTATTAAAGAGGATGGAGGATGATAGAGGAAAATTTATTGTAATAGCCGCAGGTTATACCGAAGAGATGAAGCAGTTCTTGGAAAGTAATCCGGGTATGACTTCTCGATTTACGGCTCAATTCACTTTTGAGGATTATACTCCGGATGAGATGTTAAATCTAATAAAGATTTATTCTGCTGAAAAAGAAACTGAGATAAAAGAAGAAACTTATGAAAGAATTTTAATACATTTTTCTGAATTATATAGAAAAAGAGATAAAAACTTTGGAAATGCTAGAATTGTAAGAAATTTATTTAACAAGGCATATCAAAACCATTTATTAAGATTATCTGAATTTAATGATGATAATTGTGAAAATATTGATAAATCTTTAACTGTTGATGATTTTTTTGAGAGTGATTCGAAAACCGATAAAAGTAAATATGAGATTCAAATAAATCAAAAAGAATTGGATAAACTTCTGCATGAATTAAATAGTTTGAAAGGATTAGATACGGTAAAAAATTCTGTAGAAAAATTAATCAACGGTTTGAAAGTTGCAAAACTTAGAAAAGAAAGAGGCTTACAAGTAATGGAGAAGAGTTTGCATTCGGTTTTTATCGGAAATCCCGGTACCGGAAAAACAACTGTAGCTCGCTTAATTAGCAAAATTTACAAAGAAATGGGGCTTATTGAAAAAGGACATCTTGTTGAAGTTGATAGAGCCGATTTAGTTGCAGGATATAGCGGACAAACAGCACTTAAAACTGATAACATTATAAAAAAAGCACTTGGCGGTACATTATTTATTGACGAAGCTTATACTTTATCAAGGGGTAGCAGTGATTTTGGGCAAGAAGCAATTGATACATTATTAAAGCGAATGGAAGATTTTAAAGGACAATTTATTGTTATTGTTGCCGGTTATACAGAGGAGATGAAAAGATTCATCGAATCAAATCCCGGGTTAAAATCTAGGTTTACAAATAATTTTGTATTTGAAGATTATTCGCCAAGACAACTTCTTGAAATTTCAAACGATATAGCGGAAGCAAACGGTTATCGATTGGATGAGGGTGCTTTACAATTATTATTAGAAACCTTTCATAATTTATATAATAATCGGGATAAAAACTTTGGTAATGCCCGAACTGCTAGAAATATTTTATATAAAGCTATAAGTAATCAAGAAGAACGCATTGCTAAATTATATAATCACAATGATGAAGATCTTATGACAATTACTTTTGAGGATGTCGAAAATATATCTGAACAAGATTATTAGCTATTCTATGTGTTCAGCAAATGTTAAAATATTACCGATATTATCATAACAAGAAAACTCTTTTGTACCGTAAAAAGTATTTTCTATCGGTTTTATAATTTCAACGTTGTTTTTAATTTTATCAAATAGTTTCTGAACATTTTCTACATCCATGTATAGCGAAATGAATTTATTAGTATCATTTCTATCGATACTATCTTTTTGTATCATTAATTCTACGTCACCGTTTAATAACATAACAAATTCAGGAATTCCTTTTTCCGGAATTTGAGCTATACATGAAAAGCCTAATTCGTTTTTATAAAAATCCATACTCTTTACAACATCTTTTGAATATAAAATTGGAGTTAATTTTGAAATTTTCATATATGTACCTTTAGTATTTAATTGTTTTTCTTTTAGTAAATATGATGATACTACCCATAACAAACTGATAACTAAAAAGAAAAATAACAAAAACATTATACTACGAATCTTAGGGCTCATTTTTTTTCTGCATCTTATAAAAAATTCTACCGGATAATTTAATAAAAAATTTTCTTGTAACAATGCGTTTAATTATTAATATAATTTTATTAAAAGTACCGTCTATTACAGTTGGCTTTTTACCAAGATATTTTAATGCGGAATTTACAACATCTTCAGGATTACGATAAAAACCATTCATTTTTAATCCCGCTCTTTCATGAAAATTTGTGCGTGTTGTACCCGGATTTATTGAAATAACATTTATATTAAATTTTTTTAATTCAAACCACAAACTGCAAGCTAAAACTTCATCAAACGATTTGGTTGCCGAATAAACTGAATTAAAAGGGGTAGGTACAAATGAAAGTACAGAACCAACAAATATTATATTACCTTTTTGTAATTTAATCATATTTGGTAAAACAATTTTTGTTAACAAAACAAAAGATAAACAGTTTAGATTAATCATTTCTTCCAAAATGTTAATATCTTGAAAAGCAAATTCCCCTGCTAAGCCAATACCTGCATTATTAATTAAATATTCAATATTTTTGTTTTTTATTATTTCCTCTGTCTTCTTTATCCATTCTTTTTTACTTAAGTCTTCAGCAATTATTTCCACTTTAATGTTATTAGACAAATATCTTTCTTTTAATTGCAACAACATTTCATTATTTCTTGCAATTAAAATTAAATTATAACCCAACTGAGCAAATTTATCTGCAAATGATTTACCAATTCCCGAACTTGCACCTGTTATAATAACCCAATTTTTTATAAAATCTTCCATAAGTAGATCTCATTTTAATGAATTTGCCTTTATTATTTTCATTTTATCGTTTCTTAATAGTAAATTTCATTTTTTTAATGTAATATTTTTTGTAAATTTACAAGTTAATTTTGCGAGTGTAATATGTTCTTAAAAAAATCCGAAAAAATAGCACTTCACTATAAAGATGTTAGCTTAACTTATAATGAATTGGTATGCAATGTAAATAAATATGCTAATATTTTCAAAAATAAAGCTACAAAAATTGCAGTATTTTCTGAAAATAGGCCCGAATGGGTTTACTCATTCTATTCAATTTGGAAAAATAGGTGTATCGCTATAACAATTGATTTTATGTCCACTCCTGACGAAGTTGCTTACATTTTAAATGATGCGCAACCGGAATTTGTATTTTGCTCCTCAGAAACAAAAAAACTACTAATCTCAATTCAAAATAAATTAAATTATACTGTAAATTTATTGGTATTTGAAGAAATTAATTTAGGTTCAATTGCAGAAGATAATTCAGAGTTTATTGTTCCTGATGTATTAAAAACCGCACTAATTATTTACACTAGCGGAACAACTTCAACTCCTAAAGGTGTAATGCTATCGTATGATAATTTATTGGCTAATGTAGAAGCCGTTGTTGATGCAAATATATATCGAGAAGATGTTAGAGTAATGGTCCTGTTGCCTTTACATCACGCATTACCACTTATGGGAACGATGGTGATTCCCCTATTTGTAAATGCAACAATTGCATTCTCTCCTTCATTAAATGCTGAAGATCTTATTGCGACTTTGCAAAAATTTAAAATAACTATGATTATTGGGGTTCCCCGTTTTTATACATTATTACGAAGAAAAATTAAAGATAAAATTAACCAAAAATTTATTACTCGATTATTATTTAATATATGTGAAAAAGTTGATTCATACGGATTTTCTAAGATCATTTTTGGAAAAGTCCATAAAAATTTTGGCGGACATTTAGATACATTAGTTTGCGGAGGAGCTGCATTAGATTATGAAGTGGAGCGAGATTTCAGAACTTTAGGATTTGAAATTTTGGTTGGATACGGCATGACAGAATGCGCCCCCATGATAAGTTTTCCAAGACCAAGAAGAGCAAAAATAGGTGCTTCAGGGCAACAGCTATCATGCAATGAAATTAAAGTTGTTGATAATGAAATTGTTACTCGTGGAAGAAATATGATGCAAGGTTATTATAATAAACCGCTTGAAACAGCTGAGATGATTAGAGACGGTTGGTTATATACCGGGGATTTAGGATTTTTGGATGACCAAGGTTATGTATTTATTACCGGAAGAAAAAAAGAACTAATTATATTATCGAATGGAAAAAATATTAGCCCTGTTGAGATTGAAGAAAAAATAGCTGAAATATCTGATATTGTGCACGAAAATGCTGTTTTTGCAAAAGGAGACGCTATCCATTTAATTATTCACCCTGATAAAAATAAAATTGAGCATATAAAAACTGAAGAACTTGAAGAATATATAAAATGGAATATCGTGGATGTATATAATAAAAAAGCTGCTCAATCGAAAAAAATATCCCGTTCTTATGTTGTTTTTGATGATTTACCTCGAACTAGACTTGGGAAAATTAAACGTTATGAGTTAGAAAAATTCCTTCAAAACATAAATGTCACTCAAAAAATTAAAACAGAAGAACCTACTTTTGAAGAATTTTTAATGATTAAAAAATATTTACGCGAATTAAAAACCATTGAAGTTCATGCTTCTGATCATTTAGAATTAGATTTGGCTCTTGACTCATTAGACAAAGTCAGTTTTCAGTTATTTTTAAAAACTTCATTTGGATTAGATCTATCAACTGAAGAATTAGGAAAATTTGCAAATATTACTGCTCTCGCAGAATATGTAAAAGGACACAAACTAAAAACCGAAACCGAAAGTATAGATTGGAGTAATATTTTTAGACAAAAAATTGAGTTAAAACTACCCAAAAGCTGGGTAACTCATCAGATGTTAAAGAGTATTTCCAAATATATTCTTAAAGTATATTTTAGAATTAAAAGTGAAGGAATAAACAATATTCCGGATGGTCCGGCAATAATTGCTCCAAATCATCAAAGCTTTTTTGACGGCTTATTTGTTTCAATCTTTTTGAAAAATTCACAACTCAAAGAGATGTATTATTATGCAAAAGAAAAGCATGTAAATACAAAATTATTAAAATTTATTGCAGATAAACATAACGTAATAGTAATGGATTTAAATAATGACTTGATGACGTCATTGCAAAAATTAGCTGAAGTGTTAAAACAAGGCAAAAAGATAATGATTTTCCCTGAAGGAACAAGATCAAAAGACGGTGAATTAGGTTCATTTAAGCGTGCATTTGCAATACTTGCTCGTGAATTGAATGTACCGATTGTTCCGGTTTTAATAAAAGGTGCATATGAAGCTTTACCTACTGGTTCAATAATTCCAAAACCGTTTAAGTCAATTAAGGTAAAATTTCTTCAGCCTGTTAATCCTGAAGGACATAGTTATGACACTTTAATAGATACCGTTTATGAATTGTTAAATAAAGAATTAAAAGCGATTTAGTTAATAAATCGCTTTAATATTTATTTAAACCATTTCGCTTAAAAGTTCTGGTCTTGGAGAGGCAATAACAACTTTATTAACTAATAATCCTCTTTTGCCGATAATATATGCTCCGGCATCAACTGCACTGGTTACTGCAGCCACTTCACCGGTCAGGGTGCAAAAAGCTTTTCCGCCAAGTGCCATAGCTAATCGAATCTCAATTAATTGAACATTACTTGCTTTAACTGCAGCATCAGCTCCTTCAATTAGCGATGCAACCGAATAAGCTTCTAAAATACCCAATGATTCTAATTTATCTACTTTAGCATGACCGGCAATTGCAGGAAAAATATCAGGATGAACATTTGGAATAACAAATGTATCAATTACTGAAAAATCTAAATTATTTATTGCAGCATCAATACTTGTTTGAACTGCGGCAACATCTCCACCTATTAATACTATATATTTTCCTGAACAAATTGAACGTGATAAAATCAATTCGACTTGTGAGGTTTTAAGCATTATATCCGCAGCCAACATACCTGATGCAATACTCGAAAGTTCTATTAAACCGATTGAATTCATTTCCATATTATACCTTGCTAATAATTACATAATTTTCGGTTACCTTTTTAACATTTCCGCTTATAGAAGCATGTATGTTTGCACCCAATTTACCTTCTTCATTTTTTATTATTAAATCTCCCTTCACAACTTTATCTCCGGTACCAACTATTATTGCAGAAGGTGCCCCAACGTGTTGTTTATTTAATATTTTTACCTCTGATATCTCAGGAACACTGTTTATATACGGAGTTTTTCTCTCAAATCTTTCTAAATCTAAACGTTTTAGTAATTGCTTGATAGGCACTCTTCTTCCTTCCTTAATAGGATGAACTTTTACAGGTTTTTGTTGATGATATTTTAAGTTTTGAATCTTCATCTCTTCTTTACTTTGTACACATGCCTCTCTAGGATATAAATCCTCCGGGCAAGAGTATAACGAGCACAGCCCACATGCACAACATAAATCAGCATACTGATTCCATAATTCTTTTCCGGATGTAGTAAAGACTAAACTCCTCATAACTTTATGTGGTTGAACGTCATAACCTAATAAATATCTCGGACAGAATTCAGTGCAATAGCTACACTGGTCACATGCAGATTTTCCGATTCTATTCATGCTTTCTTTGGGTCTATTCATTCTATTTATTAGATAGTGATTAATGGGAAGCAGAATTATACCTGCTGTAGTTTTTGTAACAACTTCGTCCAAATCGAAAGACAAACGTCCCATTAATATTCCGCTAACATATATTGCAAACTCTTTTGAGGTTTCTCCTCCGGCTATCTTTATTAATTCTCTAAATGACGTACCGATCGGTACAAAAAACGAACACGGATTTTTAACGAGCCCGGTTACACTAACAAATTTGTCAGTTAACGGTATGTTTTTGTTGGCATTATAAATATTATAAAAGGTTTCGACATTATTTACAACGCAGCCAACATCCAAAGGAATACCGTGAGGAGGTATTAATCTACCTGTTGCAGCAAATACTAATTCATATTCGTCTCCTGCTGGATAATAGTCACCTAACAAACACATCTCAATACTGCTATCAATAATTTTTGAAATATTTGAAATAGCTTTTGTATTTTTTTCCTTTATACCAAAATATCCTTGTTTTGCACCGGTATTTTCCAACATTAGTTCCATTCCCCTTACTACTTGTTCAGGGAAATTAACCATAAGTTCATAGTCTTTATGTATAAGAGGTTCGCATTCAGCACCGTTAGCCAAAATATATTCAACTTTTGATTTTGCTTTAACGTGAGTCGGAAATCCTGCACCACCTGCACCTACTACACCGGCTTTATATATTAAATCTGCTAAGCCCATATTATTCCTTTCGTTTTATTACAACAATAGTTTTATCATCTTGATACTGGCTATTACTTGTTGAAAATATATTCACATCATCTAATATTGTATAACAAAGTTCACGTGGCGATAAATGTAGATTTTTCTTTAATACGCTTTCTAGTCGTCTTTCTTCGTATAATTCAAATTTTTCATTCGCAGATTCAACTATGCCGTCGGTATATATCACAAGTACATCTCCTTTATTAAAGTTGATACTATCCGTGTCATATTTTGAATGAGGAGCAGGACCTAATAAGGGACCTGTGGGGTCTAGATAAACTATTTCTTTATTTTTGGCTCTTATAAGCATCGGAGGATTATGCCCACCGTTAGCGTATAAACATAACCCTTTTTTATCATTCGATATTTCAGCATAAAAAAGTGATGTGAATCTATCATCGCTAAAAATTTTGTTAATTAATTCATTCATTCTATAAAATAACGGGGATATTTTAATCTGGAATGTGCACGCCATTCGTAAAGCGCCGGAAATATACATTGCTTCAGCGGCTGCACTTAATCCTTTAGATGCTGCATCACCTACTGCAATTCCCAACCTTGATTCATCGTCACCTATTCTCAAATAATCAAAAAAATCACCGCCTAAAGTTTGAGCTGGAATAGTAACTCCAAAAAGCTCATATCCGTGGAATGTCAACTCATGATCAGGCAATATACTTCGTTGTAATTCTTTTGCTTTATCAATATCTTCTATTAAATCTTTACGGCTATCGTATAATCTTCTTTCATTTATTTTTTGCGTTAATACTGTTGCAACAATATTTAATGTATATCTTAATTCATCATCAATTATATCACTATTAACTGCAATTAGATATTCATAATAATTTTTACCGTTTATTTTTTTCTTTTGTCCTACTCCGGAAGCACTATATCTAAAAATTCCCTTCTTTAGTAACACCTTATTTGTTTCATTTGCTAAGATAGTCCTTTCAATACTGATTAAATCCAAAACGGGGTATTCTTTTAATGGTAATAAAAAATCAATCTCAATTTTTTGTACATTTCCGGTTTGATATACTAAAGAATACCCTTCTTTTTCTATATCAAGTTGCCATACTCTTCCGCCTGTTACATTAATTTCAGTGTTTTTTAATAATTGTTCAACAACTTCAATAAGTAATTCATTGTTATTATTAAATTTCTTTGAGGCTACTGTTTCTATTGTTCTGTATAATCTTTTCTGTTTCATATAATTCTAAATTATTTAAGAAAAAAATATAAGTAAATTAATTCGAATCTAAAATAATAAAATATAATTGAAGAATAATTTATTAGGCGGGGCTATAAAAATCTAATTCTAGAATTTATTATAACCCCAAATATTTATTTTGAATAATACTCAATAACTTTTTTAATAGCAAGTATAGAAGGCAAATTAAAAGAATCCGAAGCTAAACTTTTCATTATACTATCGTATGTTGGACGAAATATTCCTTTTGAGATATAACCTCCTCCTTCAAAAACTCCTAATTTATTGTTATATTTTTCTTCGTTTGGTGTTGGAATGGGGGTATCTGAATCAATCAAGTTTTTCCACTTTGAATCAAAATCTACCATTGTAGTTAAATTAGCTTCCCAAGGTTCAACATCAATCGGATAAAACCCCTCGTATGCTACATCACTTGTATAGTATTCATCTCCTAATCCTGCCAATGCATGTCCAAACTCATGGATAAATATTTTATCAGCTTTTGCATTTTTTCCTGCAACTGTTAAGTAATAATTATAAATTCCGCCACCGCCATATTTTTCGGTATTAACCAATAATACAATCTGATCGTGCGGTGCATTAGCTGCTACATCACAAACAGATTTATAATCATATGTCATTAAGTATCTTTCACTATCAAATGTATAAAACGTACAATTTGTATGAGTATTTTTCCATATATTATCTGCAGGTATATCCACGCCGCTATCTTCTGAATAAGATTCAATACCCCAAATATTTATTTTATCCTTTAACTTATTAAAAGGCTCTATAGTTAATAGGTAATCAGCAAATTTTTTAGCATCTTTTTTAAATTGTTCTGCTTCATCTTTAGTATAACCTTCGGCAATAAAGGAGATATCTAGTTTTTCGGTGGGATTACCACTTTCGTGTATGGTAAATTTATTAAAATTATACTTTTGTTTCTTTTTTATAAAATAGTTTTTAGAAGAAGTTACATATTCAAAGGTTTTAACAAATATATTTTTTTTATCTCTAGTGAACAACTCAATCCTAAATGAATCTTTTGGCATTGGAAAAGAAACAGATTCCGAAAAAGATCTATTTGTAATTTTGGCTTCGTCCGTTGTTTGCCATTCACCAAACAATGTAGCATAACCTTTTGAGAATATTAAATTATTACTTTTTATGTCAAAAACTTTTACACAATATTTACCAAAACCTAAATTATCAATCAAATTTACTTTAGAGCCGTACCATTCTCCTTCTTCTATCATTTCATCAAAACTAATTAATTCTGATTTATCATTACCGGTTCTAATATAATCAAATCGTAATGTGTTATTTGTAAAATAATTTTCAAAAGTAATTTGTGCATAATTAACCGAAGTTAATATTAAACAGAATATTAAAAATAATTTTTTCATATTATCTCACTATTAATTTTTTTCTACTACCTGGTTTTACTACTTCCAATCCATCGGCACACATAGGGCATTCTTCAGGTAAAAACGAAATCACTTCAAGCTGAATTGAACTTACTTGAGGTACGTTAAAATTCACTTTGCCATTGCTTCTATCAACAAGCATTCCTACCCCAATCAACTCTGCACCGCTATTTTTTACTATATCGATTAACTCAAAAACCGAGCCTCCGGTTGTTACAACATCCTCACAAATTAAAACTTTTTCACCTTCTTTTAAGGAAAAACCTCTGCGTAAAGTTAATCTACTTTCTTCTCTTTCAGCAAAAATTGAACGTTTTCCTAATTGACGAGCAACCTCTTGTCCAACAATTATCCCACCCAAAGCAGGAGAAAGTACCGTATCGATGTTATAATCTTTGAAATAATTTGAAATCCTTCTACAAATTTGTTCAGTTTTATCTGGATACTGTAAAACTTTTGCACACTGAAAATACTGGTTACTATGCCTTCCAGAAGTTAATAAAAAGTGCCCATTTAATAAAGCTTCTGTTTCAATAAATATTTCATAATATTCGTTCATCTAAATTCCATGGATGTTTTCAATTTTATTTATTAGTTCAATATCTTTGGAAGTAATTCTATTTTCTGAATGAGTAATTGTGGTAATTGTAATTTTATTGTAGGAGTGAAGACAAATATCAGGATGATGGTCAATTTTTTCGGATAAAACAGCTACTTGCAAAAAAAAAGCTGTCGCGGAGGAAAAATCCTTAAACAAAAAAGTTTTGCGGAGAGAATTATTTTCTCTCCGCCAATTAAATTTATCAATTATTTCATTATCTGAATTATCATTCATGATTTACTGATTCTATCTGTTCTGATTCTTTATACTCTAAAAAATACAGCTCTTCAGTTCCCTCTTTATGCTTCAATTGAATTTTTGCACCTTCTTTAAAAGAACCTAAAAGTATTTCTTCTGCTAAAGGATCTTCAACATATTTCTGAATCGCGCGTTTCAAAGGTCTAGCTCCAAATTTTTCATCAAATCCTTTTTCTGCTAAAAATTCTTCGGCGGAGGTATCTAGAACTAAATCCATTTTGTTTTCACGAATGTTTTTAATCAAACTGTCCAATTCAATCTTAATAATTTTCTTAATATCATTTTTATCTAAGTTTCTAAATACAATTGTATCATCCACTCTGTTCAGAAATTCAGGATTAAACAATCTTTTCATTGCATCCTGAACGGTATTTTTTAAGCTTTCGTATTTGTCAGAAGCATTGTCTGTTCCAAATCCAAATGTCCCGGTAGTTTTGATCTCTCTTGTTCCAACGTTACTTGTCATAATTATTATTGTGTTTTTAAAGTCCACTTTTCTACCTAGACTATCGGTTAATACACCGTCATCTAACACTTGCAACAAAATATTGAATACATCAGGATGCGCTTTTTCAATTTCGTCTAATAAAACTACAGAATATGGTTTCCTTCTAACTTTTTCCGTTAATTGTCCTCCTTCTTCATAACCTACATATCCCGGAGGCGC
>JAEXOD010000108.1 GCA_023447335.1 Bacteroidota bacterium
GATTACTACAAGTAAGTTCGAAGTAAATAAAAACAAAAAACCGAAAGTTATTTCTTTAATAGGTCCGACCGGAGTTGGGAAAACAACTTGTATTGCAAAATTAGCCGTAATTTCTAAAATCTTACACAAGCTTGATGTTGGGTTGATTTCTATAGACACTTATAGGTTAGGGGCTTTAGATCAGTTACGTATTTTTTCTGAAGTGAGTAATATTGATTTATTGATTGCCTACGAACCTAATGAAATGCCTAAATTGCTTTCGAAATTTAAAAAGAAAGATTTGGTTTTTATTGATACGGTCGGAAGAAGTCAAAAAAACACTTCATTGTTGAAAGGAATAAAAGATTTTTTAGATGCAGTAAAAACCGACGAAACTTATTTAGTATTAAATAGTACTGCCGCAACAAAAAATCTTATTGATGTTGCTAGTAAATTTAAAGGATTAGATTTTAACGGAATTATTTTTACTAAATTGGATGAAGCTGTTACTTACGGTAATATCTTAAATGTTGTTAATGCCTTTGGGGTTCCGATTAAGTATTTAACAAACGGACAAGTCATTCCGGATGATATTATTGCGGCAGAACCTGATTTTATTGCAAATATGATATATACAGGTAGGATAAATTGATATTAGGACAAGCTGAAAGACTTAATGAATTAGCAAATTTAAATAAACATGACGGAAAACAGAAATTTGCTTGTCCCGTTATTGCTTTTACGAGCGGTAAAGGGGGAACAGGTAAAACTTTTATTACCGTTAATACTGCCTATGTGTTATCGAAATTAAGGCGAAAAGTATTAGTGATTGATTTAGATGCCAATTTAAGTAATGTTAATATTATACTTAATATCAAACCAAGTGCATCCGTATATGATTTTTTTATTAATAGAAGTTTACTTGAAGATACTATTTACCAATACGAACCAATGCTTCATTTCATTTTTGGAGAGAGCGGAAAAGTTGATCATCCGGAATTAATGGCAAATAATGTTAACTCATTATTCGAATCCATTAAAAAACTTTCTCATAAATATGATTACATTTTTTTAGATACCGGGAGTGGTGCAGGTGAAGGGATACTTTCTATTTTATCAAATTCCGACTATATCTTTTTAATTACAAATCCCGAACCGACTTCCATTATGGATGCATACGTAATAATAAAACTATTGAACAAGGGATATGTAAGAAATAGAAAAATGGTTGTGGTAAATAGGTGTAGCGGGTTTGCCGAAGGGAATAATGCATTTGAAAATTTGAATAAAGCATCAACACACTTTTTAAGAGAAAAATTAGATTTATTGGGAATTGTTGAGTACTCGCCTGAAGTAAACAAATCAATATTAAGCCAAGAACTATTTGTTTCAAAATATCCAAACTCTAAGGTAATGCAACAGATTAAAGGTTTATGTAAAGGTATAATAAGTATAACAAAACCTATCCATTAATTAAATAAAAACGGATAATATTAAATTTTAATTTATTGTTAAACTATTTTTTATTAAATTTTAAATAAAAATTTATTTAATAGTTAAAAAAAATTACTTTCAATATAATTTTTTTATTAAATTATACTTGGTATATTCTTTGAATAGTTAACATTAGATTGAAATATTTAAAATGAATAAAATAGTAATGTCTCTAGGATTGTTGGTCTTTTTTATAGCTATGATAGTTTATAGCCAACAAGGACTTGATATAGTCGAAGTATTAAAACGATCTTTCGCCGTTTTTTTTGTTGTAACATTTATGTTTACAATATTAGCTATTTTATTTATTAAAGCAATTAATCAAACCTCATTAAAGAAAGCACAAAAGATGAAGGATAAAATTTCGGGAATAGACCATGAATAATAATGAGTTATGGTTAAAATATACCGAAACTAAATCCGTAGATATTAAAAAACAGATAATGTCTAACTACACAAGTTTAGTGCATTATGTGATACATAATTATCGTTTTGCCACATTTGATATTGTAGATGAGCAAGATTTTTTTCAGTTTGGAATTGAGGGGTTGAGTGAAGCGATTGATAGATTTGATCCTAATTACGGAACAAAGTTTGAAACTTATGCTATTCAAAGGATAAGAGGAAAAATAATTGACGAGATTAGGAAACTTCAGATTAAGCCAAGAGTAAATTCTTACGGTGAAACTGAGTATATCAAAAATATTTCGCTTACAAACGAAGTTGAAGGTGCTGAAGTTTATACTTTAAATGAGACAATTCCTTCTGATGCCGAACTACCTGATGAATCATTACAAAAAAAAGAACTAAAAGAGATATTAATAAATGCAATAAATGCTTTGGATGAGAGAGACAGACAATTAATAGCTTTATATTATTATGAAAACTTGAACTATAAAGAAATAGGCGAGTTGTTAGGAATTACAGTTTCACGAGTATCACAAGTACATACAAGAGTTATAAAAGAACTGAAAGAAAAATTACAGGGAAAATATGTACAATAATAGTACATCCGGGAATACCGAAAAAATTAAGAAAGTTGAAGCATTGTTATCTTCGGTGAACAATTTGCCTTCTATACCTATTATTATTAACGAAGTAAACAGAATAATAGAAGATCCTGGTGCCAGTGCTACAAAGTTGGCTAAAATAATTAATAAAGATCAAGCAATGGTTACCAAAATATTAAGTTTGGCAAATTCTCCGCTTTACGGAATACCTAGAAGGGTATCTACAATCGATTTTGCAATTATAATTTTAGGTTTTAACCATATAAAGAATATTATAATTGCATTAAGTATGATTGATGCTTTCAAATCAGTTAAGGGTGAGAAATTTGATCAACAAAAGTATTGGTTGCATTCTTTAATGGTTGCAACTCTTTCCAAAAGAATTGCAGATGATTTAGGACATCGTACCGGCGGAGAAGTATTTACGGCGGGATTATTACATGATTTAGGAATTCCGATAATTTTTAAGTATTTTAATAGTGATTATATTGAAATAACCGGAATTGCAGATGAAACGGGTAATTCTGTTTTTGAGACAGAAAGTTTAATATTGGGTTTAACTCATGTACAGATAGGTAGATTTTTAATAGATAAGTGGAACTTACCTGTAGGTCTAGCTAATTCTGTTCAATATCATCATGAGCCGGGTAAATGTCCTACAGATCCAATTGTACCAGCAATTATTCATCTTGCGGATATTATTACGCAGAAGTTTGAAAAAGGTGATTTTTATTGGGATAAAAATTTACCGACTGATAAATCTGTTATTGACATCCTTAAATTTGGGAATGAGGAGTATTTAGAGCAATTTATTTTGAGTTATGAAGAATTAGTAAATAGTCAAATTGAATCATTAAATATATGAGATTGATATGGCAGAAAACGTACAAGATAAGGTAGTTTTAGAAAAGCGCAGAAAAACCGAATTGGTTCTATCTAACATTTATAATTTACCGTCAATGTCGGAAATTATGTTGGAAGTATCTAAATTATTAGATAATCCAAACACGAATACTGCGTTATTAAGTAAAAAAATAGGTAAAGACCCGGGTTTAGCAACAAAAATACTTTCAATAGCCAACTCGCCTTTATACGGTCTGCCTCGAAAAGTAAGCACTATCGATTTCGCAATTTTAATTATCGGTTATCAAGATATAAAAAACATAGTAATTGCTTTATCGATGATTGAATCATTTAAGAATAAGAGTGATAAATACTTAGAACAAAAGGAATTTTGGTTACATTCTTTGCTTTGCGGAAATGCTTCCAAACGAATTGCCGAAGACTTAGGATACAGATTCGGCGGCGAGGCTTTTGTTACCGGGTTATTGCACGATTTAGGCGTTCCCGTAATGCACAAATATTTCCACACTCCGTTTTTGGAAATTTACAATAGAGTAGTAAGCAATGTTTATTGTTTGGATGCCGAAAGAGAAATATTGGGTTATACTCACCAAGAAATGGGAAAATTTTTAACTAATAAATGGAATTTACCGAGTCATTTATGTGATTCAATAAATAATCATCACCATCCTAGTACGGCTACAGAAAATCAAGTATTGGCTGCTATTGTACACTTGGCTGATTACATGACACAGAAATTTAATGTTGGAGCTTTTTATTGGGATAAAAATTATCAATTAGACGAAGGAATCCTCGAAATTCTTAAATTTAAGGGAATGGATGAACTTGAAAAGTTCATTTCAAATTACGGAACACTTTTTGAGGAGGAAATAAAAACAATTAAGGTATAGATGTTACGCTTGCATAAACAAAATACGGAAAGTTTTGAACCGTTCTATAAGTCTCTTGAAGATCTAGATGCAGATAACGGAAAAAGCGGAATTGTATCTAATGTATTTAGAGCAACTAGCGAAAGCGGTCAAAATGTTTTAGTAGAAAAATACTCTCATTTATTTCAAAGTTTATTAAGCTATTCGCAAGAACTTGAAGCAGTAAAAACTATTCCGGATTTTGTTAATGTATTAAAAGTAGCAGTTCGTAAACTAATTCCTGTTAAAGAAGCAGAACTCTTGTATTTTGATGATATGCTGCGTAGGTTAAATCCCCCCGATAATAAACCGACTGAGATTTCCGAAGTAATAAACCACTATTATAATGAAGGCATTTTAACCATTCTTTTTGAATCTCATAAGCCAATAATGTTGCCTGAATTAAAAAGTTTAAACAGTGAAGGACCTAAGTTAAATTATTTATTGTTTCCCCTATATGAACAAAACGTTAAAAAGGGAATTTTTGTTGTTTTAACCGGACTAAGTCAAAATAATTTTAGTGAATACGATAAGCATTTTATTAACACAATCCTATCTTTAAGTATTTCTAAAGTTGATAAGCTTATTTTAAAAAACAAACTAAATAATACTTATGATGAGCTTCAAACCTATCAAGCAAAATTAAGTAACGATTTTAGACTTTCGGCAATCGGAGAGCTGACAGAAGGAATTGTTGAAGATATTATGAATCCTTTACAAGTTATTCTTTCACAAGCAGATATGCTTCATGAAGAAACCGGCAATAACGATTTACTAAAAATAAAAAGTCAAGTTAAAAAAATTAATAATGTGATTAGTAGATTGGTGAAATTTTCTGCAGTAAATCAAAAAAACGTGACCATTCAACCCTGCAATCTCAATAATATAATTAATGATTACTATGAACTTATTAAATCTACTTTAGAAAATGCGGGCATGGAACTTGTTTTAGATTTGGAAGAAGTATTGCCCCCTATTTTAACGCATCAAAATTATATTTATCAAATTATGACAAACATATTTGGTCTGATTAAAAAGAATAATTTTAGTTCGGGCGGGATTTTAATACAAACAAGATATAAAAATGATATGGTGCTAATTAAGTTGATTACGACAAACAAAATAGAATCGTTTGACGAAGATAAAAATGAGAACGGAAAATTAGATTTGAATATAAAAATTGTAAAAAATCTTATGAATAAACATGAAGGTAAGCTTTTAATCGAAAATCTTAGTGAGGGAGGTTCGGTTATTTCTTGTAAATTCCCGTTAAAGCGTAAGGTGATATAATGAGAAAGTTTTATAGTATTTTAATATTTATTTTATTAACCAAAACTATTTTTTGTCAAGAATCAGATTCGACAAATACTGTTGCAGTAGATACAAGTTTAGTTGCAATTAACGATTCGGTAAATGTTAGAGATATTTTAGCAAAAGAGATTGAAGCGATAAAAACTAAACAATTAGAAGAAGACAAAAAACTACAGACTTTAGTTGTTACCCAAGAGGCTGAACAAGATAGCGGATTAAGTTTATTAGAATATTCATTTATTTTAATAGAAGCTGTTTTAGTAATAACAATTGGTGTTTTTTGGCTAAAGAGGAAAAGCAGCAAGAAAAAAGTGGAATTAAAGAAATTAAAGTTTAATATATCAAAATTACGAGAAGAAAAGATTATATGCAGCTTAACAAATGATCTAACTTCTGTACGCAGACAATTACAAACAATTCCGATTAATTATAACGATGGCGGAAAGGATGTAATTAGGAAAGCAAGACAGTATGAAATCTCAAAAGGAGAGGTTTTTTTGGCGGCAAAGATTAAGCTGCTATCCGGTGAATCAAAATGATTTCGGGTGTTGAAGGTAATAATTTAATTACCGATTCGCTTTTAAAACTGGCAAGCAAAGGGGTTATAAAAAATCTTCCTACCGAAAATAGTATAGTGTTACTTAAAGCTTTTGAAAAAGTTGATAACGGTTTTAAATTACTTATTAATGGTGATATTTTTATTGCTAAACTTCCACTTCAAGTTAAAACAGGTGAAACTCTATTAGGGAAAGTGATAAGTTCTAATCCTTTGGTTATAGGATTGGATAATTTTGTACACTTGAAGTTTATTGACCAGCAATTTGTTGCAGGTTTAGCCGAAAAGTTGGGCATTAAACAAGATAAGTTTAATATTGAGTTGGTGGGAAAACTATTAGGCGGAAAAAAGGCATTGCTAAAATCAAAAATTGAAGATATGATTGATATTTGTGAACCGGACTTTACCCTAACCGAGATGCAAATGGGGATGCTTATTAACTTACTTTGGACGTCTAATTATAACGATAAAAATGATTTATATCATGAAATTAAAGTGATAAAAGAAATTCCTTTTGATAAACTTTGTAATGAGATCTTTAAGTCAATTATCAGGTTAAATAATTTAAATTTACCAATTGAAATATATAATAAAATTAAAGAATGTTTTTTTATTGATTTGAACTCAATAAATAAATTGAGCGAAAATAGAATAGAAGATGTTATTAGTTTGTCGATATATTTGGATTCTTACGCTGAAAAATATAAAGTATTAAAAACTGAAAGTGACGAAATAGAGACTTTTAATTATAAAATAATGCAGTATGTTTTTCAAAAAAGTATTTATAATAATTTTAATTTTTATCCTGATTTTTATATTATTTTAAACAATAAAGAGTTAGATTTAATAATCTACAGTTTTGAAATACTAGAAGGGAGTAAAGGGGCAAACTATTTTAAGCTGGATATACGCTGCGGAAAGGAAATCCATTTTATCGGAGGAGTAAACGGATATTACACGGGAAAGGGGTTTTCCGGGAAAATCACTTTACCGGATATGCTAAATCCGGTTATTAAAGAAAGATTTGATAGAATCTTACATCTTCTAGCACATCAGACAGGCTTGTTCTTAAATATCACATTGGAACAAGGATATCAAAATCCCGAACTAACTTATAAACTTAAAAGTGACATGCTAAATTTTAAGGCATAATTTTTGCTTTATAAATTTGTATGGAAGAAATAAATAAGTTTATACAAATTGCCAAAAAAAAAGGCTTATTAAAGAAAGAGAGTTCAAGTCTTACAAATTTAGTCGGACTTTTGAACGATCGAAATATATCACCAAGACTGAATAATTTGACTATTGAGTTAATTAAGGCGGTATATAAAATAAGCGGAGGAAATAAGAAATGATTAAAGGTTTGTACAATTCCGGTATAAGCATGCATACTCGCATGAAAAACATGGAAATAATAGCAAATAACCTGGCAAATTTAAATACTACCGGATTTAAGAGGGAAGTTCCTTTCTCGGAATATTTATCTCGCGAAGACGGTGTGCAAATAAAAGTAGTAACAGATTTTAATACGGGAAATTTATTTGAAACCGGAAATCCGTTTGATTTAGCATTAAAAGGGAATGGCTTTTTTATGGTTCAAGGCTCAAACGGTAAAGAATTAACGAAAAGCGGAAAGTTTACTATTTCTGATGACGGATTTTTAGTTGATGATAGAGGGGCAAAAGTATTAAGCCAGAACGGAGCTATAAACATTATGGATTCGTTTATAGAAAAAGATAAACCTATAACAATTACTAAAAACGGTATTATTAAACAAGGTGATGTAATTATTGATAGATTGAGTATCGCAACAGTTGAAAATGTTAATTCATTAGTAAGGACCGAGGGGCAAAATTTTAAATACCCCGATGAAGATTACCAAGCAGCAAATGAAACTGATTTTGAAATATTACAAGGATATTTAGAAGAATCTAATGCTAATCCTATTATAGAACTTGAAAATATGATTAGAATTAGTAAGGATTTTGAGGCAGCTCAAAAGGCTGTAACTGCAATTGATAGTATTCTTGGTCAATCAAAAGAAATAGGAAGAGTATAATAGGAGTATAAAATATATGTCAACAAGAGCGTTAAGAAGTGCTTCTGCGGGAATGTATGCACAGCAGATTAATATAGAAGTTATATCAAATAATATAGCTAATATAAACACAACCGGCTTTAAGAAAAACCGTGCTGAATTTAAGGACTTAATTTACCAAGAAGTTTCCGCAAATCCTCAAAATGTTGATACTCCGGGTATTGTGGAAAATGCTAATTCAAAAGTATTGGTGGGAACAGGTGTAAAACCTTCCTCTACACAAAAAGAATTTAAGCAAGGAGATTTACAGCAAACCGGACAAAAACTTGATATGGCAATATACGGAGAAGGTTTTTTTCAAGTTAGAAAAGCTGACGGTTTGTTGGCTTATACGAGAGACGGAGCTCTAAAATTATCAAAAGACGGTTCACTTGTTACTTCAAACGGTCAAATTTTAGAACCCGGATTTAATATTACCGATGATTTTACAGACATATCTATTAGTAAGGACGGAATAGTAACAGGAAAAACATATACAGGTGATTCTGTTGAATTGGGGACAATTGAACTTGCTAAATTTGTTAATCCGGCCGGTCTAAAACCGATAGGTGATAACTTATATATAGAAACAGAGGTTTCGGGGGCACCGATTTTAGGAAATGCGGGAACTGAAGGGTTTGGTGAGGTTAATCAAGGCTTTTTGGAATCTTCTAATGTTGATATTGTTGAAGAAATGATTAATATGATTACTGCACAGCGTGCATATGAAATTAATTCCAAGACGGTAAAAACTGTTGAGGAAATGTTAACAATTGCTAATAACTTAAAACGAGCTTAGTAATAAGATGATTTCTTTGTTATTAATAATTTTTGGATTAATTAGTTCTAATAATAGCGATGAACTGAATAATTACTTAAATTCTAAATTAAACAATTATTCTAAAATTGTTTGGGAAATTTCTTCTCTTCCTACAGGGATTAATTCGTTTGATGACGAGAGATTATTGATTGATAAAGAAGCCGATATAAGGTTGAAAGGAGAGTTTTTATATCTACCCGTAAAAATTAAAAGAAGTGACGGAAGATATTCAAACTCAGTAGTATCATTGAAAGTAAAGTTATATAAAAATATTTATACGGCAATAAAAGTGATTCAAAAAGGAGATGTAATAGATGTTTCTGATCTAATGTTTCTAGAAACTAATATAAGCGGATTAAGAAGTGATCCGATATTAGATTTTTCGGAAACAAAAAGTTATAGAGCAAAATTTACAATTAAAGACGGAACGATTATTGAGGCTAATATTGTAGAAGAACTTCCTTTAATATTAATTGGGGATATAGTTAAAGCAATAAAAGAAACCGGTTCTGTAAAAATAAGTTTTGACGCAAAATCGAAAGATGACGGGAAGATTGGTGAAATTATAAGAGTACAGAGAGAAGACGGAAAGATATTTAAAGCAAAAATTGAAAGTAAAGAAATAGTAAAAATAGTAGAGTAATAGATATGAAAAAATTACTTGGTTTAGTGTTTGTAGTTTATTTTAATATATACGCTCAAGATATGAGAGATAATGCTGCGGCGTCGTTATTCTCAGATTATAAAGCAGTACGTATAGGTGATATGGTTACTGTGCTGGTTGTTGAATCATCACAAGCAACTAATCAAGCGCAATTAAATGCCGGCAGAGAAGGTAAAGTCGGGTTTGGATTTACCGGAAGTAGTGACGGTACATCTATTGGCAATGCAGATGTATCCGTAAATTCAAGTAATCAATTTAAGGGAGGGGGTAGTTCAAGTTCGGGAGGTATAGTTAAAACAACCATGAGTGTGGTTATAGATTCGGTATTAAACAACGGTTCGGTTAGAATAAAAGGATCAAGAAAAATATCCATAAACGGTGAAGAACAAAACGTTACAATTAAAGGGTTTATTAGAACAAGTGATATTACTTCTAATAATAATGTATATTCATATAACATAAGCGAAGCGGAAATAGTTTTTGAAGGGAGCGGTATGATTGATAGAAGTACTTCTCCGGGGTGGTTAACAAAAATATTCCATTGGCTATTTTAGGTGTATAATGAAAAAGTTAATAATCTTAATTAGCATATTTTTATTTAGCAATACTCTTTTTGCACAGCGCATAAAAGATATTGCATATTTTAAGGGCGTAAATAGCGAACAGTTAATAGGGTACGGGCTTGTAGTAGGTCTAGCCGGAACCGGAGATAGCTATAGATCAACATTTACAGTTCAGTCGGTTACGAGTATGTTAAAAAGATTTGGCATTACAGTTCCCGAAACAAATTTGAGAACAAGGAATGTGTGTGCGGTTATGGTTACTGCCACGGTTGCAAATGCATTAAAACCGGGAACCGAGTTTGATATTACGGTTTCTTCAATGGGTGACGCAACCAGTTTAATGGGAGGTACTTTATTATTAACTCCTTTATCAGGGAAAGACGGAAAATTATACGGATTTGGGCAGGGACCAATTTCAATTGGCGGTTACGATATTAATACCGGGAACGGGGGAAGAGTAGCCAAGAATCACTCGTTAGCGGGAAGGATTCCAAACGGGGGAAATTTGCAATATGACATGCCGGGTGGTCAATTTCCTACTGATCAAATTAGTGTTTTGTTGCGTCAACCGGATTTTACTACTGCAAATAATATTGCAGCTTCCATAAATACAAAATTTGGTGACGGAACGGCAATAGCATTAGGTTCTACAGAAATTAAAGTTACCGTTCCTGATGCTGAAAAAACAAATATGACAAAATTTTTGGCTACGGTTGAAGCTTTAGAAACTCAAAAGGATGCAATTGCTCGAGTGGTTCTAAATGAAAAAACTGGAACAATAGTAAGCGGGGCTTTTGTTAAAATATTACCCGTTACTATTTCACACGGTAGCTTAAATATTACGGTAAACTCATTCCCTATTATCTCGCAGCCGGAGGCTTTTTCACAGGGGCAGACAGTTGTTTATAATAACTTAGTTCCGCAGGTAGAACAAGAAGGAAATAGTACTATTTCAATTCAAGGTGCAAGCAATGTACAAGAAGTTGCCGAAGCGTTAAATTCGTTAAAAGTTTCGCCTCGAGATATTATTGCAATATTTCAAGCTTTAAAAGAAGCCGGGGCATTATCAGCAGAATTAATAGTGATTTAAACCATGGATGATCTAAAACTTAAAATAACAGATTTAAGCAAGCATATAACACGCACTCCGGAATTATCCGATAGTAGCGGTGTGAAAGATAAAACTAAACTTGCTCAAGCATCAAAGGATTTTGAATCTTTGATGACTACCATGCTAATTAAAAATATGACACAAAACTCCAAAGGGATGTTTGGTGAGGATGACGAAGGGTTTGGAAACGATGTAATGAGCGTATTGTTTGAAGGTCAATTAGCAGATATGATAACAAAAAACAAGGGACTTGGTATTGCCGATATGATTTATCAAAAACTGACCGGCGAAAAATTACCGATTACTATTCCCATTAAATCAAATGAAAGAGTGCTTGATGTAAGAACAGATGAGAAAGTAAACTTTTCCAAAGTTGAACCAAGTAGGTCATCGTTAGACAGATTAAAAAATTATGAAGATATAATTCAAGAAGCCTCGGAAGAATTTGGAGTTCCTGAAAATATTATTAAATCTGTTATTTTAACCGAGTCTGCTGCTAATCCCCATGCTTTATCTCGTTGTAAAGCAAAAGGTTTGATGCAACTTATGGACGGAACTGCAAAAGATATGGGAGTAAGAAATGTTTGGGATGCAAGAGAAAATATTTTTGGCGGGACTAAATATTTATCTCAAATGTTACGACAATATAACGGAGATTTAAAGTTGGCTTTGGCTGCATATAATTCGGGTCCCGGGAATGTTAATAAATATAACGGTGTACCGCCG
>JAEXOD010000124.1 GCA_023447335.1 Bacteroidota bacterium
AATTACGGCTGCAAAAGCTTCACCGCTATTTATTCCAAAAACAGCTATTGCTACGGCTATTGCTAGCTCAAAATTGTTACTCGCTGCCGTAAAAGCCAAAGTTGCCGTTTTAGAATAATCTGCTCCAATTTTTCTGCCCAAAAAGAAGGAAACTAAAAACATTATTACAAAATAAATTACCAACGGTATAGCAATTCTAATTACATCCATAGGTATTTTTACTATATACTCTCCTTTTAATGAAAACATAACTACTATTGTAAATAATAATGCCAATAAAGTGATAGGAGAAATTTTAGGAATAAAAACTTTTTCGTACCATTCTTTATTTTTTAATTTAAGAAAAACAAATCGAGTAATCATTCCGGAAATAAAAGGAATGCCGAGGTAAATAAAAACACTTTCTGCTATTTGACTTATTGTAATATTCACTTTAAAGGATTCTAAACCGAGAAGGTTTGGTAAATAAGTCATAAAAAAATATGCATAAACCGAGAAAAATAGTATTTGAAATACCGAATTAAAAGCAACAAGTCCAGCAGCATATTCTGTATCTCCTTTAGCAAGTTCATTCCAAACAATTACCATCGCAATACATCTGGCTAATCCGATCATAATTAGACCAGCCATATACTCCGGATAATCCCTAAGAAATATAATTGCCAATAAAAACATAAGAGTTGGACCAATTAACCAGTTTTGCACTAATGACAATAACAGCACTTTTATATTTTTAAATACATCTGATAATTCTTCATACTTTACTTTAGCTAACGGAGGATACATCATCAATATTAAACCGATTGCTAATGGGATATTCGTAGTTCCTTTATTAAACGAATTCCAATAATTGGGTATAGCCGGAAAAAGATAACCTGATAACACCCCAATAAACATTGCTAAAAATATCCATAAGGTTAAAAATCTATCTAAAAACGACAATTTCTTTGACGATGCCATTTTATTTTCCTTTTATTTACTAATTTCTTCTAGTATTAATCTCTTTAATCTATCTTTCGTAGGTAGCTTTCCGCTATGTAATACTTTACCGTTTAGTACTAAACCCGGGGTTGCCAACACCCCATAACCTAAAATATCTGAATATTCTTTTACTTTTTCAAATTCTGCTTCAATATTATTTTCGTCACATATTTCATGCGCCATTGCCTCCAAGGTGTTGCAATTTGCACAACCCCCTCCCAATATTTTAATGTTATTCATCATTACCTCGTTTTAATTTTTTAATTTGTTAAACATGGCTAACAAATTATTATCATAAATCTCTTCAATTTGTTTTTCATTTTCTTTCAACGGCTTTACTGGAATTAAATCTATAACTTCACTAAAATTTAAGTCTGAACTAAATAAAGTATCTACTGCCCCTTTAAACATTTCTACCATACTCTTTTTTAATTCTTGCTCTGTTAATCCAAATTCTTTACCTAGATTAAATAATTTTTCCATCTGGAACCAAAAATAGGTTGGACCCATAGCCGTAATAATGGCATAACTTTCAAGTTTTTCTTCATCAACTTCAGGTGTGTTGCCAAAAATATTAAGTAATTCTAATAATTCACTTTTCTCTTTATCACTTATATTAGCTGAAAAAACAACCGGATTATATCCTTTATTTATAAAGGAAGGTGCATTTGGAATTAATCTTACAACTTTTACATCCGCACCCAATTTATCTTTTATCATATTAATTGTAACTTTTGGAGCTAAAGAAATTATAATTGAATTAGCTTTTAAGTTTTCCTTAATTGATTCTAAAGTCGGAATAATTACAGGAGGATGTAACGAGATAAACACTAACTCACATTTAGCAGGAATTGAATTATCTTCAGAAACATTTATGCCTGAAAATTTATTTTGTAATTTTTCTAAAACAACTTTATTATTATCACTTACGCAAATATTATTTGGTAGCTTATTAACATTTTTTAATGCATTAAGTAATATTGTAACAATTCTACCGCCACCGATAAAGCCGAACGACTTACTGAACATATTATTTCTCCGATAAAATATTTTTATAAAAATTAAAAAAATCTTTTTTAATCAAATCGCGAATTCGCCTATATTCGCCTAATACCTCTTCTTCAGATCCTTTTGCATCTGCCGGATCTTCAAATCCAATATGTAAATTATTGTTTACTTTTCCTAAAAATATAGGACAAGTTTCTTTTGCGTTATCACAAACTGTTATAACATAATCAAAAGAATCTTTCAAAAATATATCAACATTTTTAGGTCTGTTGTTAAGTATTTCAATACCCAATTCATTCATCACTTTAATCGTTAACGGATTAACTTGGCTAGCCGGATTTGTACCTGCCGAATGAACTATTAATTCATTATCAAATGATTTTAAGAAGGCTTCTGCCATCTGACTGCGACAAGAATTGCCGGTACATAATATTAATATTGATTTTTTCATTTATTCCTCTTCACTATATTTCGGTATTTTACGATTTATATTATTTACTACATAATTTATTTCGGTCAACACAATTAATTTTTTTTGAATCATTAATTAAAGTTTCTTCTTTACCTAACAAAAATACAAGCATTGACAGAATATAAGAAACGACAGGATCGGAAGGACGAGGATTAATCAAATAATTTACCCACTTCCCTTCTTTATTTTCAACAATATATCCAGCTTCTTTAAGGATACTTAAATGTTGAGAAACAGTAGAATTTGCTAATTGCAATACTTCTCGAATTTCACAAACACAGAGTGATTTTTCTTGTAACATCCGTATAATGCGTAATCTATTCGGATCTGACAATGCTTTAAATAGTTTTACTTTTTCTTCCATTTTACCAGCTATATTTCGTTAACTACCGAAATATACTATGGGCGAAATACAAAGTCAAGTTAAATTATGTAAATTTTTTAAAATTTCGGTTTATATCTATAAATCAAAACTCTATTGTTTGAAGTTTCAACATCTGAAATTTCATACAATCCAAGATCTAAAATTTCTTTATTTATATTTTCATTAAAAGAATAATATTTTTTCGTTCTGGAGAACAATATTTTCCTTAATAGAATAATAATAAATCTAATGGAATTATATGTCGGTTTGGTTTGCTTTTTTATTTTTTTTGTTTTAATTACAAGAACAAAAAAGCCATTTTCACGTAATAGATTTAATATCTTATTCAAAACTTTTCTATCATATTGAAATGCATGAAGTATATGTGCAGCAAATATAATTTCATATTTTTCGTTATTTATTTCAATATTATTTGTAATATCACAAATTTTATACTTTAGATTATTTAAACCCATTTTAGCTGTTTTTTCTAATGCCCTATTTATCATCTTTGATGAAAAATCAACACCTGTTACCATAAAACCGTTTTTTGCAAATTCAATTGAATAACTTCCGGTTGCACAACCTAAATCTAAAAGGTTTGGACCTTTGATGTCAACATTTTTCTTTACAATTTGTACAATTTGTTCAATTTCAGTTGCATAATCTGTCGTAACCAGGAAATCATCCCAAGTATAGCTTTGTAAATCCCAAAATATCTTATTAATTAAACTAATCAAAGGTTAAAAGTCCGTCTAAATTAGATTTACAATATAAAACATTTTTTATTATTCCTAACACAACCGCTAATTTAAATATAAATTTAAGAGGCTGGTTGTACAACCTCTCAATTTCAAACTAATTATGCTCTATATTTATCCCGATATCTATAATCCTCTTTTATCAATTTACTTAGTTTTTTAGCTTTATCCTTTTTTTGCAAAAAATATTCTTTATCATCTTTTGAATCCAAGTATTCCTCTTCTTTTTTAAGTTTTAGAAATGAATTATATCGCTCCTTAGTAATAAAACCATCTTTAACAGCTTTTATAACTGCACATCCGGTTTCATTGATATGTTTGCAATCACCATATTTACATTCTTCTGCAAACTCGTTAATTTCAGAAAATATTTCATCGAATCCCGAATCAGTTTTCCATAAATGAAATTCTTTCATTCCGGGAGTATCTATTAAGATACCACCTTTTGGTAATATAATTAGTTCGCGTCTTGTCGTTGTATGTTTGCCTCTATCATCCTTATGTCTAATTTCGTTAGTTCTTAAGAAATCAAAACCAAGTAATTTATTAATTAATGTCGATTTGCCCGTACCGGAAGAACCAACGAACGCATAAGTATTATTTTCTTTAATAAAAGCGTGCAATTCATCAATTCCGTCATCGGTTATTGAACTAGTTGAAATTACTTTAGTATCAGGAAATAGGGCTAACACTTGCTTTTTGTATTCATCCAGATTATTGGTTAAGTCCGTTTTACTTAAAGTAACAACCGGTATTATTCCGCCGGATTTAGCCATCAATAAATACCTTTCTAATCTTCGCAAATTAAAATTTTCGTTACAACTTTGAACAATAAACAAGAAGTCAATATTTGTAACAATCACTTGCTCGCTAACTTTTGAACCTGCAGATTTTCTTGAAAATATTGTTTTTCTTTCCAGTACTGAATGGATCAAAGCTTTATCATCATCGTAAGGATATATCATTACCCAGTCGCCTACTTTGGGAAACATAGATAAAGCTTCAGTATCAAACAAAAGCTTTCCTGTTACTTCGGCTTCATACTCACCGTTTTCGTTTATTACTACATAGCGATTTTTATTTTCTATAATAACCCTCGCAGGCATTAATAAATGGAATTCCGGTTTTATATTAATTTGATTTTGAAAATAATTATTCCAACCTAAGTTTAAATTATTAAACATTTTATTCTCCTAGAATAAATAATTGTATTTTAATATTTTTAAGTGAATTTAAAATATTCCTAAAACAAAGCTTTTTAACTTTGTTTAGAATAGACGGTCAGGAAAAACAAAAACCCTTAGGTTAAAGTCTACCTTCCGTTAAGATTGGGCAATTATCGATTTTGAATAAATGTTAATAAAACACACTCTATTTTTTTTCAGGTTTAAATTTAAGAAAGAAATTAAAAAAATACAAATTTAAAATGAATCATAAAAGATTACTAAATGTAAAACATTAATTTTCCTCAAATTAATATTTTTGTTTATATTAATATTAATTATTTTGATAAATAATAGTTAAAGGATTTCTTATGAATAAGCTAAATCGACTTGTAATTATTATACTACTCATTTTATTGTATTCATCAGTTCTAAACTCGCAAACAAAGCTAAACGGGTTTGTAAAGAGTTTTTATTTTAACGAGCAAATTTGTTTATTTAAATTTGACCCTGAAATTAGAGTATTTATTAATGCTCCTTCAGTCGAAAAATTTAACCCGAATAATCCCACTTGTATAACGCTATTTGCACTTCCTAACGGAAATACTATTGAGCATACAATAGGGAAATTGTTAAACACCGGTGATGATTGGCATTATGACATTCAACACATAGGAGCTCAAACACGTTTTTTAAGAAATTCTGACACCACATGTAATTATGTTACAGTATATCTTGAAACAGCCCAATTAAGTTGGCCCTCTTGGAAAAGTAAATACCCTACAATCCATGCAACAACAATTAAAAGTTTAGTAGAATACATTAAAGATTTATTTTCACAATATAATCCTTACATTACATTAAACGGACATAGCGGTGGCGGACGTTTTACTTTCTCGTTCTTAGATGCATTTGCCAATATTCCGTCTTATGTTAAACGTATTACTTTTTTAGATAGTAATTACGGTTATGATAACACATATGGACCCAAATTTGTAAACTGGTTAAATAACTCACCGGATAATTATTTATGTGTAATAGCTTATAACGATTCTGTAGCCTTGTATAATGGACAACCGGTTGTTTCGGCAACCGGCGGCACTTGGTATAGAAGTCAAATGATGAAGAATTACATGCTCAATTATTTTACTTTTACATCATCAATTGATGATAACTTCATGCGATTTACTGCATTAGACGGGAGAATTAAATTTATTCTAAAACAAAATCCGACTCAAGCAATTTTACACACCGTACAAGTTGAGAAGAACGGGTTTATTCACGGGATGCTGACAGGCACACTTTACGAAGAACAAGGTTACACATATTATGGGAATAGAGCTTATTCTAATTTAATTCAATCCGCAACTTTATTTCCCAATCCTTTAGCAATTCCTCCGAGACTTAGTTCATATGTTACCGGTTCACAGTTTATGCAAAGTGTTGTAAATTTAACATTTCAGCAACGCGAAGACAAAATACTTCAGGAATTAAACAAAGGAAATATTCCTGATTTTTTGAGAGAACTAATTTCAATTAATGAGAACTTTCAAGATGCCAACGGTACTACGCACACTCTAAACTACTTTGTTATGCCGGATTATTTGGCAATTGGTTCAAACGAAGATTTTTGTCGCATTCCTATGGGACCAATAACTGCACAAAAAGTTGCAGATTTATATGGAGCGGTTATGCCCACTCGAAAATTAGTGAATAGTATTTATAACAAATGTACGGTTAAATTAGAGCCTGTAACCTACACACCTGTTGGAAATAACAATGAACTCGTCCCTAAATTTATTGAGCACAACAATGCAATTGAAAATCAAAGAATTGCAGCAGGAGGACAATTAGGCGAATTAACCGGAGGAACAAAAAAAGACGTAGTATTAAGTAATTTGATAATTGACCCAAATCGACCAAACCATATAGTTATTTATGGATGGCACAAATTAGACGGTAACCCCATTCAACCGCTAACTAATATCCACATAAATACTTATGTTGATTACAGCCACGGTATTCGTTATATTAATAATCAAGTGATGTTGGATGGCAATTTATCAAAACTATCTGATTTATTAAAAAACAGCATCCAATTTAAAATTGTAAGCGATGAATCTGAAGCAATGGTTCAACCTACTTATTTAACATCAAGTGAGGTTCCGGAAAGACCAAAATCTTTTGGTGTTATACAGAATAATATAAATAGTTTGAAACTTTTAATTAAGCAAAACCCGATTGTATCTAACTATGAAGTATATTATGGCACTGACGGTATTAATTTTAATCAAACACAAAGTTTTTTAGCCGGTGGAGACTATATAATTAATAATTTATTACCCAATAAAGTTTATTATTTTAAAATTAAAGCAAAAAATAATTTCGGAACATCACAGTTCTCGGAAGTATTGGCTGCATTAACATCTCAA
Organism: Bacteroidota bacterium; assembly: GCA_023447335.1. GTDB lineage: Bacteria > Bacteroidota > Ignavibacteria > Ignavibacteriales > Melioribacteraceae > JAEXOD01. The sequence continues at coordinate 7,182 of JAEXOD010000124.1, forward strand.
CAAAACGGTAATGCATTAGTAGTAAACGGATTTGATAGGGCGACTTCCGGAAACACTTATAATTTCATTATTCAGCACGGAACTGCTTTTGTTGAAAACGGCGTTAGTTTTTGCTCCGCAAGTAACGAAGCAATAATTGACGGGCTTTTTAATCTTTCCGATTTTGAAATTGCGGATTATATATTAGGCGAAGAAAGTACTGCAGATGAAACTTTTAATTCCCAAGAGCAAATTAAGGTTTCTGAATTTCTTAAAAACGGTGGTAAATTATTTGTATCAGGTAGCGAAATTGCATGGGATTTGGATTACAAAGGATCGACTTCAGACAAAAGTTTTATTAATAAATATCTTAAATCCTCATATAAAGCTGACGCTCCTTTCGGAGTTTCGGGAACATATTATAATGTAACAAGTTTGGTTAATAATAATTTTATTTTCTCTTTTGATAACGGGACACACGGTTTATATAACACATTATGGCCCGATGTAATAGGTACTTATCAAGGAAGTTACGGTTTTTCAAAATATACTCAACTTGATACGGCAAATGGCTTTGCAGGAATATTTTATAGCGGGCTTTTTACCGGAGGTTCAATTCCGGGTAAGGTTTTAGTTTTAGGTTTCCCATTTGAAACTGTTGTCGGTTCTCCGACAAAAAAACAATTACTTAACCAAATTCTTACTCTATTTGATATAACCACCGATATTAACACCGATGAATCAGATGATGAATTTTTATCATATAATTTAGAGCAAAATTATCCTAATCCGTTTAACCCAACTACTTCTATTTCCTTCTCAATTCCGAATTCCGATTTTGTTACAATTAAAATATTTAATATTCTCGGACAAGAAATAGCAACCTTGTTTGATCAAGAACTTACACCGGGTAAATATTCTAAAATATGGGACGCATCTAATTACTGTAGCGGTATTTATTTATGCTCAATAAAAACATCAACTTTTTCAAAAACTATTAAAATGAACCTCGTTAAATAATTATCGAAGTAAAGTCATCTTTTTTGTATCAATATAATTCCCCGCCACAATTCTATAAAAATAAACACCGCTATTTAAAGCTTCTGCATTAAATTCGATTTCGTGAAATCCCGCATCTAAAAATTCGTTTACCAAAGTATATACTTCCCTGCCTAAAATATCATATACCCTTAACGAAACTTGGCACCGTTCTTTTAAAGTAAATCCGATTATAGTTAATGGATTAAAAGGATTAGGATAATTTTGTTTAAGCGAAAATTCACTCGGTATATTAATATCAAGTATATTAGAGTAATAGAATTTGTAATTGCCGTCTGTATCTATTTGTTTTAATCTATACTGAATTTCATTATCAACAAAATAATTATCAGTATAACTATATTCGTTTTCGTTAGAAGAATTTCCGTGCCCTTCCACAGATGTTATATAATTCCAATTATTTTCGTATTTGTACTTTCTTTCAATATCAAAACGCAAACAGTTTATTTCTGTTTTTGTATTCCAATAAAGATTTACAGAATTACTAAGTTTTGTAGCTGTAAAAGACATTAATTCCACAGGAACGGGATGTGTAAGGTCTTCATCTGCACCCATGTATGGATTACTTACGTTTCTACTTTCACCGTCAATATCTTTATCGTATCCGGGCAAGCTTAATGATGAAAGATTCATCCCCGCTAAATCAGTATTACCTATTGAAGTACCGTCAAGATGTAGATCAGTAGAGCTTTTAAAGAAAACCTGTTGCGAGACGGAGTTTAAATCTTTAGTCACACCTGAGACCCAATCTTGCAAAGTAGTATAATTTGTTGTATTTACTTTTCCGATAATATTGTTTGTGCCTGAAGATGAAAAATAAAAATTATTATAATTACTGCTAATTAAATTACTTGAGGCTTTACAATACAACTCATATCTATTGGAAGTTGCATTATAACCGGAAGTAGTTATAAATAGGTTATTATATAGTGTATTTTTACCTGCGTCAAGAGATAAACATCTGGACGAAGGGTATTCATTAGAATTTATTAAAATACTATTATGGTAAATATAATTATTTGAATTACCTCCCAATAATTCAATTCCTTTAAGATAAATAGCCGTTTTGGCTGAAGTTAATTCTTTTACTAAACCGGAAATTGTATTATTATAAATATAATTATAAGTATTAACCAAACTATTATTAGTAATGCTTATACCAATAGAATAACCACCTGAATAATCATTACTATTAATATTATAGATTTTATTATTAAATAAACTAATTGTATAACCTCTATCAGTTGGAGGATTATAATACAAAATTCCATAACAGCTACCATCTGAACGAAAAACATTTCGGATTATATTGTTTTTAATTGTTATATTACCACAATGAGAAATTTCTATTCCGCTATATAATATTTTATAATCTGCTTCAATTCCGATCGTACAGTTTTCGATTACACAATTTTCACTAAGACTATTTTCACTATATCCATCTAAATAAATCGCCTCGCGTGATTCGGTTATATTTATATTTGAATAAGTGTTATTATCGTTTTTACCGGTATTTTCCGCATTAGAAATTTGACAGATTGCATGCTGACCAAATAAATCATTTTTTAATCTGACTGAACAATTTTTAATTGTATTATAACAAGCTCCGTCTGTACCATAAGCTGTTATTTTGTAGCAGTAAGATACTTTTCCGGTCGCATTACTTACATTTTCAATAACATCAATTCCATCAATCGTAATATAATCGCCTCCGGAAATTGTAATAATAGCTTCAAATTGAGTATTTGAAGCAGTAGTTATAACCGGATTATTTCCGGTTCCTTCTTTCCTAAAAACAATTGGGTTTGCAGAAGTACCGGTTGCGGTAATTTTACCTTTTGTATCGTCACTAAATGTTTCCGTATGCCCTGCATCCACTAAAAAAGTAACTCCCCCGGTACCCACTCCTTTAGCGTTTAAATCTGCTATTGCCGCAGCAATTGTTGTGTAATATTTTCCGGTTCCGACTCTATAGTCGCCTGTTAAAGCTTGCCCGTAAACAATAAAATTGCAAAATAACACTATAATTAAAATAGAATAAAAAGATTTCATCAAATCCTCACTGTTTATTAAATAATAATAATATCACCTAACAGACGGGGATTTATAGCAAAATAAAGTTTTAAAAGAATAATATTGCACCGCTACCTTTCCCCAACAGGAAAATAAAAAACACCACCACCAAAGAACTTTAAAAGTTAAATTATTAAATAACAAATATAAAATCAAGTTTATTTAGATAAATTTATCCATTTTTTTATCATAAAACGACTTTTTGTGATCACTTCTATAATAAATGTGAACAAATTTCAACATTAAAATTTAATTGTACCTTTTTCGCATTAAATAAATAAATACAGGAGCACCTACAAGAGCAGTTATTGCACCTACGGGAATTTCTCCGGGCAATAGAATAGTTCTTGCTATTGTATCTGCAATCACCAAATAAATACCTCCGATAAAAAAAGAAGACGGAAGAATTATTCTATTATCATTACCAAAAACCATTCTGCAAACATGAGGAATTAACAAACCTACAAAACCGATTATACCGCTTACCGAAACAATAAACCCAATTAACAAACTAGAAGTAAAATAGCTGATTGTTTTTACTACTTTTGTATTAACCCCCAAACTTAAGGCATGTTCGTTACCTAAAGCCAAAACATTGTATTTTTGTGCAAAAATTAGTAAAATTGAAGTCAGAATTAATGTTGCCGGAGCAATAATTAAAACAGCATTTGGATCAGCATTTGCTAAATTTCCGATCATCCAAAACACTGCGGTTCTTAAACTATCGTTAAGTAAGGTAATTAGCAATAATATTAAAGCACTAAAAAAAGCACTTATCATAATTCCGGTTAAAAGCAAAACATTTGGCTCCAGTTCACCAAGCTTCCTGCCTAAAACAAAGACCAAAAAAATAATTAAAATTGCTCCGATCGCCGCAAAAGACGTAACCATAACAAAGGATAATCCTAAAAAAATAGCTAAAATTGCTCCAAAAGTTCCGCCGCTGCTTACTCCTAAAATGTAGGGTTCGGCAAGCGGATTCATGAGTATAGCTTGAAATACCCCACCGGTTACACTTAAACCCGCTCCGATGCAAAACGCAAGTAAGACTCTACTAAACCGAATACCCAAAATTAAATTTATTTCAGATTCCGGATTTTTATTATTAAAAAGATATTTTATAATATCAGAAAATTCGACTTTCACACTACCAAACATTACCGAAAGCAAAACTATAGCAATACTTGAAATAAATAAAAAAGGTATAATAATAGCTAACCGCTTTACAGGTGATTTATAAGTTTTATCCATATTAATATTATTGAATTCCAAATGAACTAAACAAGATATTTAATATACCGGTGCAAAATCTATTTGTCTTTATATATAAAGTTATTTTACTATTATCGATTTTTAAACAAGCTTTCGTAATTATCAATTTATATTTTTTATTTGATACGCTAAAAAAAATCTTATTTTTCTTTATCTTTTAAATTTTCCCATAAAGTATCTAATAATTCAGGAATTCCGAAACCACTAACTGCAGAAATCAACAATGGTTTACCTCTATATCCTTTCACTTTTCGTTTTTTTACTTCAACGAGATCATCTTCCGTATAAACATCTGCTTTAGTAAATGCAACAATTTTTTTTCGTTTACTTAGTTCTTTATTATAGCTTTTTAATTCGTTAATCAAAATATTATAATCTTGTTGATAATCTTCACTGAATGCGTCAAGCATAATTAATAAAATCTTTGTACGTTCAATGTGTTTTAAAAATTGTATTCCAAGCCCCTTTCCGGTATGAGCTCCTTCAATTAATCCGGGAATATCTGCAACAACAAAAGTTTTGTAATCTTTATATTTTACTATACCTAAATTAGGGGTTAATGTAGTAAACGGATAATCTGCAATTTTGGGTTTTGCTGCACTAATAACAGAAATCAATGTTGATTTACCTGCGTTCGGAAATCCCACTAATGCAACATCAGCTAATAATTTTAACTCAAGAACAATATTCTTTTCTTCTCCCGGAGTTCCGTCTTCGGCAAATCTCGGTGTTTGATTTGTAGGTGTAGCAAAGTTGCTATTCCCCTTTCCGCCTCTTCCGCCGGCAGCCAATAATACCCGTTTCCCGTTCTCGTCTAAATCATAAAGCAACTCATCTTTATCCGCATCTTTTACCATTGTACCAACTGGAACTTTTATAATAATATCATCCCCGCTTTTACCATCCTTTAATGATGTTCCACCCGGATCACCGTCTTCTGCAATAAATTTAATATTATATTTAAAATCTAACAACGTAAGTAAATTATTACTCGTTTCAATATAAATATTTCCCCCTTTTCCACCGTTTCCGCCTGAAGGTCCTCCCTTTGGCACAAATTTTTCTCTTCTAAAAGCTACTGCACCGTTTCCGCCGTCTCCGGCTTTTACCTTTATTTCTACATGATCTATAAACATTATTTACCTGCTAAAATGATGTGTAATTAATTTTTTGAATAATACTACCTCTTTTTTATTTTCAGAGATACCCATATTATTGCAATAAGTATTTATATATGTTATTGTTTCATCAATGCTATCCATTTGTCCCATTTTTTCAACATGCTCAGCAAAATCCTCATAATCATCGTTGAATAAATTTTTAATAATTTTATTTATATCTTTTTCATCCATCAGTTTATAAACATCTATAGCACTTTCTTTATACTCCGGTTCTAATTTCTCTTTAGTTTCTTCATTATCTAATTTATTTTCTATATTTTTAATAACATCTTCATTTAACTTTATATCAATTTCTTTTGTAACTTCTTCAATTTCTTCTGATTTATAAGACTGCTCCACAAATTCTATTTTCAATTCTTCTTCTTCAAGTAATTCTTCAATATATTCTTTGCTACTCTGCTCCGATTCATATTTAACTAAATTTTCGCTTTGTAATTCTATAGTTTTGTAATCTGCTTCGCTATCTACAGTTTCAAAAGTATACTCTTCGGATTCTTCCAAAGTTATTTCTTCTATTATATTTTGTTCATCAGATACTTCGGATAAATTTATAGGGTCTGCGGATATTTCCTCCGATTCAGCACTTACTTCTTCTACACTATCCTCAATATTAGGATTTCCTTCACTTTCGGCAGATGTATAATCTTCATTTTTCTCAATAATAAATTCTTCGTCTACTTTAGTATTAATTTCTACAAAATCATTTATTATTACTTCCGAATCCTCTTCCTCTATTTTTTCCTCTGAATTAACTATATTTAATACATCTTCTACATCTTCAACTAACTCTTCTTTAGTTTCTTCTTTTAAATCAATTTCTAAATTATTTTCAACATCTTCTTCAACTTTCTCTTCGTTTTTTTCTATACTTGGTTCTAATTCTATCTCAGTTTTAACATTTATTTCAATTTCTTCAATAGGTTCAGAATTTTCAGTTAGCTCAATTTCTTCTTCCTTTTTTATCTGCAAATTTTCCGGAATTATGTTTTCTGAAGTATTTTTATCAACTTTATACTTGAAATTTTGCCTAACAATTTCAATCGGGTTATTTTTAATAAAATTTAATAATTCATTTTTATCAATCTTTAATTTTAAATCATCTCCGTAGTTTTCTTTTAGTATAAGAATATATTCGGTTAATTCTTTTTCTCCTAAAAACAATTCAAAAGAATGTAATTGCATCTTTGATTTATTTACATCACCTATATTTATAAAATCACAAATACCGTTAATATGGCTTTCAAATAAAGATTTTGGGTATGTTTCAATTAAAGCTTTATCAATTTTATCATATAATTCCTCAAATTCTTGTCGAGATAAAGTTTCAATCTTTTTTTTATCTATATATCCTTTTATTAAACTTATTGAATAATCGTAATAGTAAAAGTTATTCAATAATAACTTAATCTCATTTACATTTTTAACTTCTTCTTTATTATATAAAAATTTAATTAATGTAAATTTGGGTCGAACCAAATGGTTTATATGAAACGATACAGATATATTAATTGCTTTAGTAATTAAAGAAGAATCTAATTTTGACGTCCTTTTTAATTCCTCTTCAATAAGATTAAAATATTTTTGAACGGATTTTCCGGAATAATCAAAAATAGAGTCTTTTAATAATTTTTGTCTATCGGAATTAATCATAATTCCTAATTGACCGGAAATATATTTAATAATTGCCGGATGAATATCAGCTCTAACCAAATCAGCTAAAGATAATCTATTATCCAGGTTTTTAATTTTATTTATTGAAAAATCAATAATAAATTGTATTTCTCTTTGAAACATAATTAATACTAATAATTATAAAATGATATTTAATATACAAATATACGCTTTTAAATTGGTTATTGAAATTCAAAAAGAAATATGAGTTCTAAGCCTCTATAACTTAACAATAAAGTTTTAAAATAGAAAGGGAGATTTGCAAAACAATAAAAATGTTTTACCAATCTCCCTTAAAATATCTTAACAAATTTTAGTGAAATATCTTAGCTTTTACGAACTCCCTATTTAAGCGAGCAATATTCTTTATAGAAATTCCTTTAGGGCATTCTGCTTCACATGCATATGTATTTGTACAGCTACCAAAACCAAGTTCATCCATAACTTTAACCATATTTTGTACCCTATCATACCTTTCAGGTTCACCTTGAGGTAGTAAGGCAAATTGAGAAACCTTTGCACTCAAAAACAACATTGCACTTGCGTTTTTACAAGCAGCAACACAAGCACCGCATCCGATACAAGCTGCAGCATCAAACGCTTCGGCAGCTTTATCTTTCGGAATAGGAATAGCATTTGCATCCGGTATCCCGCCGGTATTAACCGAAATAAATCCGCCGGCTTGAATAATTTTATCAAGTCCGTTTCTATCAACAATTAAATCCTTCAAAATGGGAAATGCTCTGGCTCTAAAAGGCTCAATATAAATTGTGTCTCCGTTTTTAAAGTTTCGCATATGTAACTGACAGGTAGCAATTCTTGGTAACGGACCGTGTGGCTGACCGTTAATTACCAGACCGCAAGTACCGCAAATACCTTCTCTACAATCACTTTCAAATGCAACCGGTTCTAGTCCTTTTCTTTCCAAACTATCGTTTAATTCGTCCAACATTTCTAAAAAAGATGCGTCCGGTGAAACAGAAACAGCATATTCAGAAAAACCTCCTTTATCATTTGGGGATTTTTGACGCCAAATCTTAAGTTTCAAATTTAATTTATGTTCACTCATTATTTGTAACTCCTTTGAGCTAATTTAACAAATTCATAATTTAACGGTTCTTTGTGCAATGTCCAATTACTTAAATCGTTAAATTCCCATGCGGCAACATAAGCATATTCGTCATCGTTTCTTAAAGCTTCACCTTCTTCGGTTTGATATTCCGATCTAAAATGACCACCGCAACTTTCGTTTCTATTTAATGCATCTAACGCCATTAATTCACCAAGTTCTAAATAGTCTATCAATCGTCCTGCACGTTCTAAAGTTTGATTTAAATCTTCCGATTCACCTACTACTTTAACATTTGTCCAAAATTCTTCACGTAATTTTCTAATCTCTTCTATAGCTTCTTTTAAACCGGCTTCGGTTCTAGCCATTCCAACTTTATCCCACATAATTCTGCCAAGTTGTTTATGGATCTCATCAACCGTTTTTGTACCGTTTATTTTTAATAGCTTTTTAATCAATTCTTTATTTTGGCTTGCAACTTTTTTAAATGACTCTGAATCAACAGATGCTTTGGTTGGTTTTGCGGTTGCCAAATAATTTGCAATCGTATACGGAATTACAAAATAACCGTCTGCTAAACCTTGCATTAATGCACTAGCACCTAATCTATTTGCTCCGTGATCACTAAAATTAGCTTCGCCCAATACAAACAACCCTTGTAAGTTACTCATTAATTCATAATCTACCCATAATCCGCCCATTGTATAATGAGGAGCAGGATAAATTTTCATAGGCATTTCGTATGGATTATCTCCCGTAATCACTTCATAAATTTCAAACAAATTGCCATATTTCTCTTCAATGGCAGCTTTTCCCAATCTTTTTATTGAATCAGAAAAGTCCAAATAAACAGCGTCTCCTCCGTCAGCACCGCGTCCTTCATCACAAACTTCTTTAGCACTTCTTGAAGATATATCGCGTGGTGAAAGATTTCCGAATGACGGATATTTCCTTTCTAAGTAATAATCCCTATCTTCTTCGGGAATATCATTTGGTTTGCGTTTATCTCCTTTTACCTTTGAAACCCAAATTCTTCCGTCATTTCGTAAGCTTTCGCTCATTAATGTTAACTTGGATTGACTTTCTCCGTGTATTGGCAAGCATGTTGGATGAATTTGTGTATAGCAAGGATTTGCAAACAATGCTCCCTTTTTATGAGCACGCCAAATAGCAGTTGCATTACAATTCATTGCATTTGTTGAAAGGAAAAACACATTTGAATAACCTCCGGTTGCCAAAATTACCGCATGACCGCTATAGTTTTCAATCTCTCCCGTTACTAAATTACGGGCAACAACACCCTTTGCGATACCATCTTCAACTACTAAATCAAGCATTTCTCTTCTAGTGAACATTTTTACATTGCCAAGTTTTACTTGACGACTTAATGCACTATAAGCACCAAGCAACAATTGTTGACCTGTTTGCCCTTTAGCATAAAAAGTTCGACTAACTTGTGCACCGCCAAATGATCTATTATCTAATAATCCGCCATATTCTCTTGCAAAAGGAACACCTTGAGCAACGCATTGATCTATTATATTATTACTTACCTCGGCAAGTCTATATACATTTGCTTCACGTGCCCTAAAATCGCCCCCTTTAATTGTATCATAAAACAATCTGTAAACAGAATCTCCGTCATTTTGATAATTTTTTGCAGCATTAATTCCGCCTTGTGCCGCAATACTATGTGCCCGGCGCGGACTATCGTGAAAAGTTAAAACCGTAACATTATAACCTAATTCCCCCAATGATGCAGCGGCAGAAGCACCCGCTAATCCCGTACCGATAACAATTATTTCATATTTCCTTTTATTAGCAGGATTTATTAACTTCATGTTTTGTTTATAATTATTCCATTTTTCGTCTAACTTACCGGCAGGTATTTTTGCATTTAAATTAACCATTATTTACCTCCGTAAAAAAATAAAAAATATAGTGGCATAGCAGCAAATCCTACACCTATAATTATTGAGTATATTGCCCCTAAAGCTTTTATAATAGGGGTATATTTTTTATGATTCCAACCGAATGTTTGAAAAGCACTCTGGAATCCATGATTTAGATGAAATGCCAAAACTGCTACTGCTATAACATAAAACCACGAAATTATGGGATTATTAAATGCCTCTTTAACCATAATAAATAAATTTTCTCCCATACCAAGCAAAGTATGATCTACAAAAAAGGCTTTTAAGTGGATAACTAAAAATATAAATACTATACTTCCCGTTATTGCCATTGTTCTGGAAAAAATATTAGTATTTTTTCTTGCTCCGCTTACCGTATAATTAATAGGGCGTGCTTTTTTATTCTCAATCCATAGTCTAATTCCGTTAAAAATATGGAAGAAAAATATTAACCCTAAACCTATTTCCATAATTATGGTAAATTTCATACTTCTTAATAAATGAGCATAAGCATTAAATGCTTCTCCGCCGTCATTAGCAAAAAGAGCTAAATTACCAAGCATATGCACAGTTAAGAAAACAATTAAAAAGGTTCCTGTAACTGCCATTATTATTTTTTTACCAATTGAAGAGTTCAAGCTTTCAGAAAGCCATCCCATTAAGTTCCTCCGTTCATTTTGGTTATTATTTTAATTGATTTTTATTGCTAAAATAAGATTATTTGTATAATTTTCAAATATTTTAAGATTATTTTTATTATATTTTTGATTTGATCTTTAAATTTAATTTATTGTTATGACGTACGTCATATGTTTTTTCCATTTAATTGAATATATTTAAATAGTTATTCAAATTTGTTATTAAAATGAAAATCAAATCTGTAATTGCATCAGTTCTTTTTGCGGACTTAAAGGGTTCGTCTAAGGTAAAAAATGACAAGCTTAAAGCTATTCTATCAGAAAAATTTGAGAAATATAAAACAAGTTTTTTGAATGAAGAAAACCACTTCTTTTATAAAGGATTGGGAGACGGAGCATTAATTTGTAGTTTTGACCATTTTGATTTAGCCGATATTTCATTAAAAATTAGAGACGATATCAAAACTACCAACTGGAAAAAACTTGGATTTGAAGAAAATATTGCTATTAGAATCGGAATTCACTTAACCAAAATAAATATAAAACAAGATAGAGGAGCAATTACGGATGTTTTTGGTAGCGGTGTTGATACTGCTGCACGAATAGAGCCTATTGTTGATGAGAATTGTATTTTTGTATCAAGAAGATTTTACGACTTCTTAAACGATGAAGATTCTAACACCTTTAAAGCAATCCCCTTAGGAATACTTCCTTTGGCTAAAAATTACGGTGATCTTGAACTATTTAAGTTATCTAGATTTGATGAATCTGAAACAAGTGATAATTCAATGATTTTTGACTTTATGTCTCTTAGTCATACTCCTTCAGATGCCGAAATACCGATTCCAAAACTGAAGGTTGAATTTTCTCCCGAACAAAAAAACAACTTTGTTGCTGCATCTTTTCTTGATATAAAAAAATACTTTAAAACTGCTATTCACGTTTTAAAAGAAAAAATACCCGATGCCGAAGTTAGTTTTATAGAAGGAGTAGATGATAAATTTGCCTGCAAAGTATTTTATAAAAACGAACTAAAGTGTAAGTGTAAAATTTGGATGAGAGATAAATTTACTGCTTTTACTCCTTATAAGAGTATTTGTTATAGCGATAATTACCTTGACATGGCAACCGATAATAAATTTAATTTATGGACTACTGTTGATGATAACGGAGACCATGTGTTTTTGAATATTTCTTCTATGGGCAAATTTAATAATCGGGAAGGATTTTTAACTACAAACGTTAACAGCAAAAAAGCAGCAGAAACCTTTTGGCTTTCATTTATAAAACCTTTCCAAAATTCTTAATTTTTTTCTGTACCGGCAACTTTTTCTAATTTATTTTATCTATTATATTAGATCATCATATTTGGAATAGTTTTGAATACATACGATAATTTTATAGATTTTACAATTTACTATAACAAGTATAAAACTAAAATTTACAATTATACTTTGCGAATGGTAAATGATAGAGATACTGCAGATGATATCTTGCAAGAAGTATTCATTAAGCTATTTGAAAATTATTCCAGTATTCAAAACAAGAATAGTATAATTTATTGGTTGTTTAAAACTGCTCAGAATTCTATTTATACTTATTTTAATTATAAAAACAAATTTAGAAGTCAAATTAATTTGAGTGAAACCGAAAATGAAATTAATGATATTCCGGCAGATGTTGATATTCTTAGCGGATTGGAAGAAAAAGAGCTAAAGCAGTTAATACAGATGTCTATTGAATTATTACCTATTGAACAAAAAGAAGTATATCTTTTAAAAGAATATGGTGATTTAAGCTATAAGGAAATTGCCGAACTATTAAAAATTGACTCTGACTTAGTTAAAAGTAGAATCTTTAAAGCAAGACAAAAACTGATAAAATTAATATCTAAAAAAATTAAATGACGGATGAATTATGAAACCCGTGAATATTAAAATGCTAATTGATGAATATTTAGACGGCGAAATTGATAAAGCCGCAGAAAAAGAATTATTTGATTCTTTGGCAACTAATGAAGATTTGCGTCAATATTTTCGTAATATATTAACACTGAAAAATAGTCTAAAATTAACCGCCGAACAAGTACCCGTTTCTGTTGATAAAAACATTTTAAATTTGGTAAAACCAAAAACCGAATTAAAAAAAGTTGAACATTTTAATTATAAATTTGCCTTCGCTTTGGGTTTTTCGGCTTGTTTGTTGTTAATCTCTTTATATTTATTCAATAAGAATATGGAAATTAATTCTGAGATAACTCAAGCAGTAAATAGAATTAACGAACAAGATAGAAAAATGGAAATGATAATAAATTCCATTCCTTATGCAGAAATTAAACCGGTTTATTATAAAGAAATAATCATTCAATCAAACTAAATGAGGTATTAACATGAAAAAGTATTATTTAATTTTAGTTGGGCTTATATTTTTTATGGCTTGCGGGCAACAAAATTGTAGTGACGAAGATCTATTTTTAAATCCGTCATTAACAGAAGTAAAAGCTAAATTAATTACTCCGGATTCAGAAATAAGTAGTAAAATAGATAAAGCCATTGATGAAAAAAGTTTATCTTCTGTTTTAGGAAGCGGAACACACTATATTAAAATTTCTATCGCCGTTAATAAGGATGCAAAATGTAATCATATAGGTTTTACATACGAAGGCGAAAGTAAATTTAAAACATCCAAAATAATACCTTTTTTTGAAAAGATTAAAGATGTGTTTTCTAATTTTACTTACCAAGCCGCTACGGTTGAAGATAAAAACGTAAACTCGTTTTTAGTAACTTCACTTAAAATTAAATTTGATGAATTCGGGAAAGTTGAAGAAAACTGGGCAATTGTAAGTGATATTATTAACCCGGGCAAAAATAAACACGAAGGTTATTACGAAAAAGCCGAAGTTATGCCCGAAATTATCGGCGGAATTCAAGCGTTGGCTCAAAATATTGTTTATCCTCCGGAAGCAAAAGAAAAAGGTATTCAAGGTAAAGTGTTTGTAAAGGTATATATAGATGAACAAGGGAATGTTTATGACACCGAGATTATTAAAAGTCTAGAAAAAAGTTGTGATGAAGCTGCAATAAATGCAGTAAAAGGGCTAAAATTTAAACCGGCAGTTGAAAAAGGCAAAAATGTAAAAGTAGTTGTTGTTATCCCTATCCAATTTAGATTAAGTTAAATTTTAATATTATTATCAACAATAATTATCCCCATGAATTCATTTATGGGGATACTATTTATACCAATATTTCACCCTTGTAGAATTTAATTCCCCCATGTTTTACCACCCCACGATGTTGATTTTTCCTAGCTCAAAATGTTTCCTAGCCCACGATGTTTCCTAGCCCGCGTTGTTTCCTAGCCCACGACGTTTCCTAGCCCACGACTTCAGTCGTGGGTAATAAGGGTAATATGGTTAATTTGGGTAATTTGGGTAATTTGCACAATATGTGTTATATGTGTAAAAGGGTTATTTTTCATCTCTAACAATTTCAAAACTAGTAAACGCTTCCGTTCTTCTATTCTGGGGAATTGTTACAAGCCATTTCATAATTTCGGTTAATGCTGATTTATACGTTGCAATCATTCCGTTACCGGTTTGCTCGATTAATTGGGATTTAAAATCAATTTTATCTTTTAACGCAATTAGTAATAAACCTTCTAATGCATAATCCTTGCCTTCGGGTAATCCAACAGAAAATCGCATAGCACTTAGTAGTTTTTGATAACCCTGAATATTTTTTTCAGTTTTATATGAGTTATCTTTTATAATTTCATTCGGTAATATTAAATATACCGAATCATTCGACATTACGTTAAACAGATATAAATAACAATCTTCACTTGCCCAAAGTTTAAATTCCATTTTATCACTTGTATTTATATCTTTTCTTGCAGTGTATTTGGTTTTGGGCAATATTATTTCCGCTTTAAAGTTCGGGTCAACTTCCCCTATCTCTTCAACTACTTTTGCTTCAATATTTGCTATATATAACGGATACCCGTTTTCCAATTTTGTTTCGTATGTTACAGTTTCTTCAATTATTTTTCCGTATGCAGATGAACGGGTAAATTTTTTAAATACATCGTTAAATTCATTAACGTTATTTAAAGTTTGCACTTCACTTACTGAACGAAATACTTCCTCTGTAACTTTGGTTCCTATTGCATTTTTAATTGCATCGGCTCGTGCATTATCCAGTGCCATCTTTTTTGCTTGTTCGGAACTAATATTAACCCCCAAACAACTACCCGATGCTGTTACCGTTTTTACTTCTTGAGCAAATATACTACTTGTTATTATTATAATTATTATTGATATTAATTTTCTCATGTTTCACCTGTTTATTAAGCTACTAGTTACCAGCTACCAGTGACTAGTGACTAGTAACGTGTTTTTATTTCTTTTTCGCCACTCATTTTTTTTCCACAATCTAAAGATAGTGGTAATTGATACTTTTTTAGTTAGCTGCTTTTTTGTATTTCTTTTATTTTTAATAACTACATTTTATAATTTTTTATCTTAGTTTATCATCCTCACTATATCCTTTAAGACGCACTCATCCCCCGTCCCCTTCTCTAAACCCTAGAGAAGGGGTGACGGCACTTAACAACCCGTTGTTTTCTATAGGTTATAAAATCAATTAAATACTATTAAATTACTTGCTTCTTAAAATTACCCGGCAATATTCCCCCTCTCTAGAATTTAGAGAGGGGGTTAGGGGGTGAGTGTTCGCAACTTTTTATACAACACCGATAAAGGTAGTGAGTGTTTAATTTTTATTGTGGAAGTAATCCCTTTTGATACAACCACCAATTAATATTCTTTCACTCATTAACTTCTTTTTAACATTTTGTAATTTTTAGTTTTAATTCGCCCATCACAATATTTTTAAAGCAACATTCAATTACCACTATCTTTAGATAGTGGCAGCAAATACTTTTGTAAAAGGGGTGACGGCACTTAACAACCCGTTGTTTTCTATAGGTTATAAAATCAATTAAATACTATTAAATTACTTGCTTCTTAAAATTACCCGGCAATATTCCCCCTCTCTAGAATTTAGAGAGGGGG
>JAEXOD010000142.1 GCA_023447335.1 Bacteroidota bacterium
GCACCTTTAACATCCACTTCAAAAATTAGAGAACTGTTTTCTTCAAGTTTTTTATTAACAAAAGATTTTAAAGTTCCATAAAAATAGTCATAAAATTTTTCCCATTCAACAAATTCGTCATCTTCAATCTTATTCTTAAAATCTTCTTCAGAGATAAAAAAATAATCTTTTCCGTCAACTTCAAAACTTCTCCTTTCTCTGGTTGTGGCAGAAATAGAAAAAGTTAATTGTGGGAAAATCTCCATAATCTTTTTTATTATAGTTGTTTTACCTGTTCCGCTCGGTGCGGATATAACAAAAATATTACCTTTCAATTTATTTACTCGATGTTTTGAATTTGTTCTCTAATTTTTTCCAGCTCATCTTTAATAGAAATACCCGCATAAGTTACATCAGGAGAAATAGATTTGCTGTTAATAGTGTTTGCTTCTCTATTCATTTCTTGACATAAGAAATTTAATTTCCTACCGGCTTCAGTACCTACTTTTATTGTTTCTCTAAACTGCATAATATGACTTTTCAATCTTACGCATTCTTCTGTTATATCATATTTTTCACTCAATAAAGCCAATTCAAGATTTAATCTATCAGGATTATCAATAATGTCTAAAGTTAACTGTTTCGCTTTTTCTTTAAGTTTATTAAAATAATCAGAAATTTCTTGCGGATTACGGTTTTGAACGAATTGCATTTTTTCTTCAATAATATCCACTCTTTTTAACAAGTCAATACCAAGTTCGTTTCCTTCACGTAAACGCATCTTATTCATCTCGTCAATAGCTTCAGAAATTGACTGTAAGATATATTTAAATTCATTTTCTTCGTCAATAACCGTCTCTGTAAGATATAAATTTTGAAATGAAATTAAATTTTCAATTTTTAATGCACCTTTTAAATTTAATTTATTCTTTAATTCAGTTAAAATTGAAACCGCCTTTTCTAGTCCGTCCTGATCAATAAATGAATTAATTTTTGAAGAAGGATCACGAGAAATAAAAATTACAACAAAAACTTTACCTCTATTTAATTTACTTTTTACAAGCTCTCTAATTTCAAACTCTTTTTGAGTTAAGCTTTTTGGCATTTTAAAGCTCAATTCCAAAAATCTACTATTTAAGCTTTTAACTTCAGTTTCAATAATTAAATCATTATATTTTACTACACTTTTACCGAATCCGGTCATACTTGTAAGCATAGAACCTCTAAAAAAATATAAACTTAAATTTAAACAAATTTTATGATTTAACAAAGGTAAATATGTTAAGAAAATCGAAGGGGAATGAATGTAAAGTCCCCATTTAATAGGGGACTAAAAAAATAAATTATAAACCTAGTCGTTCCATATCGGCAACTAATTCTTTAACTGCTTTTACGGAATTATCCATAGCAAATTGTTCGGTTTGGTCTAAATTAATTTCTAAAACCTTTTCAACGCCGTTTTCGCCTAATATTGCAGGAACCCCGACATAATAACCGTAAACACTATATTCGCCGTTTAAGAAGGCGCAAGTCGGTAAAACTCTTTTTTCATCTTTTAATATAGCTTCTGCCATTTGGATAGCTGCTGAAGCAGGTGAATAGAATGCTGAGCCGGTTTTTAATAGATTAACAACTTCACCGCCAGCCATCTTAGTTCTATTAACCATTTCTTCCATTACGGATTCGGCTTTTTCTTTATTATTGTACTTTCGTTCCAATAATTCCATTACCGGTAAACCGTTTACGTTAGCATAACGTACTAGAGGGACCATTGTATCACCATGACCGCCTAATACTAAGGCATTAACATCTTTAACCGATACACCTAACTCCCAAGCAATAAAAGTTGCAAATCTTGAAGAATCAAGAACACCAGCTTGTCCTAAAACTCTGTTATGAGGGAATCCGCTAACTTTTTGGAATAAAGTAACCATAGCATCTAATGGATTGCTAATAATAATTACTATTGAATCAGGAGCATAAAGTTTAACATTTTCCGCAACTGTTTTAATTATTTTTGCATTTGTTACTAATAAATCGTCTCTACTCATTCCCGGTTTTCTTGGTAAACCTGCGGTTACAATAACTAGATCGGAATTTACAATATCTTTATAATCATTTGAACCTGACATTTTTATATCAAACAAATCAACATTAGAGGCTTCGGCTATATCTAAAATCTTACCATGTGGTAATTCTGGAACTATATCAAAAAGAACAACATCACCTAACTCTTTTTGAGCTATTAATTGTGCTAATACCCCTCCAATTTGTCCTCCTCCAATTAAGGAAATTTTTTTCCTTCCCATATTTACTCCTATTTATTTATAATGTAGAATTAATTTTCGGCATAATTAAATATTAAAATTGTTTCAGTGCCTGATTCAGTAAAATTATATTTTAATTGGGTTAAGAACGAACGCATAATGTGAATTCCTCTACCGCTATCCTTTAAAATATTTTCCGGTAGCGTCGGATCGGGAACCTTATCAACTTCAAATCCGTTTCCTTCATCCTTCAGTTTGATTGTTATTATTTTGTCTTCTATTTCTATATCAACCTCAATGTTCTTTGATTCATCAGATTTATTTCCATGAATTATACAATTAGATGATGCTTCGGCAACAGAAGAAGTTAGTTGATTCATGTTAGTATCATTTAAAGATAAATGTTCAATTGATTGAATCACAAATTCTTCAATATCGGTCATGGAATTTGGATTACTAGAGAATATTTTGTGAAATTTTTGAGAATTCAACTTAGCTCCGATTAAAATTAGCAAAGAAAAATTAAAAATAGTAATTCTGTTTCAAACTAAAAAGAAATTTAAAAATATTTATTAAAATTTCCAATCTAAATCTAAATAAAAATATGTTTGATTTGATAATTTATTTTTTTCATTTCGTATAAATTCATATCTACAATTTAATTCTAAATATAAACGATTTGAAATTTTGGTTATTATTTGACTTAATGGTGCTATACTTCTATAACGAGTTTCCAAATTTTTATTCTTGCCGTTTGTAATGGTATAGGTTGAAAGTTCAAAAAATCTAAGTCCGATACCAAATTTAGTATTACTCCAGTTATAGTAGATTAAGGGTTCAGTATAAATTTCAATAAGATATCTTAAAGGTTTACCGGAAAACCTTTTCCAATTAAACTCTCCTTGTTCGCTAAGTTTAATATGTCCGCTTGTATATAGTTCAATTTGTTTATTCAATTTAAAAATAGTAGAATCCCTAAAAACAAATTGTCTGAACGAATAACTTTTATAATTTGGGTTTATATCTTCAAAATCATAAACTATATAATTAGAAGCAACCTCTGCAGAATTTGTCGAAATAAGTTTTTGAACTTTATATGTTCCTCCGGCACTAAATTTAAAAATGCGTTTAATATTATTATTAGCACTTCTTTCTGCAAATATATAAACAACTTTGTTTATGTTTGTTTCAATATTAATAAATGCGTTAAAAAAAGGAGTTAATTTGCGATTATAGTTTACTTTAGCCATAGTTAATAGTTCATCTCGATCGTCATAATTTTCTTCTGAAGGTGTATCGTAAACTAATTTTCGTTGGAACAATGAAAAAGAGATCATATCTTTTGAACTTATGTTATAATTACCATTAATAGATAGGGTTGTTTGTTTTGCTTTATTATTTAATAATTTTTCAAGTTCGTTTCGTTCCTGGAAAAAAAAATCACTTATTCCGTCAACTCTTTTTGCAAAATGCTTTTCTTCTTGTTCCGAATAATTTGTCCTAAAATTAATAAATAAATTTTCAAATCTAATATCGAAAGCAGAAAACAATTCTAATTTGAAATCTTTAATTTCGGAATCTAAATTCCCGCTTAAATTTTGAACTAATATATATCTAGTACTTTTATCAATATTTCGCCATGATATTTTACCGCCTAAATCAAAATTAATATTTGAGCCGGGTTGAAAATATACCATTCTTTCTTGAATATAATAATTAATTTCTTTTCGAGTTTGAATATTATTTGTAATATAAAAAAAAGTTTGAGTAATGCTATCCGGTTCAAAATAAAAATCCTTATTCTGTTGTGAATAATATCCAGAAAAGGAATTCAATAGACCTTCGCTAATGTCATTATTCAGTTCAATATTTGCTAACCTAAAATTGTTTTCTCTTGGGTCAATAATCTCGTTCTCAAATTTACCGTTGAAATTTAGCTCGATTTCGCTTAATTGTAATTTTTTAATATTTCCGTCAATTCCATAGATAGTTCCGTTATCCTTTTCAAATAACTGATTATTATTAGAAAAACCGTAATATGGAGTGATTTGTATTTTATTATTTGGTAAAAATTTACTAAATAATATTAAATTAGTTATTGATGTTTGATTAATATCAATTTTTCTATCATCAGAATAAATCAATTGTTTTAATAAAAAACCCGGTTGAAATAATTGAGAAACACGATAATCACCATAAAACATTAAATTATTTTCATCTTTTATATTTGTATATGTGCTTTTGTTTATTGTAGAAATATAATTATCTTTTATTCCGATAAAGAAATTTCCGCTATTAATCGAATAAATGAGATTGGTGTTTAACGAATATGTATTGAGTTGTTTTAGAAAATTATTGCTAAAATTATTTATTTTAAAATCAGAACGACTGAAATTCGAACTATCTTTAATGAAGAACTGCCCAAATAAAAAATTGGGCAGTAATAAAACTAAAAAAATAGTAAAAGTTAAAAATGATTTCATCTTTAACTTATAAGACAAATACATCGCCGCGAGAAGGGATAGTTACATTATTAAAACCAACATAATTCAGTCTATCTTTGTATTTTAATTGTTGGTCAAAATCACCGTGTACTAAAAATATATTTTGCATTCTATCTTTGTCAAATTGACTTACGTATTCAATAAGCTCATTACTATCTGCATGAGCTGAGAATGAGTTCATCACAATAATTTCAGCGTTAACCTGACGTTCCATTCCAAAAATCTTTACTAATTTTGCTCCTTCTATAAGTTTTCTTCCTAAAGTTTCGGCAGCGGCATATCCGACCATTAAAATGATATTATTAGGATTTTCAATATTATTTAGTAAATGGTGCAAAATTCGTCCGGCTTCACACATACCTGAACTAGAAATAATAATTGCAGGTTGTCTGTTTTCATTTAATTTTTTTGATTCTTCGGTAGATGTAATATATTTAAGTTCATTAAAACCAAACGGGTCATCGTTTTTTAGAATAAACTGAGAGATTTCAGAATCGAAACACTCGTGATGTTGTCTAAAAATATTCGTAGCATTAACGGAAAGAGGGCTATCTACATAAACCGGTAACCGGGGGGCTTTGTTTTCTCTAAAAATTTTATTAATTGCAT
>JAEXOD010000159.1 GCA_023447335.1 Bacteroidota bacterium
CCTTACAAGCAGGGGGTCATTGGTTCGAATCCATTAGCTCCCACAAAAGATAAAGCCTTGTAAATTAATCACTTACAAGGCTTTTGTGTTTTAAAATATTTTTTCAGCTGGCTAAGATTTGGCGAAGAAATATGGTAAAAATATTAGAAAATTCGACAAAAATTCCACTTTTTAGATGGATCACTTGTAAATTATGATGTGTGTAATATATAAGAATTGACTTTTACTAAGAAGGATAAAAACCATGGCAAAATCTATTGAACCAAATATTGCAGAGATGGCAAACGGTTGGCTGAAGTCTTACAAGCTTGACTACAAATTAGAGCAAGAGTCTTTGAATATTGAAATAGATAAGGCACTTTCTGATTATTTTACTAAAAATGGAGGAACTGGAGCTAATCGGCCTGATGTAAAACTGCTTCTCCAAGATAAAAATTTAAATTATTATCCTATTCTTATTGAGTACAAAGGACATAAAGATAAACTGGTAAAACTTGACAATAATGGCCAAGTAGACAACAAGACCACTCAAAATGAACCTAATTTAAAAAACATTAATTCGTTTGCTGTAAACGGTGCTGTGCATTATGCGAATGCCTTACTTCATCATACGAGTTATACGGATATTATTGCTATCGGAATGACTGGGTATAAAGATGAAACTAGGAAAATTCAACATGAAATTGGTGTATATTTTGTTTCTAAAAGTAATCTTGGAGCAGGACAAAAAGTAGATGAATTTTCAGATTTTTCATTTTTAAAGAAAGAAAACTTTGATGGTTTTATTGAAAAAGTAAAAGCATTAAGTTTAACAGAAGAAGAAATTGAAAAGTTAAATAAACAAAGAGAGAAAGAAATTGACACAAGTCTTGTAAGACTCAATAACGACATCTATCAAAACGAAAAAGGATTGGGAGAAAATGATCGTGTATATTTAGTAGCCGCTTCGATTATTGCTACTCTTGGAATACCTAGCAAAGTTGCACCGCTCGAAAAAGCTGATTTAAAATCCTCAACCGAAAAAGGTAATACCGATGGCGAAATAATGATGAGAAAGATTAAAGCATTTTTGGGTGAAAAAAAGTTACCAGAAGATAAAAAAGAGCTTATTCTTAGAACGCTACAAAACACACTTACAACTAACAATATCAATAAGGTTGAAAATGGTGAAAGTCAGTTAAAAAGAGTGTTTAGTAAAATCATAGATGATTTGGGAATCTATTATAAAATCGGTTTAACAACAGACTTTACAGGAAAACTATTTAATGAAATGTATGGCTGGCTTGGTTTTTCACAAGACAAACTAAACGATGTTGTTCTTACCCCTTCTTATGTCGCAACACTTCTCGTAAAATTAGCTCGTGTAAACAAGGACTCTTTTGTATGGGATTTTGCAACTGGTTCAGCTGGGCTATTAGTTGCAGCAATGAACGAAATGCTTAACGATGCAAAAAATTCTATTAAATCCTCTGACGAACTTAGGCAAAAAGAATTAACCATAAAGACTGAGCAGTTATTAGGGCTCGAATTGCTTTCTAGTGTGTATATGCTTGCCATTTTAAATATGATTTTAATGGGCGATGGTAGCTCAAATATTTTGAACCAGGATTCGCTTAAAGATTTTGACGGTAAATATGGTTTTGGAAAGACAGATCATAAATTTCCTGCCGATGCTTTTGTTCTTAATCCACCATATTCTGCGGGTGGAAACGGAATGAACTTTGTCGAAAAAGCATTAAATATGATGAGCAAAGGCTATGCGGCAATAATTATTAAAAATTCCGCAGGAAGTGGTAAGGCTAAGGAATATAACAAAAGAATTCTCCAAAAACATACTCTTATAGCCAGTATTAAAATGCCAATGGATTTATTTATTGGAAAATCTAGTGTGCAAACAAACATTTATGTTTTTAAAGTAAACGAAAAACATCACAAGGATGAAATGGTAAAGTTTATTGACTTTTCAAATGACGGATACACTAGAACCAATCGTAAAAAAGCAAGTAACAACCTTAAAGATGCAGATAGGGCAAAAGAAAGATACGAGGAAATTGTAGAACTGGTAAGGTTTGGCAAAAGCAAACTAAATATTTTTACAGAAAACGAATATTTTGAAAACAGAATAGATCCCTTAAGTGGATTTGATTGGAATCAATCTGCACCGATAGATACTAAGCCAACTTTGAAAGATTTTAAAAGAACTGTTGGAAATTATTTGGCTTGGGAAGTGTCTAATATTTTAAAAAAACAAAGTAACGACGAGAAGATTGCAAAAAGAACAATACCACTCAAAGAAAAAATTAAAAATGTAGAATGGGGCGAATATACATTAGTGGGTTTATTTGATAGTTTTAATGGTGACTTTGATATACAAAAAGATCATATTAATGGTATTGGTGATTATGTAATAACCGCTGGATTAACCAATAATGGGGTTTTGGGAAGAACCGATGTAGTGGCAAAAATATTTGACGAAAACACTATAACGGTTGATATGTTTGGATTTGTTTTTTACCGTCAGTTTAAATATAAAATGGTAACACACGCAAGAGTATTTTCATTGAAACCTAAATTTGAAATGTCTAAAAAACAAGGTTTGTTTTTAGCAAATTCATTACATTTTTTAAATAAAAAGTTTGGGTATGAAAATATGTGCTCTTGGGAAAAAATAAAGCATGAAAAAATTCAACTTCCAACTAAAAATGGTAAAATAGATTTTGATTTTATGGAGAGTTTTATAGCAGAATTAGAAGCAGAACGTATAGCAGAATTAGAAGCATATTTATCAGCTACAGGATTAAAAAAATAATTAAAAGAGACATTCGATTTTTTTAATTATTTAAGGGTTTCGATTTTTATTAACAGGGTAGTGCCAAATCGTGAGGATATAGCGCTACAATCTATTCAAGATTTTAAAGATAATTATTTATAAAACTTTTTTTGCTAAGATTTGGCGAAGAAATATAGTAAAAACATTAGAAAATTTGGGAAAATTATCCTCTTATTAGAACGCTATAACTATCTTATTTTTTAATATGTTATAGTTTTTCCATAGGTTATAAACTTTTGCCTTTTGAACCCTTACAAGCAGGGGGTCATTGGTTCGAATCCATTAGCTCCCACAAGAAAAGAAGCCTTACGATTGTAAGGTTTTTTTTGTTTTAAACTGAAAATTTGGGGCGTATAGATTGGCATGTTTTACACTTACATTATTTATTCACAATTACTCGATAGATATTATATAGGTAGTACCGAAAATATTGTAGACAGACTTGCTCGTCATAATCGTGGTAGCTCTAAATTTACTTCAAAAGCAAAAGATTGGAATTTAGTATATACTGAAAAATATGATACTAAATCTGTCGCAATTAAACGGGAATACGAAATTAAACGAAAGAAAAGCAGAAAACATATTGAAAGTTTGATAAATAAGTAAATGCTCAGTTTGTTCAGTGCATCCCGATACATCGGGAGGGTCATTGGTTCGAATCCATTAGCTCCCACTCTCATAAAGCCTTGTAAATTAATAACTTACAAGGCTTTTTTGTTTTAAATAATTCCTCGTCTGTAACAAAATCTGTAACGAATTTAACAATTTAGGTTTTAAAATAAAAAAACCTGTGAGGAATAAACCCCACAGGTTAGGCTATTATTTTAGTTTAGACAGCTCATCTTTTAAGTGATTTGACGAAAATTTGGTGTAATAAGTCAATCGACTATCCATTATTTTTGATAAAAGGATTACTGATTTCTTATGATTTCTATTTCGCATTTACACAAACTTCTGGACAGTCTCTTGGAAAATCACCCCCCCTTTTGGAATAAATCCCTGTGTCTTCCATTTTATATAATATTTTTCAATATCGGATTACCGGAGAAAAGAAATACCGAGTGCTTAGTAATAAGCTCTTGAAGTCTCGGATGTTCAATATAAGTTTTGCCGCTATCATTAGAGATATGGGCTGTATCGTCAATATCCAATATAATTTATCAATACTAAATTATATTAACTTATACCATACCTTCTTATATTTATTTGAATTTAATACATATCTCTTAAATCCGAAAAATCTTTCTCTGATATATATATTTCTAAAAATATATTTCTTTTCCTTGAATTTTTCTTCTAAAAGCGCGCTAAATAATGTTTGTAAATGCTTTGCCTTTAATTTTAATACTTTCTTATAATTTATTTTTATTTCAATAGTTTTAACGGTTGTTTCGTCATGGTTAATTAATAAAAACTTATTTTTACATTTATATATTACACACGGTTGGTTATATTCATGCATTAAATCGATTATTTCTTTTCTTTTATTAACTTTAAATAACAAAAACTTTTCTGCTCTTGTCTCACCGACTTCATGTTCATAAGTATATTTATATATGTCATCAAAAAAAACGAATAACTTTAATTTCAAGAGTTTCATTTGTAAACTTGAAAATTTTAAATCATTTAACTTGTTATCTATATCTTTTGGATTATATGTATATGCGGTCATAATGCCCAAGTCGGATTCGGGATCTTTTAATAATTTCCAAAAGCTTTCTATTTCATTGCTCTGTTTGTAATACTT
>JAEXOD010000161.1 GCA_023447335.1 Bacteroidota bacterium
AATTACCGATTTCGAAGCTAACCCCAATAAAATATAGGAGATTGTAAAATGGCTGAAATGAACACCAACGATAAATCTCACGGTAAAAAAGGGGGAAAAAAACGTGGTAAAAAAATGTCAACAAGAGTTGACTTAACTCCAATGGTTGACCTTGGATTCTTGTTAGTAACATTCTTTATGTTGACGACCACATTCAGCAAACCCCAGACAATGGAAATAAATATGCCCGTTAAACCAAAGGGAACTGAAGTGGCGCAAGAAGACCAAAATGCGGTTAAAGCTTCTAAGGCATTAACAATTTTATTAGGCGAAGATAATAGAATTTTCTATTACTCAGGTGTACCAAGTAAGGAAATTACACCCGAAGTAACTGATTACTCTGCCGAAGGAATTAGGAAAGTATTGTTAGAAAAAAACAAAGAGGTAAACGGCTTAGTTGTTTTAATTAAACCAACCGATAGCTCATCTTATAAAAATGTTGTTGATATTTTGGATGAAATGAATATATCGAGTATTAAAAGATATGCTTTAGTAGATGTAGCACCGATTGATTTAGATTTAATTAAAAACCTTTAAACAAAATAAGAATTTATTATGCAAAATAAAGTTGATTTGTTGGAATTGATGTTTGCGTATAAAAACAAGGAGTATGGTGCTTATCTGCTTCGCAAAACATATAAATTTTATATGTCTTTGGCAATGTGGATAGCAATAATACTTTTTGTTACGGGGACAAGTGCTCCGATAATTATTAGCAAACTGAAACCAAAAGATGAAATAAAAATTGATAGGAAAAAAGTAATACAGATTACAGAATTAGCGGAACCGCCTTCAATAGGAGAGAAAAAAGAAGTACAAACAGTTGAAGCCCCTCCTCCGCTAAAATCAACTATTAAATTTTTACCTCCGGTAGTTAAACCGGATGAAGAGGTTACGGAAGAATATATTCCTACTGTTGACGAACTTCAAAAAGTTGATCCGGGTTCTAAAACTCAAGAAGGTCAAGAAGGCGGAGTTGACTACAGCCTTATTGAAGTTGAAGAAACTAAGGAAGAAGAAATTGTTGACGATAGAAAAGAAGACTTTTATACATACGTTGAAGAGATGCCAAGTTTTCCCGGCGGTAATGATGAAGTTATGAAATTTATTGTATCCAATATCAGTTATCCGGAAATAGCTAGACGTGCCGGTGTTAACGGTAGAGTTATGGTGCAATATGTTGTTGAAAAAACCGGTGAAATTACAAATGTTTCGGTTCTGAAAGGAATTGGAGCTGGTTGTGACGAAGAAGCAGTTAGGGTTGTGAAAATGATGCCAAATTGGAAACCGGGAAAACAAAACGGTAAACCTGTAAGAGTGAAAATGGTAGTTCCCATATTATTTAGGTTGCAAAATTAATGATTAACAAATCCAGTTTTAATTTAAAGTTTTTAATCGGATTGGTAATGTTCATTATATATTTAACCGTAGGAGGTCTAATTTTATTCTCTGATTTTTTGGTTAAAATTAGTTCCTTCGCGGTTAAAATATCTTTTGGAAGTGCAATTATTGTTTATGGATTTTTTAGGCTGTATAGAGCGATTAAAGTAAATAGAGAGGAAAATTCGGATGAAGACGAAAATACTAATTAGTTTATTTATATTAGTTGGCTTAATATCTTGTCAAAATAGTTCTGAGAAAGTCTTGGATACTCCTACATCAGGAGAAATAACAATTAGTGTGGATGAAACATTTTTGCCTATTATTAATTCACAGATTAAAACTTTTGAAAGTTTATATACAAATACAAAAATTAATGTAAAATATGTTCCTCAAACTTATGCATTTAAAAACTTATTGAACGATAGCAGCAGATTTGTAATTGTATCGCGTAAATTAAATTCTAACGAATTAAAATATTTTAAGAGTTTAGAAATTATTCCTACTCAAATTAAAATATGTTATGACGGAATAGCTTTAATTACAAATAAGATTAATTCAGATACAAATTTAACATTTGAACAAGCGAAAGGTATTTTTGAAGGGAATTATACTGAATGGAATGATTTAAATAACAATTCCAATCTTGGCAAAATTGTAATAGTATTTGATAATGCAAATTCCGGTAGCTATGAGTATATTAAAACCAGATTTTCTAAAGCGGATAGTAGAAAATTTTATTCATTAAAAAATAATAAAGATGTAATTGAATATGTATCTAAGCATAAAAATGCAATTGGAATAATAGGTGTTAATTGGATCAGTGATTTTGATGATAAAAGAACACAGTCGTTTTACAAAATGATAAATGTAATAGGTATAAAATCAGATATGCCTAATACTGATCCTAAAATGTTTTATAAACCCTATCAAGCTTATATTGCGCTTAAAGCGTATCCCTTATATCGAGAAGTTTATATTATTAGCAGAGAAGTGAGGGCAGGTTTAGGAACCGGATTAGCCGCTTTTATAGCCGGGGAAAAAGGACAGCGGATTTTTCTAAAATCAGGCTTAGTGCCGGCAACTATGCCGATTAGGCTTGTAGAAACATATAATGAACAGTTATAAAAGAAAGAGTGAGATATGAGAAATAAGAATTTAATTACAAAATTAGTTTTTACAATAGTTATAACTTTTTTAACAAAAGGAATAATTTTTGGACAGACATTAGAAGATATAAAGAAGTTATATAATAACCATAAATTTAATGAAACCGAAAAACAGTTATTAACATTATGTGAAAAAGAAAATAGTGCAGCTAATAATTTTGAAGCAGGTAAAATTTTTCTAGCACTTAATAAAACAGAAATGGCGAATAATTGTTTCAATAAAGCAGTTAATTTGGATAAAGAAAATATAAAATATCAGCTTGGAGAAGGATTTATTGCATTAAAAAACAACGATACTTCAAAGGCTCGTTCATTGTTTGATAAAATTGTTGAATCTGATGAGTTTGAGACTCCGGAACTTTATTTGGCAATTGGAGAGGCTTATAATTCATGTTTAGTTAATAACAACAAATATGCAATTAATCTTTTAACTAGTTACAAAAATTCAAAATACTTTAAAAAAACTGTTGAATTCTTTTTAATAATGGGGAATCTTAATTCTTTCGGCGCTAATGCTTCGTTAGCAATAGAAAACTATAATAATGCAATTTATTTAGATGACGAAGTTATTGAGCCATATTTAGCAATTGCTAAAATCTATCAAAAGATTAAAAATTATGCAGATGCAGAAAGCAATTTAAAAATTGCTTTTCATCTTGATTCTACATTTGCACCTACGCATTTAGAATATTCTGAATTTTGTGCTAATACAAAACAATATGAAAAAGCAGTTAGCAGTTATAAGAAATATATGGAGTTTTCGGAAGTTACAGAAAAAAAGAAAGCAGAATATGCAACATTATTATTTTTAGCTAAATCATATCGAAATTCGATAAATGAAATCAATGAAATAATAAATACTAAATATTTTGATAAACAGATTAGCCATATTTTAGCATACAATTATTTCTTTGAAAATGAGTTTAAAGATGGTGTTAAAGCATTTGAACAATATTTTAGAATGGTAGAAAACAATGACATCACGGCAACGGATTATGAGTATTACGGTAAATTAAACATGGGTGCAAATAATGATTCATTGGCACTTCAAAGTTTAACTAAGGCAGTTTCGATGGATTCAACCAAAAATGTATTGTATGGTGATATTGCCGGATTATATTTTAAAATGAAAAATTGGGACGAAGCAGCTAAAAATCTAAATTTAAAATTAAATTTTGTTGGCAAATTATCGCTTAAAGAATATTTTGATTTAGGCAGATGTTATATGATTAAGAAAGATTACATGAATGCTGATTCCACATACAAAAAAGTGATTGAGATAAAACCTGATTTTCCGTTAGGCTATTTGATGAGTGCTAGAACAAAATCAAGTATTGATAGTACTAGCGAACTTGGTTTAGCTAAAAGCAGTTACGAAAAATTTATTGAATTGGCGGAAAAATCTACAACGCCGGAAAAATACAAAAATGATTTAATAGAGGCGTATTCATATTTAGGGTATTTTTATTATCTAAAAAAAGATGATTCTGAATATTCGGCAACATGGCAGGAGTTATTTAAGCAAAACTGGAATAAAGTTCTTGTATTAGATCCTAACAATGTACAAGCAAAAGAAGCACTTAAGACAATTAAATAATTAAAGTACCCGGAATGAAAAACGCGAATAACCTCCGGAAAGCTTATTCTCTAATTAATTCAAACCGGGTATCCTTTTTAAAAGGCAATTATAAAAATAATAAAATATAGGAAAATTTAAAAGTAATTAAATGGAAAATTTACTAAAATTAATTTATCTAATTTTTATATCTTCATTAATCTCGTTTTTTGTAGCACTTATGATAAAGAGTATAATGTGGGTAATTAAGTTGATAAATAAATCAAAAGAAAGAGCAAATGAAGGGCACTATTTCTCAAGCCAAAATGTGGAAAATATTCAAAAGGAAGCAGGTAATACAGATAAAGAATTAGAGATTCAGGCAGTTATCGGCTTAGCTTTAAATATGTACTTAGAAGAACACGAAAACATAGAAAATTTTAGACTTACTATTAACAAAATTATTAAACCGTATTCACCTTGGAGCTCAAAAATTTATGGTTTAAGAAAAACACCAAGGGGTAATTGAGGCTACGATGAATTTACATGATGTTTTAGATCTTTTCCAAGGAGTTTCAACCCTATTTAATGCAGATATTACTGTAGTTATAACAAGAATATTTTTAATTTGTCTTGGGGGATTATTAGTATATCTAGGAAAAAAAGAAATATTGGAGCCTTTATTAATGATACCGATGGGTATAGGTATGGCTGCAATCAATTCAGGTGTGTTAATAATGCCGGATGGCTCGCATAGTAATTTATTTGTTGATCCGTTACTTACAGATACAAACAAATTAATGACAGTTATGCAAATTGATTTTTTACAACCGGTTTATACATTAATGTTCAGTAATGGTTTAATTGCTTGTTTTGTTTTTATGGGTATCGGAGTACTTTTAGATGTGGGCTATATTTTGGCTCGTCCTTTTTTGAGTATGTTTTTGGCATTATTTGCTGAACTTGGTACTTTTTTAACTATTCCTATTGCGATGGCATGCGGTTTAAATCCAAAAGAAGCGGCATCTATTGCAATGGTTGGAGGAGCAGACGGTCCAATGGTTTTGTTTACATCGTTAAGTTTGGCAAAAGATTTATTTGTTCCAATAACTGTTGTTGCATATTTATATTTAGGTCTTACTTATGGTGGATATCCCTATTTAATTAAATTGTTAGTACCTGAACGAATTAGAAAAATTGATACTGTTGTTAAAGTTAAAGAAAAGAGTATCTCGTCTAATCAAAAATTGGCATTTGCTGTTATTGCATGTATAATTCTTTGCCTATTGTTCCCGGTAGCTGCTCCTTTGTTCTTTTCGTTATTTATAGGAGGTGCAGTAAGAGAAAGCGGTTTGAAGCATTTAATTGATTTTATTAAAGGACCATTATTATATGGGTCAACTTTTTTATTAGGTATTCTGCTAGGAGTTTTATGTGATGCGCATTTGCTCTTAAATCCTAAAATATTCTTATTGTTAATGTTGGGAATATTAGCTCTATTGCTCTCAGGAATAGGCGGACTAATCGGAGGATATATAATGTATTTTATTACGAAAGGGAAATTTAATCCGGTAATTGGTATCGCTGGAGTAAGTTGTGTTCCTACTACGGTAAAAGTAGCGCAAAAATCAATTAAAGAAGTTAATCCTAATGCTAATGTTTTAGCAATTGCTATTGGTGCAAATGTTTCAGGTGTAATTACTACTGCAATTATTACAGGTGTTTATATAAGATTAATCCCTATACTATTTGGGAATTGAATTTATTATTCTTAATCTCAATCCCTCAAAACCCGCAGAAGCAACCCTCTCCGCTTATGCGGGTTTCTATTTTATTAGTCAAATTTAATTTATTAATTATTCTATTTTATATTAATATAATTTTTTTTAATTTTATATTTTACTTATCATTTTAAGTGTCATAAAATATTGAGGATATATGTTTAAGAAGAATATTATTACGGTTGTTTTATTTTTCATATTAGTTTCACTATCTATAGCTCAAACAAGTAAACATGCTATTACTATTGAAGATTTGTGGTCGATGAAAAGAATAGGAGCAATAGCAGTTTCGCCAAACGGACAATATTTAGCGTTTGAAGTTTCTACTTATAATATGGAAACGAATAAAGGAAATACCGATATCTATATTTGCGACTCCACAGGTAACGGATTAACAAAATTAAATACCGAACATGCCGCTAAAAGTGAACCTGTCTTTTTACCTAAAAGTAAAAAAATTAGTTACATAGCTGAAGACCAACTTTGGGTTTGTGATTATGACGGAAAAAATTTACGAAAAATTACTGATTTGTATTCCGGAGTATCCGGTGTAGTTTGGTCGGCAGATGAAAAAATGATAATATTTATATCATCTGTATATCCTGAATGCGAAACCCAAGATTGTGTAAAAGAAAGAGACGAAAAAGAATCAAAAAGCTTGGTTAAAGCTAAGATATTTACAGAATTAATGTATAGACACTGGAATAATTGGCGAGGAGATAAAAGAAGTCATTTGTTTTCCTACAATCTTCAGTCAAAACTGTATACTGATTTAACACCAAAGTCAACTTCTGATGTTCCTCCGATTGCTTTAGGAGGTGATAAAGACTATTCATTATCGCCTGACGGTAAAGAAGTGGTTTTTGCTATGAATAAAGACAAAATGCTTGCCACAAGTACAAATAACGACATTTTTGTTGTAAAATTAGATGATAAGGAGCTAATTCAAAGAAAAATATCTGTTAGCATGGGAAACGATAATCAACCGAGTTATTCCCCTGACGGTAAATATATCTCATTTAAAAGTATGCAAAGAGCAGGATTTGAAGCCGATGAGCAAGATCTAATGTTATATGATAATAAAGGGAAGAAATTAATTAACGTTACTTCAAAAGTTGATTTATCGATAGGCGAAACATTTTGGTCAAGTGATTCGAGATATATTTATTACACTGCAGATAAGGAAGTTAACAAAAATATTTATCGTTATGATACCGAAACAAACAGACACGAGACGGTGCTAGAGGGAAGAAGTAATTCAAATATTTTGGTAAGCAGCTCCGGATTAAATTTGTACTTCAAACAAATGAAAAGTACTTTACCTTACGAAATTTATAACATGAATTTAAATGATAAAAAAATAAATCAATTAACATTTGTTAACAAGGATATTGTTGAAAATATTGAATGGAATGAAATTGAAACATTCTGGAGTAAAGGAGAAGACGGAGCAAATGTACAGTCAATATTAGTTAAACCGCCATTCTTTGATCCAAATAAAAAATATCCGATGGTGTTTTTAATTCACGGTGGTCCGCAAGGTGCATGGACGGATGATTTCCATTATAGATGGAATACTCAAATGTTTGCTTCTAGAGGTTATGTAGTTGTTGCAGTTAACCCAAGAGGAAGTACGGGTTACGGACAAAAATTCTGTGACGAAATTAGCGGAGATTGGGGAGGTAAACCTTATACCGATTTAATGAATGCTTTCGATTATGCAGTAAACAATTATAAATTTATTGACAAAAACAATACTTTTGCAGCAGGTGCCTCGTATGGCGGATATATGATAAATTGGCTTGAAGGACATGAGACCCGTTTTAATGCTGTTGTTAGCCATGCAGGTGTGTTTAATTTGGAGAGCATGTATGGCTCAACAGAAGAATTATGGTTCCCTGAATGGGAATATAAAGGAACTCCGTGGACAAACAGAGAAATGTATGTAAAATGGTCTCCACATCAATATGCTAAAAACTTCAAAACACCGATGCTTGTTGTTCATGGTGCATTTGATTTCAGAGTACCTGAATCTCAGGCATTTGAGTTGTTTACAACTTTACAACGAATGGAAATAAAGAGTAAATTCTTATATTTCCCGGATGAAACACATTTTATTTCTAAACCGCAAAATGCTAAATTATGGTGGTCAACAATTTACGATTGGTTTGAAGAAAACAAGAGGTAAAAATGAAATATGAAGAATTTGAGGATCTTCGAGAACAGATGGAAGACGAAGATCAAGTTTATAAAGGGATGGAAAAAGTAGATGAAGGTCTATGGCACAAAATTGAACGTGTAGGGAGTAAGATTTCTTTTATTAAAGATGTAAAAGCTTTATTTCAGTATATGAAAGATCCTTATGTGCAATGGTATCGTAAATCTATTGTTGTTGCAGCTCTCTTATATTTTATTTTGCCTATTGATTCTATTCCGGATATAGCACCTTTAATAGGATATTTGGATGATTTGGGTGTAATAATGGCAGTAGTAAAATATTTAGGTAGTGAATTAATTCCATATTATGAATAATAATGATTTGCCCCTAACTAGGGCTAACTAAGCAGGAGAGGATTTATGTGCATAATGCCGTAAGTCCTCTTTTTTAAGATTGCGTTATATTAAAAAAACAACAATCTTTTATTGTGGTATACAAAATATATCGTATCTTAATCTATTTGATTCACATATTAATACCATACGGCGAAACATGAAAAATTTCACTAAATTTTTAACAAATCATCTTACTATTGGAATTATTTTTTTTATATTGATTTTCAGTATTGAACTTATCATTATATTATTATTAAACAAGGGAAAATTTATTTATACAATAGATGATCCGTATATTCATCTTGCACTTTCAAAAAATATAATGCAAGGGCATTATGGTATAAATATTGGCGAATATTCTGCTCCTTCATCAAGTATAATTTGGCCTTTTTTACTTGCTCCGTTTTCAATAGTTGGTGTATTCGAATTTATACCTTTGATTCTAAATTTGATTTTTGCTTTAATGACAGTCAGTCTTTATTATAAAATTATTGTTCTTTGTTTTAATTCTACATATAATCAAAATAGTGCTAATAAATGTTTACATATTTTTATGTTAATAAGTTTAATACTTATTACAAATTTAGTGGGTTTAGTATTTACAGGAATGGAGCACTCACTTCAACTCCTAATAGTTGTTTTTATTGTTTATTATATGATAAAGATAACATTAGATATCCCAATAAACTTCGCAATTTTATCATTTACAATTATTCTTTCTGTGTTGATTCGGTTTGAAAACGTTCTTTTATCTTTTTTAGTTATAATTTTTTATTTCCATAAAAAAAAATACTTTTTGGGATGGCTTACAGCAATTATAAGTGTTCTATGTTTAATTGGATTCTCTTTTTTTCTCAAAAGTTTAGAACTTGGATGGCTACCCTCTTCTGTGATCCAAAAATCAGGAGCAAATAATATAGGAGCATTAGATTTTATTATTTCTGGGTTAACAAGAAGTTATAAATCTCCTACCGGACTAAAATTAATGCTGGGAATTTTTTTATTAATGATACCTTTGCTTAATAATAGAATAAATAAAATTAAAATTTTTATCATAATAATCTTAACTTCTGTAATTGGTCATGTTGTTGCGGGGACTTACAATATGTATAATAGATACGAGATTTATATTTGGACGGCGTTAATCTTAAGCTTAATTTATTTGTATTCTGATTTCATTATAAAAATATATTCATTTTATAAAAGTAATAACAAAATACACGTGCTTCTTTTTATTGCTGTGTTTTTTGAAATTATAATTGCTTTACCGTATTTTCGAGGGATTATTACTATCCCAATTGCATCAAATAATATATATTCGCAACAATATCAAATGCATAGATTTGTAAAGAATTATTATTTTAATCCTATTGCAGTTAACGATCTAGGGCTGACGTCTTTCAAAATTAATCAATACAAATTAGATCTTGCAGGATTAGGAAGTTATGAAGTGATTAAATATAGGTCATTTTTAAACGATAAAAATTGGATGGAAACACTTGCTGCAAAACATAATATACAACTTATAATGATATATGACGTTTTTTTCAATAATATTCCGAAAAAATGGATTAAAATTGGAGAGTTACAAACAACAACTCAGCCAACTAATTTGGGGGATACAGTAGTATCATTTTATATAAGAGAAAATAAAGAAATTGAAAGTATATTAACAAAACTAAAATTGTTTGCTTCTACACTGCCTAACAAAACTAAATTTGTTTTTGCAAAATCACTTATGCAATAATTGACATAAAATTTCCCGACTGATTTACTATTCTCTTATCCTTTTTAATGCGGCAATGGTAAAACCAATTACCATTAAAATAACACCAAGCCAAACAAAAATGATAAACGGTTTAATACTAACTTCTACCGAAAGAGTAGGAGCTGCTTTAAACATCATTGGATTTGGGTCAGACATCTTGCTTAACTTAACGGAAACAGTTCCGCCGGCATCCAAATTTGTCATTTCAATTCGTAAATCAGCATCCTTTAAATCAACCGGAATAAATTCTTTTACTCCGCCTTTACTACGCATGTATCCTTCGCCTTGCGAAATTATTCCGTTAGATACAACAGTAAAAACAGCACCAATTGTAAATTCGCTCCCTTCACTCATTTTTTGCATAGCATCTTGAGGGAAATTAAATCCGGTAAAAGTAATTTTTTTACCTTCGAATTCAAACGGTTCGTTTTTCTTTAATAAAATCGCTCCGTTGTTAGAAGAATTACCTTCTTCATAACCTAACGGTTCTAGATAGAAATCTTTAGTTAAAAAGTTTAAGATATCAGGTTCACGCATTAAACTGTTGTTAAATTCGGCAATATACATTACCGGTTTTGCTACCGTTTTATCTTCGGCAGAGCCGATTTCAACATTAAAAGCATATTTAGTGTTATTTTCGATAGGTTCGTAACCTGTAAATAATAGGTTGTAACCGAGAACGTTAACCGTTTCGCCTTGTGGCAAATCAGCAGTCTTTTTAACTGTAAATCCTCCTGTAGCAATTACGCCGAGCATAAAAACGGCAATTCCAAGATGAGCAATAAAAGCGCCCGTATGTAAGAAATTACGTTTTAAGGCTTTAAATAAGTATTCTGAATTCAATACAAGAGAGAATATTGTTGTTAAAGTGAAAAGTGCGAGCATGAAATCTGAAATATTGCCAAGAATAATTATAATAGCAGATAAAACAATAGTGGCTATTACCGAGTATTTTGCATTATTAAATAAATCCTTCTTTTCAGTAGTTTTCCAACGTAGTAGCAAACTGAAACCCATTAAAATACCGATAATTATTCCGATAGGTAAGTGAGATTTATTATAGAAAGAAATATCTACGCCTTTTCCTAAAATAGGTAATGATGTTCCGAAAAGAATAATTACGCCGCTGGCTATTAAAGTTGCTGCGCCGGTAAAAAGTGCAAGCTCGCGAGATAAAATATTTTCTTCAAAGTTAAAATGTTCATTAAGATATTTCCACCTATATATAATAGCTCCAAGTCCGATAACTGCAAATAGAATAACATTTAATAATAAGAATAAGAATACAATTCTGCCCGGAGCAACGAAGGAGTGGACTGAAGCATCACTTAAAACGCCGCTTCTTGTTAAAAACGTTGAATAAATAACTAAAGCAAAAGTTAAAATTGAGAGGATTAAATTTGTTTTTACAAATCGTCCTTTTCCATCGTTTTGTTCTTGGGTTCGCTTTTGTACAATAAAAGTATGAATAGATGCAACACCTATTAACCAGGGAACAAGGGACGAATTTTCGACAGGATCCCAACCCCAATAACCACCCCAGCCTAAAACGCCGTATGCCCAATAACCGCCTAACATAATTGCCAAACCTAAAATCATGTGACCAAATAAAATCCACGGAAATGATTGTTTAACCCAATCGTTGTATTCGTTTTTTATTAATGCTGCAATAGCAAAAGAATAAGGAACCGCAGCCATTGCAAATCCTATGAATAATAATGGAGGATGAATTTGCATCCAAAAGTTTTGTAATAACGGGTTTAATCCCTTTCCGTGTATAATAAAATCATTTAATCCGATACCGTTATTTAATAATAACGCATATGTTTCGGAATTAATTTGGAAAAATTGCTTTTGTCCTGCCTGATCCTGAAAGATAAAATTGCTAATGAATTGTAAATTTAGAAAATTAGGATTAATGCTTTTTACATCAATATATGCTCCTTCTTGCCAAATATATGCAAAGGGGCTTTTTAAGAGAGGGCTAAGCATAATTAAGAGCATAACATTAATAAGTGAGTAAACAAGCATAACTCTCTGTTCTAAATCACCACGTTTTGAAGTGTAATCTAAAAGGATTAATCCGAT
>JAEXOD010000166.1 GCA_023447335.1 Bacteroidota bacterium
GTCCAATAGGTAAATAAGAAGAACGATATAAATTATAATAAGTTAAATCGTATTCTCCGTCATCAGGGTCAGGAATGTTTTCGGTTTCGGTTCCCCATTCTATCACATTTGCAACTAACTGACTTTCTCTAAAATAATCTACTTTAAATTCCGGAGCAACCGGCGGATCGGGATGATTAAAGTTATTATCAAAAGTTACTTTAGACTTTACTGCCGTTGCATCAAAAATTGAATAACCGGCAGATATACTTGCAATTTTATTTTCTAATGCATATTTGTAATCGGCTCCGTCAACCATTTCGCTATAAACAATTACAATCGAATCACCCGGAGCAATAGTCCAAGGACCTACAGACATTAACGACCACATGCGGCTTCTACGCATAAATGTTAAATCGCCCGGATTGTTAATAAAATTGTTTGCTTGTGATACATTTTGCAAAACTCCGTATCTTGCTTCAGCAGTACCTCTTCCGGTCATAGGACCAATTAAATCTTGCAAATTATCACCTGCAGACCAACCGTAACCGTTTACAAAAGTTGCTTGCCCGTTATTATTTGGTGAACTATACAATAATCTGAACCCGACAAATCCTGGAGCCAACCATTCTCCTGTAGGCTTACCGTCAACTATCTGACCTTGTGTTGCGGAAAATCCGTATTCACCGTCATTTTCCGGAGTATCTAAAAAGTCACCTGCTCGTCCCCAAATCATTTTTTTTGACGGATCGTAAAATAACCAAGTATTTCGGGCACCGGCACTATAAGTTGGGAAAAGTACAGACCAAGAACGAGAATTTGCATGCATACCGTAGTTTAACATTCCGTAAAAATCATATAAAGTATCTACAACTTTACGCTGCGGAAAATTTGCATGAATTTCGTTGCTGATATTTTTAAATACATACTTGTGTATAATATAATTTTCTTCTCTTTTATTTCCGTTCCATTGATGAGAAGTTCTTGTAACTCTTAAAGGCAATTGGCTTTCAACATCATATTGACTTTGATATTGCGGATTGTATTCCCAAACGGTTTCAATTATTTCATCGCCACCGTTTTTTATATTTACCATTCCGTGGTTAATAGTTTTTTTATGCTTTTTAACTATATATTTTGAAGAGACCTCCACCCCGATTGTTCCGGCATAAATAGACCAGTCTTCTACAGCAAGAACACTATCTGCTGTTTTTTTACAACCGATCCAAAAACCTCCGGCAACTAAATACGAAGGGGCACCGCCTAAATCTTCTTTTATCCAACTTGCATCAAATCCGGGCCAATCTAAACCAATTCCCAATCTACGCCAATTGTTATATGTACTAGGTCCAACTTTTCCCAAATAAACGCTTTGCCATAGCTGTCCCCTGTTAAAAACTAACAAAGGGGATTCTATATCTTGTTGTGCATTTATTTTAGACTCAAATACAAAAACTGATGCTAATACTAATAATATTATTAACTTTTTTGCTTTCATAAACTTTTCATTTTTCCTTTTTTTAATTAAAAGCCTATACCGACAGTAAATATAAACTGTGTCGGAGTATTCTTATAAGTTCTAAACGGATATAACAAATAACTTCTTTTATTAGGATTATCTACAGGATTATCCATAGTAACACCGTTTTCTACCCAAGCAATTTTATCTTGTTGGTCAGATTGGCTATCCATAGGCGTTAACCACTTATTGTTGAATAAGTTCATAACACGTAATCCGATTATCAGTTTTACGCCCGAGTAGTATATTTCTTTATTAAAATTAAAATCAAAGTTCGATTCAAGAGGATATCTTCTATTATAACTTACATCTTTTAGATCAAAATCAGTAACGTAAGTAAAAGGTAAACCGCTTTGTACAGTATAAGATAACCCAAATACCGAATTTTCGAATGGTCTAATTCCGAAAATTTCAAATCCTTCTCCCTCTTTTAATATATATTGTAATAATCCTCTAAAACTATGAGTTCTATCATAAGGGGATAAAAATTCGCCGGTTGTACTTCTTAAAGCAAAATTGCGGGAATTATCCGGATATAACACTGCATAACCGTATCTTCCTTCTGTTGTTTGCGATAAGTTGTAGCTCAACCTATATGACCAGTTACCGACACTAATTTTTTCAAATGTTGCTTCAATACCAATGGTTGAACCAAATCTATTATTTTCAAAGGACTGATATAGATATAACGGCTCGTTATTATTGTTAAATGCTGCAAAATACCTTAAATCACCGGTTAAAGCTGCAACGTCTTGAGTTCCTATTTGTGAAACTCTATCATTATAATAAATAGCTACATCTATTCTGTGGTTTTCGTCAATTACTTGCTGAATACCAAATTCGTAATTAATAGTCTTCTTTGGTTCAAGATCTGGATTTCCTAATGCACTCCAGCCTCTATAAGTTTTAGTAGTTAAAGCTTGAGTAAAAATAGGCATTGATGCAAAATGTCCGTACTGAATTCTAAATGCGGTATTTTCTCCTATCGGAAAAGAAACGCCTACGCGAGGTAAAACAGTAACTTGCGTTTTTGAAGAAACAGTACTCGGATCTCCGAAAACTCCCGGTCTTTCCGTTCCGGGATAAAACGGATTAAATCTATCTATCGGCTTGTTAGATTGAAAATTGTATGCTTCAACTCTAACCCCAAGATTAGCAACCATTCCGGCATATTCCATTTTAT
Organism: Bacteroidota bacterium; assembly: GCA_023447335.1. Taxonomy (GTDB): domain Bacteria; phylum Bacteroidota; class Ignavibacteria; order Ignavibacteriales; family Melioribacteraceae; genus JAEXOD01. Next base: position 2,682 of record JAEXOD010000166.1, read on the forward strand.
CTTGCAAATAAACGGCAACATTATAAGGATAAGCTTTATAATATTCGGCTACTCCGTAGTGGGCAACATAACTGTTTGTTCTAAAACTATATGCTACACCGTTATTAAAAATATCCCAATAATAAAATCTAAGTCCGGCTTTTAGTAAATTAGTTTTCAATACTTGGTTTGTATAATCTACTGTTAAACTCCAGTTTTCAGCCCTATAATCTTGGTAAAAGTTTGTACTTGCCGCATCAAGACGTAAAAAATAATCATGATCCCACCAAATACCGCTTTTTAATATTGTACCGCGCGGATCTGCCAAACTATCTAATCTATCAACCGAACTGTTAAATCCGGGTATATAAATATATGGAAGTTCGTAAGTTTCTGTTTGATGGGCTAAATTTGTTTCAAAAAATGAATTTGTGTTAATAGTATAAACCCAATTTAAACTTTGAGCTACAGTTTGTTCGGTTCTAATCGGATCTTGGTAAACTGCATATTTACCGGATTCACTTGTATTGGTTAAACCGCTCCATCTAATATCAGAAGAACCGCTAAATAAACCGCCCTTATATTTTTGAAAACTTCCCATAAATCTAAATTTATGTTCAGGTACCGGTTTGTATGTTAAGTTCAAAATATAATTTTGATAAACTTGATCCTTTTCGCTGGTAGGTAATCTTGTCGGATTTTTTCTATATTCACCCGAAAAATAGAATTTTAATAATTCGGCATTAGTTCCTAAAGGTCCGCCAAACCCAACCATATAACGGGAATAAGTATGATCTCTGTAATCATAAACTCCTAACGGATTATCTTCATTTGGTGTATGATTTTGTAACCAAGTATTATAAGCCCAAGCAATTTCGTCACGCACGCGTTGGCTATCTGCAGCCGAAGCATTGTTTTGAACATACATCCTATTATATAGATAAGGACTTATATCTTTTATTACATTTTTTTGATTAGCATACCAATTGTTTAAATTACCCCATTTTTTCCATTCAAAATTATTTTGAGAATAGACATAATCACCAAAATGATACAATCCTACCGGACGGTATTCCATTCTGGCTTCACCTGTTATCTTACTATTCCCTTCTTTTAATACAACTTTTACAACGCCGGCTTGAGCATTACCATATTCGGCTGAAAAACCGCCGCTAATAAGCTGAATTTGTTGAACGCCAAGCGGGTTAACATCAAATTTCCAACTATTATTTGCTTTGTCTGCTCCGCCGTAACCGGGAATACTTGTATTTGTAGTCTGTTGGTCAACTCCGTTAATTTGAAATTTAACTTCGTATGTTCCGCTACCTCTTACACTATAGTCTCCTTTTTCGTTCTTTTGAAACGATGCAGTTAAGTCTAAAGCTCCGCGTAAACCTTCAATCGGTGCACTTTTTAGTTGAATATCATCAATAGTAGTTGCACTTGAAGTTTGATCTTTTACAATTTTGGGTTTTTCGGCAACAATTACTACTTGATCCATTTGCACCGATTCATCTTTTAGCTTAAAGTTCACCTCGGTTGTACGGTCAATAAAAACTTGAACACCACTATAAACAAGTTTTCCGTAACCGACCATACTTGCCGCAACCGAATACGTACCCGGTAATACGTTCAAAATAACATATTTACCTTCAAAATCTGTTGTAGCGCCAATTGTTGAACCCACAATAAAAACGTTAACTCCTACTAACGGTTCTTTTGTGTTAAAATCTGTAACAACACCGGAAATTTTACCTCTTTGACCAAATAGAAGTTGTGTGTTAAATAAAAATAATGCAAGGATACCAAGATATAAATATCTCTTTTTTAAAGTTTTTGTCTGCATATTATTATATAGTATAGTTTTTAATCGATAAGCTTTTAAATTTTAATTTGCTATTATAATTTACATCTATAAATCAATAGATACAAGATGGGCTTATTTATTTTGTTTATTTTATTGGATTTTTTTTAAGTATAACTTTAATTTACCTTATTTAACTTATGGTTTTTTCAATCGAATTAAAAATAACCGAAATGTAAAACAGTACCAAACCCTTTAAGGTTTATGTTATTTTCAAATATGGATTTTATAAAAATAGATTCTTGGAAACCTAAAAATATTTTTGCTTAACATATAAATTGAAATTTAATTACCACGAAATAATTTAAATATAACTCACAATCCTACTCTATATGAAAAATAAACGGAGTTAGTATAGCTATTTACGCTTAAATTAACCGCGTCAAAGTTTTTATTATAAGCAGTATAAACCAAATATGAAACAGCGGTACCAATTGCGGCACCCGTTAATACGTCACTAAGGTAATGTTTTTTATCATTAATTCTGCTATAACCAACATAGGCTGCCCAGCCATATAATGCGGAAAATGTAGTGGCTTTAAATGTTGTTCTTAATACTTTATTATGACGTGTAACTTCCCATTTATTATAAAAATCGTTTAATTCCAAATATAGATAAGTTGAAGATGCAAATGCAGTTGAAGTGTGTCCGCTGAAAAAACTACGGCTATCGCTTCCGTCAGGTCTGGTTCTTTTAATCGTATTTTTAACAACTTCGGTAATAGTATATGTGTAAAGCAAAGCTTTTTCGTATAAAAATACTTGGCGAAAAGCTTTTGGCGAAATATCTGCATCAAAAAACATATCGGCAGCAGCAAGTAAACCCATTCTTCCGTAAAAAATGTAATTCGGAATTATATCTTTGTCCATGCTGCCCAAAGTTTTGTTATTACTTGACCCATAATTTATTGATATGCTTTTGTCTATATAAGAAGGTCCAACTCTTAACGAGTTTCTAACTCCGCTATAATATATATCGTTTCTCATTAAATAAGCCGCAAACATTGGGATATCCGTATAACTCAATGATTGAGTAAATCCCATGTAAATTTTATTCGGCGTATTTAAATCATAACGGGTTTTAAATGATTGCCCGTAAATATTTACCGAAAACATAATTAAAAGCACAATCGGCATTACATTAAAAAACATATTTAATTTTCTAATTCAATTTGGTTTAATAAAAAATTTCTTCGTTGTGATATATATTGTTTTAACTTATTAATCTCATCGTTAAAATTATATCCGTTTTTACCTAAATAAGGATCATTTTCATATGCATCTTTTATACCCCTTGCATATGTATCAATTATATAAAACACTTCGCTTTCGGTAAAAATATTTATTAATATATCCTTAATTGTCTCTAAATATAATTTCTTTGTTAGCGGATAACTTTTTAATTTTTTAATTATCTCGTTTTCACCGTATAAACCTACATTCCCGATAAAACATTTATCAAAATCCCATGGAATTACTGTAAACGGAGAATTTGGTTCTGCCTTATATAAGAAAAAATTATTTGTAAAAGCATCCTGATTATTTAATATAACCGTCATTGCATGATACTTAATATAATTTTTAACATCAAGATATTTATTTAGACCCAAATAGCTGTTTGTTAAATCAGCGGTATCAATCGCATTAATCATATATTTTAGAGAATTGAAATTGTTATCGTCCGGTATTTTCTTTTCGATATTATATTCCGGTATATATGATGAGGCAAAAGTAAACTTAGTTTCAAATCCTATTTTGTATAATTCATTTACAGACATAACTCTATCAACAAAAAATTGTTCTTCCACTCTTTCGGTAATGGGATATAACCCTTTATCTTTTCCGTTAAACTTAACAAATGTATAATAGCTCCTAAATATTGGAAATCCTAACCTAGAGTACATTTGGCTTGCGATTATAGAACTTAAACCGGTTTTATCATAAATTTGCGAACCTAGATTAAATTCATTTAATTGCCTTATAGATTCACCAGATTCTAATTTGATTTTATAACCCCATTTTTCATGATAACGCGACCCTGCACCTGCGGCTGATATTTTACCGTTATAAACTTTATTAAAATAGATAATACGGCACGGGACGGAAAAATCAGTAAGTTTGTTTTCTAACAAATTGACA
>JAEXOD010000218.1 GCA_023447335.1 Bacteroidota bacterium
CAGTATCTGTCGCTGCGGATGTTGCAACACTATCTATTATATTAATTAAAGCTAATAGCATCTTTTATCTCCTTATAATGGAATATTTGAGTGCTTTTTAGGCGGATTTGAATCTTTCTTTGTAGAAAGCATCTGCAAAGCTCTAATTATTCTAAATCTTGTATTTCTCGGTTCAATTACGTCATCTATATAACCATATTTCGCTGCGACATAAGGGGTAGCGAATTTACGTTTATATTCTTCTTCTTTATCTGCAATAAATTTAATTCTTTCTTGATCATCAGTTATTTGGCTTAATTCGCGAGCATGCAATACTTCGATAGCTCCTTTTGGTCCCATAACTGCAATTTCTGCCGTTGGCCAAGCATAGTTAATATCTCCGCGTAAATGTTTGCTACTCATCACATCGTATGCTCCACCATATGCTTTACGTAAAATAACAGTTACTTTTGGAACGGTTGCTTCACCATAAGCAAATAACAATTTAGCACCGTGTAAAATAATACCGCCGTATTCCTGAGCAGTACCGGGTAAAAATCCGGGAACATCAACTAAAGTAACTAACGGAATGTTAAAAGCATCACAGAATCTAACAAAACGAGCAGCTTTACGTGAAGCATTAATATCTAATACACCTGCTAAAAAGCTCGGTTGATTCGCAATTATACCTACACTTATACCATTGAATCGAGCAAATCCGGTAATAATATTCGGAGCATAGTGTCTTTGAACTTCCAAAAACTCATTATAATCAACAACTGCATGAATTACGTCTTTAACATCATAAGGTTTATTTGGGTTTTCGGGAATAATTTCATTTAATGCATCTTCCAATCTATCTATAGGATCGTCGCAAGGAGCTAATGGCGGATCTTCCAAATTATTCTGCGGCATATAGCTTAATAACTTTCTTACTAACAATATACCTTCAGTCTCGTCATCAGCAACAAAATGAGTAACACCTGATTTTGTAGCGTGCACCATTGCACCGCCCAACTCTTCATCGGTTACAACTTCGCCGGTAACAGTTTTTACAACTTTTGGACCAGTTACAAACATATAACTTGTATTTTTTGTCATAATTGTAAAATCGGTTAAAGCCGGTGAATAAACTGCACCGCCTGCACATGGTCCAAAAATCGCAGAAATCTGCGGAACAACACCGCTTGCCAATATATTTCTTTCAAATATTTCGGCATACCCGCCTAAACTTTTAACTCCTTCCTGAATTCGTGCACCACCACTATCATTAATACCTATTACGGGGGCGCCAACTTTCATTGCCTTATCCATTACTTTACAAATTTTCTGCGCATACATCTCAGATAAAGAACCGCCGAACACTGTAAAATCTTGTGAAAACACATAAACCAATCTTCCGTCAATAGTACCATATCCGGTAACAACACCATCAGATAAATATGTTTGTTTATCTAAACCGAAATCAACGGTTCTGTGAGATACAAACATATCAAATTCTTCAAAGCTCCCTTCGTCTAACAACATGTCTATACGCTCGCGTGCGGTATATTTCCCTTTTTGATGTTGAGATTCAATTCTTTTTTCGCCGCCGCCTAAACGGGCTTTTGCCCGCATATCCATTAATTCTTTAATTTTGTCTTGAATTGCCATTGTTAATGAGTTCCTTTTAATTCTAAAAGAATTTTAATTTATTTTGAACATAATTCTGTTAATACGCCGCTTGTTGATTTTGGATGTAAGAAAGCAATATTTAAGCCTTCTGCACCTTTACGCGGAGCTTTATCTATTAATTGTATCCCTTTTTGTTCTGTTTCGGCTAAGGCTTCCGCAACGTTATCTACCGCAAACGCTAAATGATGGATTCCTTCACCTTTCTTTTCAATAAATTTACCGATCGGTCCTTCGGGATCAGTCGATTCTAATAATTCAATTTTAGTTTGACCGACCATAAAAAAGGCGGTTTTAACTTTTTGATCTTTAACTTCTTCAACTGCATAACATTTTAGCCCTAAAACATTTTCATAATATTTAATAGATTCTTCCAGATTTTTTACAGCAATACCGATATGTTCAATATGCGAAATGTTCATTTTTTCCTCTGTTTAAAATTAATAACTTATTTAAGCAAAATATATGCCTATTTAATAAATGAACATTTAAAGATATTTTTCATATTTGCAACCCTCTAAATATTTGTTAATTTATTATTTTTTAATTAGTTAAATCGCACTTTATAAAAAGCTAATTATTTTTATTTTTAAGAATATGTGCTTTTAATCCTTCGGACGATTCTCACTAATTAGAAATTTTCTTTATAATCGGAAATACAAGATAACTTTTATTATGTTTGACTTTTAAATACAAAACATATATATTAAAACTCATATTAAGCTAATACGATTAATATGAAGAATTCGAGCGGCAAACAATATTTGAGTACTAACTATACTCCGACATTTTATACAAGTTATAAATTAGTTAAACTTGTTTTTTCTGCTTTATTGAAGTCAATTATCACAAAGAACCGTTTATTTATTCCTATCTCCATTCTACCTAAAATATTTAAAATTAAAAAAGATCTTTATTTAAGCAAAATTATATATTTCAATAATCAATACTTTTCCACACCTACAATTCCGGCTTTCCCATCGACTGCCTATAACGAAATGCTAAAAAAAGGCGGATTAAATTTTTATGATGCAGGAACAAATGCAAAAAATCAAATTGATTCAGTCTTTTTAGCAATTACAAATACTTGTAAGCTTAAATGCGAATATTGTTATGAACGGCAAAATATCAACCGAGGGGAAAAGATAAATCCTGAAAAGTGGATTAATACAATAAAGGAACTTCAAAATAAAGGAGTGAATATTTTTATTCTAAGTGGCGGTGAACCACTTAGCGATTTTGAATCACTGATTAAAATTTTGGAAACTTCAGATAAATCTAAATCTGATTTTCACCTTCACACTTCAGGTCATGACTTAAACACTGAAAAAGTTAAAATGCTTAAAAAAGCCGGATTAAAAGCTGCTGCTGTAGGACTTGACGATTGTAATCAAGAATCGCATGATAAAATAAGGGGTAAAGGTTCTTTTAACAATGCAGTTAATGCCCTTAAATTATTTAATGAAAACGGGATTTTTACATATGTAAATTTTTGTGCCGGTAAAAACATAATAAATGAAGATAGATTATTTGAATATTTTCATTTTGTTAAATCATTGCATGTTTCACTAATTCAACTTTTAGAGCCCCGTCCGTGTGGCGGATATCTTGGAAAAAGTAATATTGAATGGTTAAACACTAAAGAAAAAAAAGCCTTATTAGAGTTTACTAAAACCGGAAATTTGAATAAGAAGTATAAAGATTATCCATTAATATATTACGTTGCCCATATTGAAGGAAAAGATAAGTTAGGATGCCTTATGGGAGGACTTTCCCATTTTTACATTGATAGCAAGGGGAATGTTTGTCCTTGTGTTTTCTTTCCGGTTTCATACGGCAATATTCTAAATGAAAACATTACGTTAATACTTAAACGTATGCGAAGTAGTATTCCGTTTCCTATTCATGCTGAATGTCCCTCAATGCTATTAAAGGATAAATTCCAAAATTTATTTGTTAATGAACATTCTGTTCCGTTTGATTCGAGACTCATCCAAAATTGTTTAGATAATATTTATAAGAAATAATCTATAAAAATTAATTCAAAGAGGATTATTTATGCGAAGCAGAGAGTTTATCAGTTTCATTCTAATATTATTCATTAATTATATTTACGGTTGCACTGTTCATAATAGCGAAAAAGTAGATATACGTGATTTTTCGATTGATGACGAATTAATTGAAAGCGTTGTTTTGACAAATCTTAATCTAATCACTTTCGACAAAAATGGAGGCAAATATCAACATAATTTTCAAAACATTAAGGGTATGTTAATTGACGGGAAAGAAATTACGATTAGCATGTCTCAAATTAATGAAATTAGAATTGATAACGGTGAGGAAATAAGTTTAAATAATCTTGATTCAAAAAAAATTGTTGAAGTTGTGTGCAATAATAACGACTTAGTTAGATTTAATTCTAACGGTGGAGAATTTAACAAATCATCAGGAAAGATAGTAGGAAAAACGATTTTTGACAAGGAGATCAATCTTGAGATTAAAAATGTATTAAGAGCTTATTCTAAAAAGCCAAAAACTATTAAATTTAATGAACTTAATATAAATACCAAAATAAACCAGATTGTACTTAAAAACTCTGATAAATGTTATATTTTTAAGGAATCCGGAGGAAGATATTTTGAAATTAAAAGTAGCATAGTCGGAAAAACTATCAATAATGAAGAAGTCGCAATTGAAAAAGATAGCATTTTATATTTAAATGTGCAACGAACGGACGTCGGTAGAACAATAATTGCAAGTTTTGGAATAATTGTAGTATTATTCGGCGTAGCTGCTTTAATTGTATTAGCTACAAAACAATCCTGCCCATTTATTTATTCTTTTGACGGGGAAAGATATGTATTCGATGCAGAACCTTTGGGAGGAGCAACTACAAAAGGGTTAGAGAGAACAGAATACTCGAAGCTTGATTATTTAACCGAATCGGACGGATATTATAAACTTCTAGTAAGAAACGAAGTTGAAGAGACTCAATATTTAGATGAATTAAAAATAATTTCTGTTAAACATGAAAAAGAATTCGAAGTAATTCCTGACTTGGACGGGAATTTTTATAAAGTAAAAAACCCGATATTGCCCAAAAAAGCAATAGACGAAAACGGATTAGATTTACTTAACGCAATTAGCAAAAATGATCAATTGTATTGGCAAACAAAACTTCCGGTAGATAGCAGTACTTTATCAAAAAATTTAAAACATAAATTAGCATTCACCTTTGATAAACCGCAAAAAGTTCAAAAAGCGAAACTAATTGTTAATTTCGGGACGTCTCTATGGGGGTCAAGAATGATTAGAGAGATGTTACAATTATACGGGGGATATGTTGATAATTATAACAAAAAGATTGACGAAAAAGGAGAAGAATATAATCAACTTATGAACTTTATCGAAAAAGAAGAGCTATATAAATTAAAATATTTTACAAATGACGGTATTAACAAAAAATTTCAGGGTTACATAAACGGCGGTGGACCTCTTGTAACCGAAACAAGAATTTATAATTTAGATCTTTCAGATATTAACAATAATTCATTCACGCTAGAGGTTGAACCTCCTTTTGGTTTTTGGACAGTTAATTATTTGGCAATAGATTATGAAGAGTATGCCAAACCGGTTATTGATACATTAGTAATACAATATGCAAAAGACCAAATAGGAGAAGATCATTCTAAAACCGTATGCAATAAAGACAATACTTATTATATTATGCCAAAAGTCGGCGATTATTTTGAGATCGGTTACAAGTATATTGAGGGAACTACAGAAAACAGAACGTTCTTTTTAAAATCATCGGGTTATTATGAATTACATCTAAATAAAAATGCTCCTTTCCAATTTAATATACTCAGCAAAATAGTAAGCGATAAGGGATATATAATTAAGTATTCAAACGAAAAATTTAATATTTGGCAACAAAGTGAAAATTAAATGAGGGGAAATTATGAACATCAATAAATTTGTTTTCATCAATTTAGTTCTCCTTACTCAATTAAACCTTACTGCACAAATTTTAAGGTCAGAAGTCTCAAAGGACTTATTATTTAATAGAACAACTGTAAAACTTTTAAATGGTAAAATTATTGAAGGCTTATTGTTCGGAACTACTAATGATACTTTATATATTCATACAAAAGAAGCAACTCAGCAGTTTGCATATTCAGATTTAGATTCTGTAATTATCGAAGGTGCTACAAGTAATTTTTCCTCAATTTTTAAACAAATTGTTATTACGGCGTATTTAGGAAATGTTTTATTGTTTTCGAACAGAGAGAATTATACCGGTTACATGAAAGATATTCCGCTTTTAGGCGTTACTCTTGCGCAATTATTATTTGTTACTATCGGTGGAGGCGCAGCAATATTAACCGAAACCGATTATTCTGAAAGAAAAAACGTATTTACTTTTAATAGGTCAAACGAAAGATTAGACGAGGAAATATCAAAAATTACAAACTTTATTTGCGAAAAAGATTCTGAAACAAGAAAATATCACCTAAATGTTTATATCTCTCAAGTTATTACAAGGTATTATTATTTAAAAGACAAATTTAAAGGATATTTTGGTTGGCAGGAAAACAAACATGCATATGATTATGAAGATATTACATCCTTAAACTTATTAAGAAAATTTTCATTCACATTTGACATTAATAAGGACTTTGAAATCGGAGCTAGTATTTGTAGATTTGGTGAACCCGGGTATAGCTTTGTAAATTACGATAAATATAACAATATTCAACAAATTAGCGAACAGTATTACGGAACCGGTTATTATTTTCAAACCAACTTTAAACCGTTTAATTCAGTTATGGGAACCGGCTCTGTTGTTTTAGGAGCCGGGATAGGAATCGGTGATATAAATTTCTCATATATTGAGGAAAACCAATCGCAAGAAGAAATGAAAATTGTTAAGCAAAAACAAATAAACAAAATGTTTTTTAGCGGAATTTTTTCTGCAGAATTTCGTTATTATATTTATCCGGATCTCAATCTCTCGCTCCAAACAGACTATGTTTATTTGCCGGAAAAAATTCCTGCCAATCATTTAATTAGTAATAAAGAAAGGCAACTCGGCAATTTTAGTTTCGGGATAGCTTTTGGTTTAAATTTTTAGTAAGTTTTTTATTTTAAAATTTGCTCAATCAAAATCGGATACCCGGGTTCTAACATAACGTGCCCATAACCGTCAAACTCGTAATGGGCACAGCTTTTATTTCCGGAAAGTTTTAACATCCTTAGCAAATATGCGTTTTCTTCATACCTTCCCAAAAGTTCAAGTTCTCTATCTCCTGTTAACAATAATATAGGAGAGGTATTTGCCCGAACATAATACAAAGGTGCATACTTATCAATAAGCGGAGTAAGTTCCGGTATCCCCATTTCTTTCCTTATTGTAAAATGTGTTATACATTGACCGCTAAACGGAATTAATCCGGCTAATTTATCACAATCAATATTATATCTGCCAAGCCAACTTTTATCCAATCCTAACATTAAAGTTAAATAACCGCCAGCCGAAAATCCTGATATATATATTTTAGAAGTATCACCTCCATACTTACCGATATTTTTATAAACCCAAGCTACTGCGGCGGCAGCATCTTTTATACAATCTTCTCCTTTAACTTTAGGTGATAATCTATATCCGACTCCAATTATAGCAAAACCATTATTTTTTAATCTTTCCGGAATTTCTTTTTCCCCGCCGGTTAATCCGCCTCCGTGAAACCATACAACTGTTTTAAAACCTTGTATGTCTTTGGGATAATAAATATCTAATTTACATTTTTCTAGAACATAAGTATCATCGTAATTATCATAATACTTAACATCATTTAATTCAATGTACTCAACTTGTGAAAATACTTTTATTGATAAAAGGATGAATAGTAATAGTATTTTTTTCATATTCGACTCTTTAGAAACAAATTAACAACAACATTTATATTAAAATACAAAATTAAATTCTTAAAATAAAAGAGATTATGCTTAAGTATTAAAACTTTAGACATAATCTCTATTAATAAAAAACTTAAAAAATAATAAAAAGGTTTTTTCCTTCTAATCTTTAGTCGGCAAAGGTCCCAACTTGTCTTCAACAAATTCACGTAACTTATAATCTTTATTTAGCTCGTTTTCAAAAATAAAATCTGGATCTAGATTATTCTTTTTTAAAGTTTCAGTAAAAAGAATAGTAGAATACATTAGTTTGCTCTCCGGTTTTTTGTTCATTTTAAATTCAAGCCAGTCTAATAGAACTCTTTTGAAATGCTTTTCGTGATGATGTCTGTAATGATTTAATGTCATTTTTCCGTCAACCCAAGTAAAACTCATAGGATACTCAGCCGGGTGGAAGATAACAAAGAACCAATGCCAAACAATAATTGCTAAAGTGGCTAAAATTGCCTCGTAAAAATGGATTGCTTCAGACACCTTAATTAACCATGTCGGAGCCCAATCGCCTACAAGTGTAGGGAACCATAAAAACAACCCGGTTACACCCATAACTATTGTACCCCAAATTAAAGCCCAATACTCAGCTTTTTCGGCATAATCATACTTATCAAATTCAGGTTTAGTTTTACTTAAGTGTAAGTAATACATCACGTTTTTATATACATCCTTAATATCATCAATTCGAGGCAATAAATTAACCAATACATCTCTTCCTCTTCTAGTTGACAATAAATAACCGATATGATATAATCCAACTACCATCATAATAACCGCTGCAATTCTGTGAATTAATTGTCTTACGGATTCTGACATTCCCATATTTAAAAGTCCTTCAGACCACCAACTATGGGGATATTTAAGTGCAAAACCGGTAATAGCTAATGTAATAAATGATGTTAATAATAATAAATGTTGAATCACTTCATTCTTTGTAAAACGAGGAATTTTAACAGCATTATTATCTTTGTTTTTCTTTTTCCTAATTTCAAAAATAAAAATAACTAGATTATGTAAAACCATTCCGCCGATTACAACAACAATCATCCAAATATAGAAAGTCGAGACAAAATCTTCTATATTTTGGGCTTGTAGATTAGCTGCAGTATGTGAATAACTTTTTGAAAAAACTTCCGTTGCTCCAGGATGACATTTTTGACATGTAGTTTTAACATTTGCTTCACTAACTGAGGATTCGTTATTAATCTTAGGTAAAATTTTATGAACGTTATGACAGTCGATACATCTAGCAGCATCTTTATCGCCGCGCATTGCAGCTAATCCGTGATAGCTATCCTGATAAGACTTAGCTTGATTTTCAGACAGTCCATATTTGCTTGTTAATAAAGGGTCTTCGTGACAGCTTACGCAAATTTTTTCTTGCATTATTTTCTTTGCTTTTTTGTCACCGGATATTTTAACAAAAGTATCTCCGTGTTCATCATGACAATCATTGCAAACCGGAGCACTTCTTATACCTTTTTTTGCTTTTACCCAATGTATTGATTCCAGATATTCTTTTGTCTCTTTTTCATGACACTGAAGACAAGTATTTGGTAAATTAAAACTTGAAATTGTTGATCCGGGTTGCACTCGGTTTTTAATATCATGAGCGGTATGGCAAGTTACACAAGTAGCCTTTTTATTACCGTCATTCATCAACTTACCATGAATTGATAAAGCATAATTTTTAACCGGATTTCTACTCGTCATACTAAACTTTTCAACAAACTCTTTTTTATCATGACATTTGCCGCAAGTTTTGTTTAAATTATCTACAGATACCGGACTCTTAGGGTTTGTTTTTTTTACAATTTCGTGACTACCGTGACAATCCCTACAATAAGCCGCTTCATCAACTCCTTCTGTTAACGAAATCCCGTGAATACTCTCCTTGTAAACATTGTTTATTTCTGCATGACATTTACTGCAATCAGCTTTTTGTTGTGTTGTCATCGCCGTAAGGTGTTGCGCAAAGTTTTTACCTACAAAAGAGTGACAATCAATACATTTAATATTCTTATGAATTGAGTTACTAACCATGTTTTGGATCTGCTGAGAGTCCTTATGACAACTTATACAAGTATTATTTCCTGTTTCGCTTCCAGTATGATAATTACCGGCAAACTGCATTTTTTCGTGACACTTTCCACAAAATTCTTTCGATTTGTTCGAGCTTTCATTAGGTGATGTACCATAATGATAAGTATGACAAGTTAAACAATTTGGCAGGTTTTTTACTGATTTATTTCCGACCAATCGCCTATGAAAATCATTATTTCCGCTCTTACCCTGATGGCAGCTTTCACAATTTACTTTAGCGATATCTTTACCTTCTTTATGCGGTAAATTTTCTGCATCAAAACCTTTATGACAGCTTATACACTCAACTTTACTATGAACCGAATTATTAAATTTTTGTTCGTCAACAAACATAGAAACGGTTTTTCCGTTCCTATCCATTGTTAGTTCATTATCAGTATGGCAGCCTAAACAATCATCATTAGATTGTGCCGACTTATTACCACACAAAATTAAACTAATTAAAACTATCAATATTAATCTATTCATTTCGAAGTTTCTCATTTAATCCTCCGGTCTATTGTTTATTAAATAAATCGGAAACGATCATATTAAAATATTTGTCATCAATTTTATCAGCTACGCCAATATATAAATCATCCGGAACATTTCCCTTGTTACTCCCCTTACTTTCGAGAACGATTTTTTTACATTTATCGATATCATCTTGATACAATGTTACTGCTGTCTTTCCAATCTTAAGATATTTCAATTCTTGATCTAAATTTTCACAATCAATTTTACATAACCAATTTTTATCGTAAGCGTTTATCTTTAATACTTCCAATGACTCTAATATGTCATTATTTGTTTCAAGTACTCTTCCGCTAATCGGAGATTTAAAAGTTATTGATCGATTACCGACTTTAACATTAAATAAAGGATCACCTGCTTTTACTGATAAACCGATATTAGGCAAACTAATATCATCTATATCTCCTAATATTTTAACTGCTAAGTCATCCATACCAATATTAACTAAACCGTTCTGTTCAATAGCAGCCCATGAATGATTATCTGAGATAAACACTCCCCCGGGTATAGCAAATTCACCACGATTTAATTCTTTATTTTCCGAAAGATATGCAATATGTACACGCGGTTTTAGTTGTTTTGATAATCTATCTTGTCTCTTGATAAGTATCTGTTTAACAAAAGTTAACAGCTCGTCTTCCGTAAAAGGTTTTTGAACATAGTCTAATGCACCGTCTTTCATCGTAGCAACTGCAGTTTCCACCGTTGCATAACCGGTAATTATAACTACATCTATATCAGGTCTAAGATATTTAACTTTTTTAGTTACTTCAACACCATCCATTTCAGGCATCTTTAAATCAGTAAAAACAAAATCGTAATGATGATTTTTAATTAACCCCATTGCTTCATGTCCGGATTGAACTGTATCAACAGAGTAGCCGTCCAACACTAAAATTTTTCTAAAACTATCAAGAATTATTTCTTCATCATCAACACACAATATTTTAGCTTTGGGATTAGGAACCTCTGCACGTTTTAATGATTTAGCTTCAGCACCAAAATCTATAGTTAAGCTCTCATTTAATACTGCTTCTCGCTCTGCCTTGGCTTTTTTTTCATCTATCTGTTTTAGAATTAATCTTATTATAACATCAACAACAATAATAATAATTAATCCGATTATAAAAATAGCAGCAACCATAATATTTCTCCGCTTATTTATGTATTATATTTTCTATTTCACAATTTGTTAAATATTTTAATTCAGCATTATAATCATTTGGAATTATTTTATATAACCAACCGGTAAAGTAGGGATCTTTTTCCAACATAACGGGATTATTAATTAATTCCTCGTTTCTTTCAATTATTTTTCCGCTTAGAGGTGATAAAATGTTATGCAACATATCGTTTTCACCCATAATTTTTGCACAAGTTAAACTTTGATTTACTACTGCTTCAACATCCCATAATTCAATTTTTTTTGAACTTTGAATTGATTTTACAAATAAATCAGATACCCCCAAAAGTACTGAGCCGTCATCCAATTTATTTGACCAAAAGCCGTATCCTAAGCGTAAATATTTTGGAGGACACGGAACAAATAATAATTCATCAGTAACACCGGTTTTATATTTTTCTAATATATCACAATAGTTTAAACATCTTGTAATAATAGCGGCAACTTCGTCAAAAGTAAACGGTTTTGGTATAAATGCAATAGCACCTTGATTTAAGGATCGGACTGCATTATCAATAGTTGCATATCCGGTTGTCATTATTACAGGTATTTTTAAGTCCTTGTTTCTCAACTCTTCTAAAAAATCAAATCCGTTCATAACAGGCATCATAATATCGCAAATAATAATTTTATATCTATTTGTGGAAATATTATAAATTGCCATTGAAGCATCCATTACAAAATCAACACTAAAACCTTCGGATTTAGCTACTAATTTAATAGAATCTATTACAACTTGCTCATCATCAATTATTAATATGTCATAACAATTTTTCATATCTAGCCTATTGGTAAACGAATTATAAACGAAGTGCCCTTGTTGATCTCGCTTGTAACTTCAATTGTGCCGTTATGGTTATCAATTATTCCCCAAATAACCGATAGCCCCAATCCCGTTCCTTTTTGTCCTTTGGTTGAAAAGAACGGATCAAATATTTTATCCATATTTTCTTTGGGAATACCACAGCCGTTATCGCTGATAATAATTTCGGCAAAATTCTTTTTCCCGGATTTATCAATATATTCCCATTTTTGCCAAGTACTTCCTAATTTTGTACTGCCTTCCAATACACCCTTATTCGGAATAATTATTTCATATATATCGGAACTATCTTTTTCACATTTTTTAGTTTTATTAACTAGTGATATATCACAAACCGGACATTTAATTTCTATATTTTTAGTTTTTGTAACAGGAATACCATAATGGTTTCTACCTCTACCATAAATAGGATCTATATGTATAAATCCTTCATTTCCTTCAAATGCTGCCTTAACTTTAATAGAAGGCATTCCGTCAATTTTATGATCATAATCTATTAAATTATGCCCATCTAAACATGTTGCCTGTTTAATCTGTTCAACACCGAAAGGCGGAAGCGCAATTAATCCCGTTTTGATTTTAATCTCCCCGGATTTATTCCCAATTGCATCAATCGCATTTACCATTAGATTTAAGAATACCTGTTGAATTTGATTTGAATCAACAATAATCTGAGGAAGATTTGTATCAAACTCTTTTGTAATATTGATATTATGTAGTCTTATCTGATTTCCGATAACGGCAACTGCTCTATTAAATATGTCAGGGATATTTGCAGGGGCTTTTTTAGGGGGTGATTGTCTTGCGAAATCAAGTAGCCCTTTTACTATCTCTCTACTCCGTAATGTTTCCCTCACAATCACACCTAAATCTTCCTGCATTTCAGGATTATCTTTCGTTCTTTTTTGAAGGTAACTTGCATAAGTTAAAACACCGGTAAGCGGATTGTTTATTTCGTGAGCAACCCCTGCTGCAAGCTGCCCAAGCGAAGCCATCTTTTCCGATTGGAACAATTGTATTTTCATTTCGCCCAATCTTTTTGTCATATTGTTAAATGAATTTGCCAACTGTCCTATTTCGTCATTTCTAAATTTTGTTACTTTATAATTTAGGTCACCCATAGAAATATGGTTTGTAGCCTTTACTAATTCCGTTACCGGTTTATCCACTAATTTCTCAACTAAATATCCTAAAATTATTCCCAAAACAATAATTGAAATTAATGTAAACACAATCTGCCAAAAAGTTAGCTCGCTAACTTGCCTATCAACTTCGGCTAACGAAATTGTAACATCAAGAACTCCTAATACTTTTGCCTCTTTAGGATGTACGTGACATTCCGCTTCGTAACATGAAGGTTCATTATATATAGGATTAATTACACCCATCATACGTGCCGAATCAGGGTGCACTTGAAATATTCGTGTTCTCTCTTTTATTGTTAAATGTTCTAAAGGCTCGTTTTTCGCATGACAAGCATAACAACTTTCGGCATTTAGATCTAACTGTGTTCCGATTTCTTTACTATTTGAGGAGTAGTTTATATATCCTTCTTTGTTAAAAACTCTAACACCGGTAATGCTTTTACTGCTTCCGATTGTACTTATAATCTCCGTTATATGCTCTCGCCTATTATATAACATATCAAAACGGGTGCTATTTTTAACAACTTCACTTAATTGATTGGCATGACGTTCAACTTCATTTTGCAACACATCGCTTTGGTGACGAATGCTAAAATATGAAAATACACCTATAATAATGAATATGGTGAAACTAACTATAACAATTAATTTAATGCCAATCTTCTTAAACATATTATTTAACTAATTTCCCCGGTTTTTGTTTAGGATAATTAAAATCTTCATGACAGCCGTTACATTCTTTTTTAGAATAATCTTTTTCGATATGACAATCGGTACATTCTGCCTCAATATGATTTTCGTCTAAAATTAAACCCGTAACCTTATGGTCAAATTCTCCTTGTTTCCAATTATTATGGCACGATTCACATTTTTTATTAAGACCTTTGAAACTTCCGCTTTTGGTATGGCATTCGTCGCAAACAAGTTTAAGATGAGCCCCTTTTAATTCAAAACCTGTCCTCGAAAAATGATTAAATCCCGAAGTTTCTTTAGTTTTGTGACATGATTCACATCCCACTTTAGTATTATGGCAACTTGAACATTTATTGTGTTTATCTAAAGATTTTTTCGTTTTTGAAATCTCCGGTTTTTTATCATGACATGTTACACACGAAGAATTGTTATGACAATTAGTGCAATCTTGCTTATATATTGTATTATGTTCGGCATGCAAGAATGATACAATTTTGCCGTTTTTGTAATTTGTGTTATAAACCTTTTTTACCGGGATTTCAACTTTTGAATGTTTCTTTTTGCTGTAATCTTTTGTAATTGTTTCTTTTACTTTATTTAAAGTATGACAAGAGTTGCAATCAGCTTCGTGTCCCCAATTTTTATGACAATTCATACATTGTTGATGATAAGCTCCTTTTAAATCAGGTTTGTCTAAATCCTCTCTTTTTCTATTCAAACTATGACAGCTTTCACACTTTAATATTTTCCCCACCGGGTTATAATGATGACAAGTTTCGCATCCCCCGCTCATGTCGCTCATCTCTGCATGCAAACGATGAGAGAACAATACGGGTTTATATATATCATTGTTAGATTTTATTTTATCAATTAATATGGTTTCAGGTCCTACTTTAGCCGAAAGCTTTTCGGAAGGCATTAAATAACGGGGACACGGATATAAACATGGATTATTTTTAGTCGGTACTTCACATGAATGGCACGTATTACATTTTAAGTTTTTTACATCTGTTTTATGTTTAAAATCAACTTGTGCTTGTAGTGTATTAAACAAAAACAATATCAATATAGAAATTAATATATTTTTCATATTAACCTCTTACCGTAAATTTGGTTTTCTGTTTAATAATAATTTCTTCACAACTTATCACAGGAAATATCATAACACACAATCTATAAATTAGAACTTCCATTGCAACAAATCCAATAGTTACGCTTATTTCTCCAAATGAAGGGAAATAAGTTGTTTGAGAATATGGAGGATTATATGCAATAACAAAATTATTTAACCTATTCATAAAAACACCAAAAATAACAAGTGATGAGGCTATAAATAATCCTTCGGGTGATTTCCTTACATATTCTGACATAAATAATTTTAACGGTACCGCAACTCCTAGCAACAACTCAACTGAAAACATTACGCTTTCTATCGAAAACTCTGTTAAGTATATATAAGTACCTCTAATAAGCATATCAATAATTTTTGCTGCTAAATAAATACCTAATATGGGACTGATAAATCTTGCTAATCCTGAAAGCACTTCTGTCTCAGGTTTTAGTTTGAAAGATTTTGTGGAAATAATTGATTCAAAAATAACCATTGGAAAACCGACTGAAATTGCAGAAAGTAAGAAAAGCATCGGTAAAACGGGTGTTTGCCATAATGGATGCATTTTTTCACCGGCAATTATCATTAGCGTACCCAATGATGATTGATGCAAACATGAAAGCACTACGCCTGCAATAATAAAGATAAACATTGTTCTTGATAACGTTCTGTCTAACACTCTTAATAAATTATCAACCGGTTTGTTAAGCTTTTTTAGAATACCGGGTAAGTTTACTCTTCCTATAAATCGTTCACAAACTACAGGTAAAAATTCAATATATAATACTGTAAGATAAATCATCACACAAATACCTACTTCAAACAAAGCAGAATTCCCGTTCCAAAACACAAGAGGATGCCAAATAGAATACCAGCGTCCGATATCAATCAACACACTAGAAGCCACAAAAGTATATCCCAGCATAGCTGTAAGTAATGCAGGTCTAATTATAACTTCATATTTTTCTCTATGCATTATATGTCCTAGTGCGGCAGTAGTAAATCCGCCGGCAGCTAGTGCAACACCCAAAGCAACATCCAATCCAATCCAAATTCCCCATGGGTGTTGGTTGTCTAAATTTGTAACCGCTCCAATTCCGAAAATGAATCTTCCTGCCAAAAACAGTAATCCGTTAACAGCTAATACAGAAAGCAAAACAACAATAGGTGTAAAAAATTTAACCTTAATTGGTGCAGGTTTAAGATGAATTGACATATTTTTACTCCTTCTCCTTATTTTTGGTTAACCACATTATGCCGCCAAGTAAAGCATAAATAGCTATAGGGGGAACAAAATATGCAAAAATACCATGTTGAATGGATTCCGAAACACCCGGTGCCGGATTATCACTAAGTTTAGGAAAATCAAGTTTTTCAAATTCAACCGGAGCTAAATATAACCAAGATGTGCCGCCAACCACACTTTCACCAAGAATTTTATTATAATACCTTTCCGGATAATTTTTCATTTTTTGCTTTGCCGTATATAACAAATCTTCTCTCTTGCCAAATGTTATTGCTTCGGTCGGGCACATTTCTACACAGCCGGGTAACTCTCCCTTTTCAATTCTTGTATAGCAGAAATCACACTTTTTAATTTCGGGTTCAATGGCTTTATGATACTCAAATGCGGGTATTTGAAACGGACAAGCTACCATACAATATCTACAACCTATACATTTCGAGGAATTCCAAACAACAGCTCCGCTTTCCCGTTTATCAAACGCACCTACTATGCAAGCAGATAAACAAGCCGGCTCGTCACAATGCATACATTGAACTTTAACATCTATCTCTACACCGTTATTATTTTTATATTCGTTTACAACCGTAAAAGCATTGTAATCAGGACGTCTTTTTTTATCAAATACATCTCTATTGTTATATAATTCAATGTCTCCTGCTTCTATGTTATGAGCTGTTTTACAAGCCCATTCACATCTGCGACAGCCTACACAAACAGTAGTATCAACCAAAACCCCAAATCTGTCTTTAGAAAGTTTTTTAGGTGAGGCTCCTTTGATAGTATTTGATGTTAATCCGGCGGTGGCTGCAGTAAGTGCGGCAGTTGTTTTTAGGAAATCTCTTCTGCTTTGGTTATTCATTGCGATTCTCTTAAAAAGATAAAATTCTCTTAATATCTACAATATACAAAAATTTTAATAGAAATTAAAAATCTTATTTGTATATTTTAGATTATTTTTTTCAATTATTCATTAAACGCCATGCAAAACGAAACTTTTTTTAATTTAGCATCAGACTTTTATGACGACATGATCTCATTTGAAAAGTCATTTCCGAATAGAATAAACTTTTACGACTCTTTTTTAGATAAATCCAAAACAATCATTGCCGATTTTGGATGCGGTACCGGTATTGATTCTATTTGTTTAAGTAAATTAGGCTTTAACGTAACCGGTTTTGATATTAGTGATGAAATGCTAAATAAGGCTTTACAAAATTCCACGAAACAAAACCTTAATATTAGTTTCAAAAAAGTTGATTTAACAAATGATATAATTCTAAACAAAAAATTTGATTATATAATTTCAATGGGGAATACCATTGCAAATATCCCTTCTAATAAACTACCTAAATTATTTAATAACATTAAAAACATGTTATTTTCTGACGGAGAATTTATTTTTCAAATTGTTAATTACCAAAAAATCCTTAATGAAAATAAACGGGTATTGGGTATTACAGAAGATCAATCTCAAATATTCATTAGATTTTATGATTTTTTAGACTCATATATAAATTTTAATATTTTGACTGTTAACAAAAATAACTTAAAAGAAAACAGACTAATTACAACTACTTTATACACGCATAATCATCAAGATTTGATAAACCTATTAACCGCAACAGGTTTTAAGAAGATTGAGTACTTTTCGGGTTTTAACAAATCAATAACTGATTTAGATAAATCAGAAGATATAATTTATCACATAAAAAAGTAAATTTATAGTCTGATAATTTGCGTAGAGGCAATCTGATTTTAAATATTCTCTTTATAGGCTGCAATTGAAAAACTGAACACCGAACCATTTCCTTGCTCGCTTTCAGCCCATATCTTACCACCGGCTTTTTCTAGTAATTCTTTACATAACAACAAACCTATACCACTGCTTTCTTCGTCACCTGTTCCTTTTCTACCGACTTTTTCTCCTATCTTAAATAAGTCGGAAAGTAATTTTTTACTCATTCCGATTCCGGTATCTTTAACGGAAACAACAACATGTTCTCCGTTTTGAATAGCTGATATGGTTATTTCACTACCCTTGTTGCTAAATTTAATAGCATTGGTCAACAAATTTCTAAAAATAGTATTTAGCATATTTAAATCGGCAAAAACAAATAACCAATCCTCAATTTTATAGTATAACTTAATTTCTTTTTCCGCTGCACGTTGATTTATTAGGTCAACATTATGCTGAACTAGTTCCAATAAATTTAGTTTTAAGGGCAAATACTCAATTAAACCTTTTTGAATTTTTACCCATTCTAACAAATTATGCAACAATTTATATAAATTTCCGGCACTTTTGTTAATTTGGGCACTAATCTCTGCCATTTCTTCTCGTGAAAAACTTTCAGACTTATCAGCCATAAGCTCTGTTAATCCAATAAATCCTTGAAAAGGACTTCTAAGATCGTGTGCAATTATTGTTAGTAATTTATCTTTTTCGGCATTTATAAGTTCAAGTTTGGATTTTGTTGTTATCAGTTCTTCAATTAAATTTTCTTTCTCATTTAAATTCTTTTCTAATAATTCCTTTGTTAACTTAAGCTCATTATTTTTTTCGTTAATCTCATTTTCTTTTTTATCACGTAAAGTGATATAAATTATAAAGCGTCTTTTAACAATAAATATTCCAACCGTTCCGATAAACCATATAAATAAAGAACCGATTAAAATATTATTAAATTGTTTATTAATAGCCGTTTGATAACCAATCCATTCAACCGAAGAGCTAATTCCGCCTCGTATATCACCCAATTTATACCCCTGTTGAGCATGACATTTTAAGCAACCTTGTGTGGTAATTAACGGAGCCATATATCGAAAATATTTTCTGCCTTTAATAGTATCTATTTCATAAACTTCTTTAATTCCTTCTTCAAATTTCAACAAAGCTTTTTTTTCCCAATTATCCGCTTCGTTCTCTTTTCTAATCGGATTAATGCTTGTTATGTGACTTTTAATTCCTAATTCGGCAAAATATAATTCATGTACTTCTCTTGTAATATAAGCAGGATTCATGAGCGTTAATTTTTTGCCCGAAGGAGTTTCAATATCTCTTTCTTCTATTTTTAAATAAGGATTAGGTTTAGTTTTTTCATCTACCGCGACATAAACACCCCCGTGTCTTGTAGCCCATAAACGCATTATTACATCTTTTTCATATCCCTTAAAAGCTTCTTTTTTAGCAAGAAGATATGTTTCATTTATTATAGTCTGATAAAACCAATAACTGATTACAAAAACCACAATAGTCCATCCGGTAAATAAGATGTTAAAAGATACTTTAAGAGGATATTTGCTTTTGATTTGTTCCACTTGATTCGTTCTTATATTAGGAAATCTTAATTAATAGTATTAGTTCACCAAACTTTCTAAGCGTAATATATAATTATGCTTTTTTAATAAAACAAATAATATAAACATATTAATATAACACATGGAAAACAGTTTTACTAATCTGTTTTAATTAATCAAAAATTTTTCTATTTTTGTAAGTTCTATATTAAACCAAAATACTATATGACCGAAATTGAAAGCAGAATTTTTGAATTAGTAAAAAAATGTGATTCGGAATTTTTTACAATAACTTATTTGAACTCAGAAACACCAAGTTTTATTTCCGATTCCGTTCTAAACGTAACCGGTTTTTCTTCTAAAGAATTAACAGACGAGATGGGTGGACTAAACGCTATAATTTATGAAGAAGACCGGTTTAAAGTAAAAAAAGAACTAACCTACTTAATTTCCGGAAAAGAAAACAAAAAACAGATCACTTTTAGAATTATCACAAAAGATAACACTGTTAAAGAAATCACCCAAACTATTTATGTAGTAAGGAACGAACAAAATGAAGTTATTGCATTAGAAACTATTAACAAAGATACTTCATCATGTGGTTTCAAATCATCCTTTTCAGAAGATGATTATAAAAAACTTGTTGAAAAAAATT
>JAEXOD010000065.1 GCA_023447335.1 Bacteroidota bacterium
CAGCCTATTCTATCTAAATCGTGATTTTCAACAAATGTAGATACGTCAAATCCTGAAATTCCTGAGTTTATTAATCCGGTATTATCTAAGTTATTCATATCGAATGTACCGGAAGTATTATTGCACATATCCTTAAGAGTAAATCTTAAAGGAAAATCAAACATAGAAACATTACCTCCGTAAACATTTTGAGTATAATGTAGCCAAGTTCCTATCTCGCTAGCAGAGCCGTAATATTCGGCAACATTAAATCCGTCATTATTTACTGCACTTATCCATGCCCCCATAAACATAGGATCAATCCCTTTAACGGCATCAAGTCTAAACCCGTCAAAACCTATAACTTGTTTTAAATATCTTCCCCATTCAATTAAACTATCTCTAACAAAAGATCTATCGTGAGCAAGCCATTCCCCAAATTGAAACAATGGATCTCCGGCTCCGTGATAAGGAGGATTAACGTCGCAAGTTTGACTATTAGGATAAAAATGTGCGGCGGTTTTTTTAAATCTTTGTGAACCATATGGGTAATTAAAAGCCAACCAGCCGGAATCGGGGTAAGAAGGATAAGGCTTACATTCATACGGAGCTTTTCCCTCACCTCCGTTCATATGATTCATTACAGCATCCGCAAAAACTTGTATTCCGACATCATGAAATGAATTAATTGCATTAATCAATTCCTCACGACTACCAAACCGAGTTTCTTTGGAACCCTGTTGGTAATATTCCCCAAAGTCATAATGGTCGTAAGGATCATAACCCATAGAAAAACCGCCCCCTGCACCTTTGGCAGGCGAAGGGAACCAAATTCCGCTAAAACCCGCAGATGACAAGCGCGGAGCAATTTTACTAAGACTATCGTACCAAATACCTCCCGGAGGTGAATTCCAATAGAACCCTTGTAAGTATACATCCGATTTAACTTCCGAATTTATATTTTCTTTTTGAGAATATAAAATACTTGTTGAAATAATTAATAAAAGTAAAACTCTCTTTAACATAAAATTCCCGAATTAATTTAATTTTAAATATACTTATTTTTAATAAATGCTACAAAATAAATATGCATAAATATTAATTATTATACAGATATTCGGAAAAATCTTTTAACCCGTTTTTAATGCCGGCTTTATTTATATTGTTAATAAACGAGTTATAGTATTCCTTATCTTCAATCAATCTTGAAATAATTTCGGGTAATTTTTTCAATTTCTTTTCAAATATCCCCATCTCGTTTTCAACCAGATAGTCAACATTCCCTTTTTCTTGTTCCCATATATAATCTGTAATTACCGGTATTTTTTTGCTTAGCAATATTTCCATAAATGTTGAAGCTCCGCATTTGGATATTACTATATCCGAAATATTAAGCAAATCATATATAAAATCTACATATCCGTAAACATGCAAATTTTCAACATTTTTCTTTAGTTTAATTTTGGATGCAAACTTAAATAGTTTTTGATTTTTTCCGCATACAATTATTATATTGGCTTTTACACTTGCTTCAATTAACTTTGTTAAAATTAGACTTCCGCGGGGAATTCCGTCTCCGCCTCCGACAATTAAAATTGTTTTTAATTCATTATTTATCAAATACTTTTCTTTTAGTGGCGGAATTAAATTTTTATCCGGAGGTGTTGAAAATTTTTCATCTAAAAGAAATTGGAATACTTCTAAATTCTGTGGTTTAATTTTTTGAGTTAAAGCATATTCTTTTACTTTTTCGCTAAACACAACCATTTTTTGTTTTTTGTTTAAAAACCATACCGGATGAGCCGAATAAGGATCTGTAACTACCGTTATTACCGGAATGTTTAATTTAAGTTTTTTAAGAATTGCATAAACCGGTTTTATTAAAAAGAAATGAAAAATAACAATTTTATCAGGAAGTTCTGCTAAAATTTGTTTTTTGATATAAGGAACAACTCTACCAGAAACTAAAGTACTATTATATTTGGCAAATACTGAAAGTTTATTTACGGCATACAAAAACTCAAACGACCATTTAGCGTTATTCTGTAAAATTCTGTATCCGTCTTCTATAATAAATCTACTATATTCCGGAGCTTCTTTTAGTCCGTCAACCAAAATAACCGAACAATCATTTGAGTAATACTTTTCTAAATAACCGGCAACAGCTTTTGCCGGGGCTAAATGCCCTCCGCCGGTTTTTAAATAAAAAAACATATATTTTTGTTTTTTTGTATCCATAATTTTACTCGTTATTATCTAAAAACATAAGATTCGTTTCCCATATATTTTCCCGTATTCAGCACCTCCTGAATTTTAAATACTCCAAGTTTTCTGGATTTAAGAAAACCGTTCCAAGCAGATTCAGCTAACCTTCCGGAATTTAGCATATCAAAAAGCCATTGATCCGAAAAATCCGGATTTTCTTGTTTTATTCCTACGTTTATTTCAAATAACCATTTTTTATTAAATACTTCCTGGCTTCCGATAGCCGGGGCAATTATTATCGGTAATCCCAATCCGCAATAAAAGGATAATTCACTTGGTTTTGTCCAAAGTATATCAGTTCTTCTAATAGCATTGTTAAATTTTTCGAAGTATTTATATTTATCAGTATCATAAATTATTTCAATGCTGTTTTCATTACAACCTAATTTTTCAATAATTTGTTCAAAGTACTTCTTTACTTCGGGTCTTATTCCTGCAACTAATATTAACTTAACATTTCCGTTCAATAATTTAAATTTTAAACTTTTTGCAATTTTACCCCCTATTTCTTTTAATGCTCCAGCTCCTCCTACTGCATAAGTAATTGTTAATCTATCTCGTTTTTTACAATTTAAATTTTCTTCGCCTAAAAAATGTTCAACACTTTTCCCGTATAAATGCATAAATCTACCGCTTGGATCTAAATTAACAAGTCTTTGTCCTAAATCTGATTTCAGAATAGATAAATTTTCGTCTCCAAGTAAACTTTTATGTAGCGGAAATCCGGTTAATAAAATTCTTTCTTCGGGAACACCGTAAGCTTTCAACCTTTGAGCGGCTTTTCCGCATGGTACAAAATAATTAACTCTACTATCCCACGGATGTTTTGCAACCCATACTCTATTAATATCAGCATCACAAATAATACAATAAATTTTGTTATACCCCTTAACATCGGCAGCAATTGCGGGGGCATAAAATGAAGTAACCATCGGTAAATCGTTACTGCTTATCTTATTCATCATTCCCCTACATAATCCGTTTTTAATAAACTTTTGCAACGTCTCTACTTGCATAGTACTATCGGATAAATCCCTAATAGGATAATATGAAGGAATATGCAATAACGCATCCAATATTCCAAATAAAAATTTACCTATAACCGGAATGCTTCTCGCTCTTGAAAAAAACTCATAACCTTCTAATAATTGCTTCCAAAGTTTTTTTTCATCTACATTAGAGCTATCGTTTTGTCCGACCGTAATTATTCCCGTTTCGGCAATATCTTCTAAAGGATGTACACCTCTTTGATGCCCGTAACCCATATCTGCCGTAACAATCCATGCTTTTAGTTTTTGTTCTTGTATCATTTTATTAAAAAGTTTATTTGCAAAATATATAAAAAAACTATTAATTTATATTAATTATTAATTAAAATTTATAGTCAAAAAGAATCAAATTAATAAATTAAACATCTAATTATTAATGTTACATGAACTATAATAAAAATTTTTACGTTTTAATTAAAATAATAATCCCGGAGAAAGTATGACCGCAAATTTAGAAATGATAAAAGCAAAATATTCTACTTTCAAATCAAAAGTCCAAGACGCAAGACAAGCATTAGGTCGAAATTTAACTTACGCAGAAAAAGTATTATACGCTCATTTATGGGATAACACTCCCAAAGGTTTTGATAGAGGAAAAGATTATGTTGAGCTTTCACCTGATAGAGTAGCCATGCAAGATGCAACCGCTCAAATGGCTTTACTACAATTTATGCACTCCGGAAAAAGAACTACCGCAGTTCCTTCAACCGTACATTGTGACCACTTAATACAAGCACGAGTTGGAGCAGAAAGCGACTTAGCAGATGCGATTGATGAGAACAAAGAAGTTTATGATTTTTTAGAAAGTATTTCTAAAAAATATGGTGTCGGATTTTGGAAGCCGGGAGCCGGCATAATTCACCAAGTAGTTTTAGAAAACTATGCATTCCCCGGAGGGATGATGATAGGCACGGATAGCCATACTCCAAATGCCGGCGGATTAGGTATGCTTGCAATAGGAGTAGGCGGCGCTGACGCTGTTGATGTTATGAGCGGAATGCCCTGGGAACTTAAATGGCCTAAACTTATCGGGGTTAAGCTAACAGGAAAATTAAGCGGTTGGACAAGCCCAAAAGATGTTATTCTAAAACTAGCCGGTATTTTAACTGTTAAAGGTGGAACCGGTGCAATTGTTGAATATTTTGGAGAAGGAACAAACTCTATTTCTTGCACAGGAAAAGGAACAATCTGCAATATGGGTGCAGAAATAGGTGCCACTACTTCAGTTTTCCCGTATGACGAAAAAATGGCTAATTACCTTAAAGCAACCAAAAGAGAAGATCTTGCCTTACTTGCCGACGAAATAAAAGATGAATTAAAAGCAGACGAAGAAGTTTATTCTAATCCCGAAAAATATTTTGACAGAGTAATAGAGATAAATTTAACAGAATTAAAACCCCATTTAAATGGTCCTTTTACACCTGACTTAGCAATTCCTGTAAGTGAAATGAAAAATGCGGTAATAGAGAAAAATTATCCTGATAAAGTAAGTGTAGGTTTAATCGGTAGCTGTACAAACAGTAGTTACGAAGATATAGATAGAGCGGCAGCTATTGCCAAACAAGCTCTATCGATGGGATTAAAAGCTAAAGCACAGTTTACCATTACTCCGGGTAGCGAACAAGTTCGCAAAACCATAGAAAGAGACGGACAATTAAAAGTTCTAACAGATGTTGGCGGAGTAGTATTAGCCAATGCCTGCGGTCCGTGTATAGGAATGTGGAAACGAATGGATGCAAAAACCGGTGAGCGTAACACTATTATTACATCTTTTAATAGAAACTTTGCAAAACGAAATGACGGAAACCCCGAAACATTAGCATTTGTTGCAAGTCCTGAAATTACAACCGCTCTGGCAATTGCAGGTAGTTTGTCTTTTGACCCCGAAAATGATTTCTTAACAAATGATAAAGGGGAAAAAGTAAAACTTAATAGTCCTTATGGTGATGAATTACCCAAGAATGGATTTTTAGAAGATAATGACGGTTATATTCCGCCTTCAGATATGTTTTCCGATATCGATGTGGCGGTAGATAAACAAAGCAATAGACTTCAGCTTTTAGAGAAGTTTGAACCATGGAACGGTGAGGATTATATTGATATGCCTATTCTGTTAAAAGCAAAAGGGAAATGTACAACCGACCATATTTCTATGGCAGGACCTTGGTTAAAATACAGAGGTCACTTAGATAATATTTCCGGGAATATGTTTTTAGGAGCAATTAATGCTTTTACCGATGAAGCCGGCAAAGTTAAAAATTATAATACCGGAGAATATAAAGTAGTTCATGAAGTGGCGCGAGAGTATAAAGCCCAAAATACAGGATGGGTAGTTATAGGCGATGAAAATTATGGTGAAGGGAGCAGCAGAGAACATGCCGCTATGGAACCTCGCTTTTTAGGCGGAAAAGCAATTATTGTTAAAAGTTTTGCCCGCATTCATGAAACCAATTTAAAAAAACAAGGAATGTTACCTTTAACATTTGCTAACCCGGCAGATTATGACAAAATAAAAGAAGACGATCTTGTTAGTTTAATTGGATTAAAAGAATTGACTGAAGGCGAACAATTAACTTTGTTAGTTAAACATAAAGACGGAACTTCTGACCAAATAAAACTCAATCATACATTTAATAAAAACCAAATTGAATGGTTTAAAGCCGGTAGTGCATTAAATTTAATTGCCGAAAAACAGAAATAAAAAGGGTACTTAATTTTGTTTACATGATAGCAATAATCCCCCATCCGCTGGGGGATTATTTCGCAAAGGAATTATCAGTGGGAATTTTTAATAGTTAATCACTCCGATAAAACAATATTTTTATAACATAAAAACACTTGTAAAAAAATAAACCGGTTGTAAAAGGTGTTAGTAATTTAGGAGTAATTTTACTTAAACTTTAGACAACTATTGATTTAAACCGGGATTTATTGAATAAAGGAAAGAGTTTCAAGATAACAACAATTAATTTTCTAAAATTTCAGTTCTTACATTTAAAATCTATTTTTTTATGTCCTTAAGCTCTGCACAAACGGTATTTTGTAACTCTTATAAAAATGGAAGTATTTTAGCCTAATAAAAAATACATTGGTTTGGGATGCATATATCTTAGCCAAAAAAAAATTAAATTTCGGCTAATGGAAATTCAATTATAAACTTACTTCCTTTACCTAGTTCGCTTTCTACGGTGATTTTACCGTTATGTTTTTCGATAAATTCATGAGTAAGCATCAACCCAATAC
>JAEXOD010000072.1 GCA_023447335.1 Bacteroidota bacterium
AACATATACTCTTCCCGCATCATCAATATCAATAGCCCAAATATAATCTGAACCCGTTGACATTCTAGCCGGATAAGAATAAACTGAATCAGGACCAAATTCAAAAACTAATATATTATGGTCGTTGTCGTTATTTGCAACATAAACTAAATTATCCTTTGCAGCCAATGCATTAGGATCATTCAATTCAACTTGATCAAACATGTTATACCAAATTGTGTGTAAGTTTGCTGCTGCACTTCCATACGGATAAGTTCCTAATCTTCCGTGTGAAGAATCAGCATCTTTATAACCTACTAAATAAAATGATGATTTTGAAGCTCTGCTAACAAGAGCAACAAAGTTGTTTTCGCTTATTACTCCTACGTCAATTATCGGATAACCGGCTCCGTTTGTGTCGTCATCATATGTAGCATATAGGCACTTCCATGTTCCGTCTAATGTCTGTGAATTAACATTGATACTTATCATAAAAACAAATAAAACAAACAAACTAAACAAGTACTGCTTTTTCATCTTTCCTCCGATTAATTTAGGTTATGTTTATTTAAAATAGGAATATTTTACAATTAAAGTCAAGATTTATTAATAAAATTTTATAATTATGCAATATTATTTACAAAAAAATAATTTACAAAAAGAATTTTATTCGTTATTTTTTGATATGAAATTTAAAATTGATTTTTCTACATACAAGAATATTCTAAAACTTGCTTTACCTGCTATTGCCGGATTATCGACTCAAATGGTTGTTAGTTTAGTTGATACTGCAATGATAGGTAGATTAGATAATGCAACTTATGCTTTAGCTGCTATGGGATTGGGTGTTTTAGCCACTTGGGCTATTGTTAGTTTCTTTTCTAGTTTGGCTACAGGTACGCATGTTTTAATTGCCCATAATAACGGTTCTAAAGACTTTTTAAGGTGTGGTAAGGTCTTAGATTCATCGATTGTATTTGGTTTTATTATCGGTATTATTGTTTCACTTGTTTTTGTGTTTTTTTCATCTACAATTGCTAATTTTTTTGCTGCAGATTTTACTGTGGGGAATCTTGCGGCTGATTATTTGTTTTATCGCTTTTTAGGTATTCCGTTCTTTTTAATCACGGTTTCGTTTCGAGGATTTTATTTCGGAATTGGGAACACAAAAGTTTTTATGATTTCAGGAATATTGATTAATTTATTTAATATTATTTTTAATTATATTTTCATATACGGTGAATTCGGAATAGAACCTATGGGGTTGGCAGGTGCCGGGTTAGGCAGTACTTTGGCTACTATTTGTGATGCCGTTTTTTACTTTGTTGTTGCTATTTCTTCCGGTTATAGACATAAATATAATCTTTTTAGATCCATAGTTCCGGATTTAAAAATTCTTAAAAAAATTCTTTCTATTTCATTACCGGTCTCATTTCAAAATGTATTTATCCTTATTGGATTTTTAAGCTTTGTAGCCATAACCGGCTTGATAGGAACAGCAGAACAAGCCGCTAGCCAATTAGTTATTTCTTCATTGTTTGTTTCTATTATGCCCTGTTTTGGTTTTGGTATTGCAGCTCAAACTTTAGTGGCTACCGCAATTGGTGACGACAACATTAAATTGGCTAAAAATCTTGGTAACGAAACAAGTAAATTGGCAACAATATATACAATTTTTGTCGGGTTGATATTTACAATTATTCCTGATCAATTTTTATTAATTATTACTACCGATAGAGATTTGATACAAGTTGCAATTCCGGCACTTAAGATTGCCGGATTCGGTCAAATTTTTTATGCAATAGGCGTTGTTTTATCAAACGGATTACAAGCAAAGGGGAACTCATTATTTGTAATGGCTGCAGAAGTAATTATGAATTGTCTAATTTTTGTTCCTGCCGGATATTTTTTCGGAGTATTTATGGGATACGGTTTAAAAGGAGCTTGGGCTACTTTACCGGTTTATATTATAATTTATTCTTCTGCAATTTTTATAAAATTTAACTATGGTGATTGGTCTAAGGCTAAGAACATTAGTTAGAATTTATCTTGTTTGCAAAAAGAATAATACTTAAATAAATAATTCCTGTAATAACAAAAGGGATTCTAAATCCCGTAAATCCCGCAATTAAACCGCCTAATACCAATCCTAATGAATTCCCTAATATTTGAAAACTACTTCCGATACTTAAAATTCCCCCTTTATTCGACTGGGGAGATAGGTTGCTCATTAGTGCAAACATTATAGGCGATAATCCTCCGAAACCAATTCCTATTAAAGCACGAACGGGGTATAAGTAAAAATAATTTGTGATAAAATAATGAAGAGGGTACATTAAACCTGTAATTAAAGCAGAGTAAATTAGAACTTTTTTGTGACCGATTTTTGAACTTAACTTTCCCCACCAAGGCGGGCTAATTGAATTTGTTACTCCTACAATTGCATATACGCTACCGGCAATAGTTGCAAAATATAAACTATTAATTGTAAAGTCTTCAAAATATAAAACAAATATAGGGCGAACTAAAGCAAACCCGAATGCTGCTAAAAATACCATAATAGAAATATTCAGTAAGGGTTTATTCTGAAAAACAAATTTCAGATTTGTAATCACTGATTCATGCTTGGCATTTTTATCAACTTTATTAATTTCTTTAACAAAAATCATAAAAAATATTGAAGTTATAAAGAGGAGCCCCGATACAATAAAAAATACTGCTCTAAAACCAACCATGTCAGCTAAAAATCCGCCTATAAGTGGACCAAATATATTTCCTGCAGCAATTGATGTTTGTAAAACGCCCAATGAGAATGCATTTTTTTCTTTCGGAGTATTTGCGGCAACTAAAGCCAAAGCTGCCGGAACGAATCCGCTTAAGAATCCTTGTAATACTCTTGTTATAAATAATTGATAAACATTGAGGCTTAAACCGACAAAAAATTGTGCTATAGCTAGTCCTAATATGGCACGAACGGTTATCAATTTTCTACCGTATTTATCACCTAACATGCCCCACAACGGAGTAATGAAAAAAGAAGCAATAAAAGGTCCGGCAAACACTAATCCACTCCATGTTGAGACCTCTGATGTCGAGGTTACGCCTAATTCTCTAACAAAAAGTGGAAGAAAGGGAACAACGGCACTCATACCGACCATCCCTAAAAATTGGCTTATCCAAATAAAGATTAAATTCTTTTCCCAATATTCTAATTTTCTCAAAACGGCAACTAATTATTTATTTAATTTTAAAAAATAATTTATATTTAGGAGAAAATAAAATAAATAATTTGGGGAAAATAAAATGCAGCCGATTATCAAAGGGAACACATTTAATCGACTGCAGTAATCTACTAAATAAGAGGGGTTTGTGAAAAAATTTATGTTATGATTTTTTGTCGATAAATAACCCTTGTAAATCTTCTCCGTTTGCAGTTAATTGTTGAACCATATTTTCAAAATCTTCTTTTGTTGCAGAACCGGTTTCATGTTTAGACATAAAAGAAAGAAATACTTCTACTGAATTTTTGTTTGTAAAATTAGGAATTTCACCTTTGGGGGGCATCTGACCTTCCCTTGGCGGATCGGGTCTTTTAAAACCTGCCTTATCCATTATTTCGCCAAATTCTTTGCTTGGAACAATACCGGCATCTTTAATTTCATTCATCATCTGTTTAGTCGATTCTTCGGTCATGTTTTCCGGGTCGTACTGGGAAATAATTGTTTTTAACGTACTTTTTTGCTCATCGCTAAGTTTTGTTTCAAAATTGAAATTCGGTTGGTACTGGAATTGATTTGCACTTACTGAGTTAATCATTTTTAGATCTCCGCTTTTAATCTCAAGTAAACTAGTTTTTTTTATTTAATTATAGATTGGACACTTCAATCTATAAAAAAGGTTTAAAACTAAATTGTTGTCTGAAAACCAAAAACAATCATTCTCCTTCCGAAATAACTATTTACATCTTGTTTTGTTTTATAATCGTAAGAATATGAATGATTCATAATGTTCTTAATATTTAATATGTTTAATGCTTCAATATAAAAAACAGTGAAATTGTTTTCGAAAAAAGCGGCTAAGTAAGTTAATCTAAGATCTAAACGCTGATAGTCCTTATATCTTGCTGAATTATCTTTTCCATAAATCGGAATGAAGAAATTTTCTTCATTATCGAATCTACTATCAATTACGGGAGTAAAAGGTTTTCCTGTTGAGTATTTGTAATTTAGACCTAATTGTATATGATTAGTTAAATTATACTTTGCAACAATATTTAAATTATGAGTAATATCAAATTCACTGGATGTTAATTCTTTATAATCCATCCATTTTCTTTTAGTTGAGATTAAACCGTAAGAGACATAACTATCAATTTTTCCGAATAGTATACCTTTTGCAATGAAATCAATTCCTTTTGCAAATCCGAATCCGTTATTATTGTAAAAATTAATATTATCCTCTAAAGGCAAATTTTTGTAGTCTTTGTAATATGCCTCTATTCTTATTTCATCTTTATCAGAAAATTTATGATTAAATGAAGTAACAAAATGAATTGCCTGCATGGCTTTGAGATTTGGATTACCGTCTAAGCTCGAATAAAGTCTGGGATCGGGATGTTGATGAAATACACCGAAACCAAACGCCACAGAAGTATTTTCGCAAAATTTATATCCTATATTAAATCTTGGGTCAATCCAATAAACATCAAGTTTGGGGATATAGTCGCTTCTTACTCCCGCAACTAATGAAACACCTTTTATCTTAAGAAAATTTGGATACTCTGTTTCTAAATAAAACCCGTAACGTGTAATTTCAAAACCGGCGTCAATTACTTTGGATTGTCCGTTTTCTCTCATATCATAATCTTCAACAGGAATTATCCCTAAAAACGAGGTTAGTCTATTTTCAACTTCAAAACCGTAATTAAATTTAAAATTTGATAAAGGGAATTCAAAATCAGTTCTGACCTTTATATTCTCATCAAGTTTATCTAAATCAAGCAATCCTAATTGCCAATTTCTATCAAATTTTGAATATGAGATACTTGATTTTACAACTACTTTTGTAAACAAAATATCACTTATTTGAGTATTTAGAAAATAATTTTTGGAAATTCCGTTAAATTCGTCTATATATCCCGGTTGATTAATTATAACCCCTTGTTTATCTGATGCATAAGAAAAGAAAGTTTTTATTCTTCCTGTTGAAGAATACTTATAAATTATGTTAGAAGTAAAATCTTTGGAAATCGGTTCATTAGTAAAATCTCTATTATCACCGTTTAACCAAAAGATTGGTTTTGTAAAACTTTTTCGTCCGCTAATTCTAAAGCCAAATTTTTCATTTATTATCGGAATTGAAGTATTAATTTCGATTGCAGCCAATGATAACCCTAATTTGTAAGTAGACTTTAATGGTTCATTATTTGAGCTTAAGTCTAGAATTCCTGATAGTGCATTCCCATATTTTGCAGAAAACCCTCCGCTTGAAAAGAACATCCCGGTTATATTGTCAGAATTGATGTTTGAAAACAATCCGCCGTAGGATGACTCGTAAGTATATGGGTGGTATAATGTGGCTTGATCTATTAGAGTTAATGTTTCTATCGGATCTCCTCCTCGTACGTATAATTCCGCACTTTCGGAAACCGAAGTTAAACCGGGCATAGTTTTTAGCGCTTGGAAAATATCTCCGGCACCTCCAGGTGTAGTAAGTACATCAATATTAGTCATTACTACACCTTTCCCTTTTTCAGAGCCAAACGAGCTTGCAGTAATTACAACCTCGTTTGTAGAAATTGTATTACTTTTTAGAACTATGATTATTGGCTTATCATTAATTTTATTTAGGTCAATGATAATTGAATATTTTTCATAACCCACCATTCCGGCAACAATTTCTACACTATTTTTTTGTTTCGTGATAAAAGAAAAATTTCCTTTCTCATCGGTCATACTTCCTTCAAAAGAGTTCAATATAAAAACATTTACATACTGAAGGGGATTATTGTCCTCATCCATAACAGTTCCGGATATTTTTGTACTGTTCTGGGCATAAAATATTTGATATAAAAATAATATTGACGCAAAAATTATTAATTTTTTCATAGTTCTTTAGTTTATTGTTTAATATTTAATTATTGTTTAATTTTTGGTAAAAGACCATATTTTATCCAAGCGAAATCCGGGTTAATTTTAAGTGATTCTTCAGCGGCAATTTTTGCATCGTTATGTTTGTTTAATGCAATTAGACTTGTAATATACCATGCATATGCATCTCCTAATCCCCAGGCATAATTATCATTTTTTATGTTTTTTAGTACTTCGATACTTCTCTTAAAAAGCTCGTTTGCTTTAATTTTATCCCCACCAAAAAAGTCAGGAAAATTAAATTTTACAATCCCTTCTTGAAGGATTACACGGGGATTTTCGGGTGCTATTTCTTTGGCATTAGCAATAAGCATCATGCATTCTTGTCCTAATGATTGACCTAGACTATTATCAGCGGTAATTTTAATACCGTTACAAGTAGAAAGTAAAGCCATTGATTCTGCATCTTTATCATCTTTTTCAATGTTTTCTTTTAATAATTTACGTGCCTCATCCATATATTTATTAAAATTTGTCATGTCTTTTTTATTTAAGTAGATATAAGAAATTCTAAAATTGCAATAGGCAACGTGATAACGGAAAAAATTAATTTCTTGGTTACTTAAATATTCTCTTTCTGAAAAAGCACGTGCTTTGAGATAAAGATCTAAATCTTTGAAGTCATCTGCCTGCTTAATTGCAGACATTGTTTCTTTTGATAATGTTAAATTTGTTTGGGGATAGATAATATTAATTAAAGATAATAGTATTATTGCAAGCATTAAGGCTACCTTTTTCATTGTTGTTTCTCCTAATTTGATTTAGTTAAATATTATTAAAGTACTTTGAAAAACAAAGTATACGGATAAAAATTTTTATTTTTTTAGCATGTTCTCTAATTTTTCAATATAAATTTCAAAAGCCTTTTTACCTTTTACGGTAAGTAAATATCTTGATACCGGTTTTCTATTTTCAAATGTTTTTTGAGCAGCAACATAACCGGCTTCTTCTAATTTTTTAAGATGAGTAGACAAGTTTCCGTCTGTTGCATTTACTTTTTCTTTAAGAAAATTGAATTCTGCTTCATCCACAGTTACAAGAACAGCCATAATAGCCAACCGAATTCGTGAATGAATAATTTCGTCTAATTGTTGATGGTCAAAATTTTCCATTTTATTTCTTTAATTCCTTAAAATATTGTATTCTCAAAAATATACCCGGAGCTATTTGTAAACAGATCAATAAAAGCGACATAATAAGTAAAGAGTAAATATTGGGGAATATAAACATAAAAATTGAACCAATCCACCATCCGAAGGATAAATAAGTAATCCATTTTTTACCGTATATATATCCTGTAATAAAATATGCCATCCCAAGAACAGTTCCTATTAAGGGGTTAATATGGCTTCCGTTGTTTATGGCACCGAATATTGCCGGTACAAAACCCAATATTGTTGCAGTTATACCAAAACTTTTCCAAACTGCTCCTAATATTTTGCCTGCAAAAGTATGAACTTGTTGATTGCCATATTTTTTTCGGTTATAATAAAAAGAATACACCCAACCAATTAAAACTAATACGGGCCAAACGTAAACAAAATATTCTCTAAAAACATTAAAATAAAACACTAAAAAAGTAATCAATTGTCCGATTGTTACAAGTATCCCCCAAAAAATAAGACTATGCCCGTCTTCGGCAACAATCCTTTTACTATCTTGCATTACTTTTTTTATGTACTGCAACTCGTCTAATTTGTTTAAATCTTCCATTTTATGTCTCCTACATAAAGTACTTTGAAATACAAAGTAAAATTAATCAATTAAAATTGCTTTGTCAACAAAAAAAATAAAAAACTTGATTTTTTATTTTTTTACTTTATTTTAGACCTAAAAGAAAATTTAAAATTATGAAAAATTATTCGGTAGCATTACATCATCTACATCATCATCACTTGGAGAAAAACCAAGCGCCGGATAATTTTAAACTATTATAACTAGATAATTAATTTATATGTATAAATAAAACCCCGGCGTAAGTCGGGGTTTTTTCGTTTTAAAGGAGAATTTATGCCAAACGGAAATTTGAAATTAGCATTACAAAAAAAAGGTAGATTAACCGATAAAAGTTTACAATTACTTAGGAATTGTGATCTTGATATTGAGGACTATAACGACAGATTAATAATTAGTGCAAAAAACTTAGAACTTGATCTGCTATTTTTACGAGATGATGACATTCCGGAATATGTAAGTGACGGTGTTGCCGATATAGGTATTGTAGGTGAAGATGTTATTTTCGAAAAACAATCTGATGTTGAGATAATAAGAAAATTAGGGTTCGGTAAATGTAAATTATCAATTGCAGCCCCAGATGGGATTAAGATTGAAAAACCAGAAGACTTAATTAACAAAAAAATAGCTACATCTTATCCAAACTTATTAAAAAAATATCTTAATGAAAACAATATAAAAGCTAAAGTTGTTGAAATTAGCGGCTCGGTAGAAATAACTCCTTCACTTGGCGTTGCAGATTTAATTTGTGATATTGTTAGCACCGGAAATACATTAAAGATTAATAAATTGGTAAAATCTTTTGACATTTTTTCAAGTGAAACAGTAATAATAGCTAACAAAAACATTTATGACGATATTAAAAAAGCTGACTTATTAGAAGATTTATTAAGTCGAATTGATTCGGCTTTAATTGCAAAGCGTTCTAAGTATTTGATGATGAATGCTCCTACGGAATCGATTGAAAAAATAAAAAAAATTGTTCCGGCATTAAAAAGTCCCACAATTATGCCTTTAGCAGAACCGGGAATGGTTGCAATTCATGCTGTAATTCCTTCCGGAATGTTTTGGAATATTAATAAAGAGCTTAAAAAAGAAGGCGCTTCGGGAATATTACTTTTACCAATTGAGAATATGATACCATGAAAATAGTTGAATTAACTAAAATAACAAACAAAGAAGTTGAAAGTCTTTTAAGTAGAAAAACAATTTCTTATAGCAACTTATTGCCTTTAGTAACCAATATTTTTGAAGAGATTAAAACAAAAGGGGAAAGTGGTCTTAAAAAAATATCGAATGAATTAGACAATAACAATAGAGCAGAGCTAATATTAAGCGAAAAAGAATTAAGAATATCTGCAATGAAAATAGATTTAGAGCTTAAAAATGCAATTGATGAAGCTTATGAAAACATTTGGAAATTTCACTTACTTCAAAAACCGGATGCCTATAGTATCGAAATAAAAGATGGAATACAATGCAGTAGAAAACCGATTCCTATTGAAAATGTGGGACTATATATACCCGGAGGAACTGCTGTTCTTTTTTCTACGCTATTGATGTTGGCAGTTCCGGCAAAAATAGCCGGATGTAAAAGAATTGTTGTTACATCTCCCTTCGGCGGAAAGGAGATTAGCCCGGCTTTAGCATATACTGCTGAAAAATGTGGAATTAGAGAATTTTATTCGGTAGGCGGAGCCCAAGCTATAGCAATGTTTGCTTTAGGTACGGAAAATATTAAAAAAGTAGATAAAATTTTTGGACCGGGTAATCAGTATGTAACCGCTGCTAAAGTATTACTTCCTTTAATGGGAACAAGTTGTATGATAGATATGCCTGCAGGACCAAGCGAACTTTTGGTAATTGCTGATAATTCGGCTAATCCAAAATACATTGCTGCTGATTTACTTTCGCAAGCAGAACACGGAGTTGATAGTCAAGTAATACTAATGACTGATGATTTATTATTTGCTAATAAAGTTAATGTAGAAATAAACAAACAAACTAAATTGTTACCTAGAAAAGAGTATGTTAATAAATGTCTCGAAAACTCTGCTTGTATAGTTACAAGTGATTTGGAAAAGGCAATTGAACTAAGCAATTATTATGCTCCGGAACATCTTATCATTAATACAAAATGTAATGAAGATATAGCCCTTAATGTAACAAATGCCGGGAGTGTTTTTGTAGGTGAATATTCATGTGAAAGTGCAGGTGATTATGCAAGCGGTACAAATCACTCGTTACCTACAAACGGATATGCTAAATCAATCGGAGGTGTTAATGTGGAGATGTTTATGAAAAATATTACTTTCCAAAGTTTAACCAAATTTGGATTGAATTCAATTAGTAACACAATTATTAAAATGGCAGAAGCTGAAGAACTTGAAGCTCATGCAAATGCCGTAAAAGTGAGGTTAAATTAATGGATTTAAATAAGATTGTAAGAAAAAATATTCTAAATCTAAAACCATATACATCTGCAAGAAGTACTAACTTATCAGGAGTATTATTAGATGCAAACGAAAATCCTTTCGGAAGTGTTGTAGAAGAAGAATTTTTAGAATTAAATCGTTATCCTGACCCAAACCAAACGATGCTGCGAACAAAAATGTCAGAATTTTTAGGTATAAACTCTGAAAATTTATTCTTCGGAGTCGGCAGTGATGAAATAATTGATCTTTTAATAAAAATATTTTGCATTCCGAATAATGACAATGTAATTATCTGTGAACCTACGTACGGGATGTATAATGTTAGTTGTAATATAAATGATATTGAAGTTCGAAACGCTAATCTCACTGAAATGTTTGATATTGATATTGATGCGATCAACATGGAAAAAGATGAAAACACGAAAATATTATTTTTATGTTCACCGAATAATCCGACCGGAAATTTATTAGATTATTCTAAAATTGAGATGTTGGCAAATTTGCAAGATATAGTGATAGTAATAGACGAAGCATATATAGATTTTGCAGAAGAATATTCTAGTTTAAAATTAATTAAAAAATATGATAACATTATATTGCTAAGAACGTTTTCAAAGGCATGGGGATTAGCTGCAGTAAGATGCGGATATTGTATTGCAGATAAAAATATTATTAATCTCTTATTTAAAGTTAAGGCTCCGTATAGTATCAATAAACTAACAGAAAATATTATTTTAAAAGCTTTATCAAGAGTTGAGGATTATTATGAAGTGATATCTAAAATAAAAATTCAACGTGAATTTTTGATAAGGGAATTAAACAAAATAAAAAGAGTATTAAAAGTATATAAGACCGATTCAAATTTTATTTTATTTAAAGTCGAAAATCCAAAAGAAATATATCGAAAGCTTTCGGATAGGAATATTATTATTCGCGATCGAAGTAATCAAGTAAACCTTGAAGGTTGTTTACGCGTTTCTATCGGAACAAAAGAACAAAACGAATCATTTATAAATAACCTTAAGGAATTGTTATGAATATTTATTTAAATTATAAGGTATTGAATTTTGAGGGGAATAATATAAATGGAATTATTACTAAATTAAAACAAATTAGCGATAAAGGTATTTTATTAAAAACGGAAATAGATAGAATTGAACCTATTTTTAAAAAAATTTTTGAAGCAGAACAAATAAATTTTATTGAAGGAGTTGAAGCAGAAAATATTATTGATATATCTTATAGCAAAAAGTATTTATATAAAAATAAAGAATATGAAACTATTGAAGAAATATTTGCTGTAATTGAAGAGTTAAATAGGGTAGCTATAATAGAACGAAATACTAACGAAACAAAGATTAAAATAAAAATAAATCTTGACGGTATGGGAATAAATGAAATTGAAACGGGTATCGGATTTTTTGATCACATGTTACAGCAAATAGCAAGGCACGGTAATATCGATTTAGAGATTAAAGTTATCGGAGATTTAGATGTTGATTTACATCACACAGTTGAGGATACAGGATTAGCTTTGGGAGAGGCTATCTTAAAAGCATTAGGTACAAAAAGAGGAATAAAACGATATGGTTTTTTACTTCCGATGGATGAAAGTATAACTAAGTTTGCATTAGATTTAAGCGGAAGATCTTATCTAAATTTCAAATGTAAATTCAATAATACTATGGTTGGTGAATTTCCTACAGAATTAACAGAAGAGTTTTTTAAGTCTTTAGCTGCCGGTTTACGTGCCAATCTTTACGTTAGATGTAAAGGTAAAAATGATCACCATAAAATTGAGAGTATTTTTAAGGCATTTGCCAAATCGCTTAATGAAGCTCTTAGATATGATGAAAGAGCAAAGAATATTTTACCAACTACAAAGGGGCTTTTATGATTGGTGTAATTGATTACGGAAGCGGAAATATTAAATCAATTTTGAATGTGTTAAATGATTTTTCGACAGAGTTCATTTTAACAAATAAAGTAGAAGAACTAAGTAAGTGCGATAAAATACTTTTACCCGGAGTAGGTGAAGCAAGTTATGCAATGAATAGGTTAAAAGAATATAATTTAGTAGAGTTTTTAAAGAGCTTAACAATTCCAATGCTTGGAATTTGTCTCGGTCTTCAATTATTAACAAAGAATAGCGAGGAAGGTAATACAGAATGTTTGGGAATTATTGATGAAACGACATTAAAATTTAAAGAAAATAACCTAATTATACCGCATATGGGGTGGAATGAAATTACTATTGAAAAAGAATGCCAATTAACTAATGGAATTGAAAATAAGAAAGATTTTTATTTTGCAAATTCATATTATTGTCCGGTTAACAAGTTTACAATAGCAACTACAAATTATGGATGCAATTTTTCAGCTATAATTAATAAAGATAATTATTGGGGAATACAATTTCATCCGGAAAAATCAGCGGAACAAGGAATTAAAATAATGGAGAATTTTATAAAATTATGAAAGTCATACCTGCAATTGATATAATAGAAGGGAAAGTTGTACGTTTAACTAAAGGAGATTTTGATAAACGAATTGAGTATTTAGGAAGCCCGTTAGATTATGCAATAAAATATGAGGAATTCGGTTTCACTAATTTGCATGTTGTTGATTTAATGGCATCGGTAAATGGGGAAGTTTCCGTTTTAAAACTAATTGAAGAAATTAAAGTAAAAACCAGATTGATGTTGCAATTCGGTGGCGGAATAAAAACATTAGAAACAGCAAAATCATTATTAAATTGCGGAGTAGATAAACTTATTATCGGTTCAATATCCGTAACGGATAAACCTGAATTCGAAAAAGTCATTACTGAAATTCCCGAAGATAGAATAATAATAGCAGTTGATGTTAAAGATAATAAAATTGCCGTAAAGGGATGGAAGGAAATTAGTAGAATAAATATTGAAGAACATATTGAATATTGTATTAATAAAAAATTGTTCTCATTTTTATGTACGGATATTTCAA
Source organism: Bacteroidota bacterium (assembly GCA_023447335.1). GTDB lineage: Bacteria > Bacteroidota > Ignavibacteria > Ignavibacteriales > Melioribacteraceae > JAEXOD01. The sequence continues at coordinate 13,283 of JAEXOD010000072.1, forward strand.
AAGACGGAATGCTAAACGGAACAAATATTTATCTGTATGAGAAGTTAATTAAAAAATATCAGAATATTAATCTAATTGCTTCAGGCGGTGTTTCGGAATTTGAAGATTTAATTAGACTGGAAAATATAAATGTTCCGGCTGTTGTAGTAGGCAAAGCGATATATGAAAATAAAATTAGTTTAGAGGAGTTAAAAAGATTTGCTTAAAAAAAGAATTATTCCGTGTTTGGATGTTAAAAACGGTGAGGTAGTAAAGGGAACAAATTTTGTTAATTTAATTAGTGCAGGAAATGCTGTTGAATTAGCTAAAAGATATTATGATGAAGGTGCAGATGAATTAGTGTTTTTGGATATAACAGCAACAGAAGAAAAACGCAAAACAATTACAAAACTTGCCGAAGAAGTAAGTCGAGTGCTACGTATTCCTTATACTATCGGCGGAGGTGTGAATTCTTTGTATGATATTGAGGAATTACTAAAAGCCGGAGCTGATAAAGTATCTATGAATAGCTCAATTGTAAAAAATCCGAAATTAATAAGTATGGCTGCAAAACAGTTCGGTAGCCAAGCGGTTGTTGCAGCAATTGATGTAAAAAAAGAAGGCGATAAATATATTGTATATATAAAAGGTGGTAAAGAAAAAACAGAGTTAGATGCTTTTGATTGGTGTAAAAAAGTTGTTGATTTGGGGGCAGGTGAAATTTTACTTACTTCAATGGATAAAGACGGTACAAAAGAAGGGTATGATTTAGAAATATTGAATGCAGTAACTAAATTAGTTAATGTTCCTGTTATTGCGAGTGGCGGGGCAGGCAAAAAAGAAGATTTTTATAATGCATTTACGTTTACTAAAGTTACGGGCTGTTTAGCCGCAGGTCTATTTCATTTTAATAAGTTAAAAATTAATGATCTTAAAACATATTTAAAAAATAAAGGAATACAGGTGAGATTATGAGTTCGGAAAATCTAAATTTTGATAAAATGAATGGACTGATACCGACAATTATTGTTGATGCTGTTACAAATCAAATACTGATGCTTGGGTTTATGAATGAGGAGGCATATAATAAAACAATTGCAATAGGTAAAGTAACTTTTTACAGTAGAACAAAAAATAGATTATGGACAAAAGGAGAAACTTCGGGAAATTATTTATTAGTTAAAAAAATTATTACAGATTGCGATAGGGATTCTTTGTTAATTTATGTAAATCCTTTAGGCAATACTTGCCATACGGGTAATTATAGTTGTTTTAGTGTAGAAAAAAACAGTATTAATTTTTTCAATTTGTTATTTGGGTTAATTAAACAAAGAAACGAAGAATTACCTGATAATTCATATACTACAAAACTTTTTTTACAAGGCGAAAATAGAATTATTCAAAAAGTTGGTGAAGAAGCAATTGAAACCGTTATAGCTGCAAAGAATAACGATCGGGATGAAATTATTAACGAAGTTAGTGATTTAATTTATCACTTATTTGTAATGCTTGTGCAAAAGGGAATAGATATTAATGAGATTTCCGAAAAATTATTGGAACGTCATAAGCGATAATTGTTAGGGGAATAATATTATCTAAATTTTAAAATTGTGAGCAAAAATCCAGCCCAATTAGTATAAAAAAAATTCTTAAAATATTGTTTTTATTAAGGATATTTTTTTGTATATTAAATTAAGGAAGCACAATAAGTTAATAATTTGTGGTAGAGAAACTATATGGATGATAGTTCAGAGGTAAGGTGTAAAAAAAGTATTATAACAATTGTTATAATTTTACTAATTATATCGCTTTTTTTTAACGATACCTTTGCTCAAGATTCTGTAAAAACTAAGGGTATTTATGATCTAAGTTTAGATGAGTTAAGAGCGGTAATTATTACTCCTTCAAAAAAATCCCAATCCCAGATACAAGTTACGCAAAAGGTTGATGTTTTAGATTCAAACGATATTAATAAAAGTATTTCCGAGAGGAGAAATCTCTCTGAATTAATTCAATATTTTGTCGGCTCTTCCGTTACTGTTTTATCACGAAACGATGTTAATTGGGGTTCTTATGGAGGTATTGGTCCAAAATATAGCATATACTTATTACAAGGATTACCTATTGATGCTTTTATGGAGCCAACGAGTATAGATGTATTAAGTATATCTCAAATTGAATTGCAGCGGGGTCCGAATGCAATTTTATATCCCAATTGGTTATCTCACGATTTTGCAGGTTGTCAGAGTTCAATAGCGGGTATTATAAATTTAATAATAAAAGATAAGGTTGAAGAAACTAAAACTATTATTAGTGCGGAATACGGCTCTTTTAATACAATAAGCCTCAAGGCTAAACAATCATTACTTTTTAATGACGTAAATCTAATAGGGACTATATCTTTTGAGAATTCAGATTATACAAGATATGATACCGAGAATTCATGGTTAAACATGTTTAATAATCCTAATTACTCAAAATTAAAATTATCAATTTCAGCAAGTTATTATTTTGACGAAGAAGGGAAGTCTAAAATTACGTTGTTTGGTAATAATTCAATACAAACCGGTAATTTTGGGAGAGAAAACAGAAACTTTAATTATAATTATTCATTAGTAAATTTCGGTTATCAGAATGAAATAAGTAATTCAATAAATATCTCTTTGAAGGCTGGTTTAAGAAATTATGATAGGGAGTGGGAGGATGATAATGTTATAAATTTTGTCTCATTGCTTACGGAGACAAATAGAGTTAGACAGTTTATTATGCCTTTTGACTTTTCATTAAGTTATTCACATCTAAATGAGAGCCAGCTAATTATTGGTATTGATTACCAGAGAGCTAGTTATAAAACCGATAAAACATCGATAAATATGATAAAATTGGAAGGTAATTTAGGTAATTCAAATCAAGGAGGGATATATATTCAAGAAGAATTGAGACTTGATAAGTTTATTGTACGCGGCGGGATGCGTTATAATATAACAGAGTATGATATAAATAAAGTTGACAATAAATTACCCGAAATTAAAAATAAAAAATGGAATAAATATTTATGGAGTATTGGTGCAAAATACTTGATTGATAATAATGTATCAATTTACTCCAATGTTGGTACAAGTTTTTTAACACCGGGATTAAAGTCAATTGGCGGTACAATCAGTTTATTCGATTTTGGGGTAACCGGAAAAAACGGACAATTTCCTAATGGTTCACTAAAACCGGAAAGCGGATTAAGTTTTGATTTTGGAATTGATTGCTTTATAACCAAAAACTTTTTTATTGCCGGTAGAATTTTTGGTACATTTATAGATGATGCTATTATTGATGTTGTTGTAAATAAATCACCATCTCAAACAATTTCAATAAATACTCCCGGCAAAACAGTTATCACAGGGATAGAATTAAATACAAAGCACAAGATTAGCAGCAAAATAGAAATATTTGCAAATACTACCATAAATTCAACCAAGATGAAAAACGAATTTAATGAAGACGAAAACAATATCGAAATTCCTTTTGTCCCTAATTATATCGCAAATATTGGTTTTAATTTTATTTTACCGTATGATATAAATTTTAGTCCATATGTAAGATTCGGGGGGTATATTTATGATAGTAATTCTAAGAAAAATAGAACAAAAATAAATTATAATGAAGTTCTGAATTTATTTATTTCGAAAAAAATATCAACATATAAATCTCTTAAGCCCGAGATTTATTTAAAAATATATAATTTAACCGATAATAGATTTGAGATGCCTTGGCAATTTAAAGACACAGGATTAAGTTTTACGTTTGGCATAATCACCGAGATTAACTAACAATATAACTTGAGGAAGTAATCATGAATGTAATAAGAAAAGTTGTAATATCTCTTTTTGTTTATCTATTCTATGCCTCAAGTATTTTATTAGCTCAAAATATTGAAAGGTACGAGGCAATTACAGCTTATATTTATAATTTTACAAAGAACATAAGTTGGCAAAATGAAGATAGACTGAATAGATTTGAAATATTAATTTTTGGTAACGATGAAAAATTATTTGATGAATTAAAAAGTTTATCAGCCGGGAAAAAGATTAGAAACAAAAATTTTAGAGTTTCGATGTCTATTAATATAAAAGATGTTGAAAATAAACATATAATATTTATACCTGAGGGGAATATTAATAGTATTGAAGATGTATTTGATCTTATTGAGGGAAAAAGTGTTCTTCTAATCACCGAGAATTATAAAGAGAAAAGAAATATAATGATTAATATTTATAAATCTAATGAAGGATCACTACTATTTGAAATAAATAACGCTAATATATTAAATCAAAATTTAAAGGTAAACGACGATATTATTTTATTAGGCGGAACACAAATTGATGTTGCACAATTATATAAACAAGGGCAGCAATCTTTAAGAGAAATGCAAAAAGCTATAGATAGATACAAAGAAAATGTAAAAAAATTAAGTGAAGTCTCTGCAACTAAAAATAAAGAAATTAGAGAACAAAAGGATAGTTTGGAAGAGCAGAAAAAGAGAATTATTAAACAGGAAGAGTTATATAAAAAGCAAAGTTTTCTACTTGAAAAATTAAACAGTGAATTATTACTAAAAGAAGAAAATATAAAAGAGAAACAAGAGATATTAAATGTTCAAGAAAACAAGATAGAACTACAAAAAAAGGATTTAGAAAAAGGAAAAGAAGAGCTTAATAGTCAAAAGATTAGAATAAATACTCAAAATTTAGAAATTAAGAAAAAAAGCGATCAAATATTGCAACAAGGGAGTAAAATAAATAAACAAGAAAATTTAGTCTATTTATTAACAACCGGTTCGTTACTATTAATTAGTCTTTTTATTTCTATTTATAGAAGTAACAGAATGAAAACACGCTTAACGGCAGAGTTGGAAAAAAAAGTAGCTGAAAGAACAGTAGAGCTTTTAGACTCAAATGATAAATTAGTAATTGAATTAGCAGAGAGAAAAAAGGCAGAAACAGAATTGAATAAATATAAAAATCATCTTGAAGAGATGGTTGAAGAAAGGACTAAAGAATTAGAGGCAGCAAAAGAAAGGGCAGAATCGGCAGATAGGCTTAAATCTGCTTTTTTAGCAACAATGTCTCACGAATTACGGACGCCGTTAAATTCAATTATCGGTTTTACGGGAATTTTAATTAAACAAATAGCAGGTCCTTTAAACGAAGAGCAATTAAAACAGTTAACGATGGCTAAATCAAGTGCAAAACATCTGTTAGATTTAATAAATGATGTTTTAGATATTTCCAAAATAGAAGCAGGTGAATTAGTGGTTTCCTATTCACCATTTGATTTCAAAAAATCACTTCAAAAAGTTGTTTTATCGGTTCAACCATTAGCTGTTAAAAAGAATCTTGAATTAATACTTGAAGTATCGGAAGATATATCTATTATTAATAGCGATTGCAGGAGGATTGAACAGATTTTTCTCAATTTAATTAATAATTCTATAAAATTTACGGAAATAGGAAATATTAAAATTGAAAGCAGTATTAAAGATAAATTTATTGAGACAAAGGTTATTGATACCGGAATAGGTATAAAAGATGAAGACTTGGGTAAGTTATTTAAACCTTTTAGTCAAGTAGATACGGGAATTACTAGGTCGCACGAGGGCACAGGACTTGGGCTTTCAATTTGTAGCAGATTAGTTAGTAAACTTGGTGGTTCGATTAGCGTTACAAGCAAAATAGGTGTTGGCAGTACTTTTACTGTTTTATTACCAATTAACAACTTAAATAATAACTAAAGGAATAAAATGAAAACCAAGATATTAATTATTGAAGATAACGAACAAAACATGTATATGCTTACATTTTTGTTAAAGAGCTGCGGTTACGAAATATTGCAAGCTTTTAGTGGTACAAATGGAATTGAAACTGCAATTAATACAATTCCCGACATAATACTACTGGATATTCAATTGCCGGAAATGGATGGTTATACTGTTGCTAAAAATATTAGAAAAATTGAACAACTAAAATTTACTCCTATTATTGCAGTTACTTCTTATGCCATGCCGGGGGATAGAGAAAAAGTAATGGAAGCCGGAGCTACGGGATATATCGAAAAGCCGATTGATCCTGAAACATTTATTAGTCAAATGAACTCTTTTTTACCATCTGAATTGATTAAAATTTAAGGAGGATCCAACTTAATGAATATTGTAATTGTTGATGATAAAATCGAAAATTTATATTTATTGGATGCTTTATTAAAAGGTTACGGTCATAATGTTTATTCTGCAAAAAACGGAGCAGAGGCACTTGGCATTATGCATAAAATCAAACCAGAGTTAATAATATCTGATATTTTAATGCCTGTTATGGATGGATATTCGTTATGTATTGAATGTAAAAAAAATAACAATTTAAAAAGTATTCCGTTTATTTTTTACACTGCAACTTATACTGATCCGAAAGACGAAGAGTTTGCTATCAGTCTTGGCGCAGATAAATTTTTACTTAAACCGATAGACCCGGACATATTAATTGATGAGATTGAAAGCATAAAACAAAATTTTTATGAAAAAGATTTTTATAAGAATAATGATAATGAAAAAGATGAAAAAATTGTTTTAAAAGAGTATAACGAAGCATTGATTAGAAAACTTGAAGATAAAATGGTAGATTCTGAAAGATCAGAAAAAGAATTGATGATGAAGAATCTTGCATTAGAAAAGGAGATTGAAGAAAGAAAACGTGCCGAAAAAATAATAAACGAGTATTCAGCAAATTTAGATTCACTAATCAATAATAGAAATGAGTTAATTTGGTCAATAAATTTAAACTATGATTTTATTATCATAAATAATTTATATAAGGAGTTTTGTAAAGAAGTTTATAATTTTGAAATTGCCGAAGGTGTTAATGCCTTAGAAATCTTTAATTCGGATGATAGAGCGTTTTGGGAAACAAATTATAATAACACATTAACAGGTAAACGTATATGGTTTGAATTTTTTGTTCAAAAATTAGAGAAATTGGTATATTATGAAGTTTTTCTAAATCCTATTTTTTCGGGAGAAACCGTTGTTGGCTTATCGGCTATTAGTTACGATATTACAAAAAGAAAACATGCAGAGATGGAGTTAAAGGCTGCAAAAGAAAAAGCCGAAGAAATGAATAGACTAAAATCTAATTTTTTGGCAAATATGAGTCATGAATTAAGAACGCCTTTAATGGGAATTTTAGGGTACGCAGATTTGCTGAATGACGAAATAAATAATTCTGAACATAAAAAGATGATTAAGGATATTTTGACTTCGGGTAAAAGGTTAAGTGAAAC
>JAEXOD010000129.1 GCA_023447335.1 Bacteroidota bacterium
AGATTGTTGTTACTAACACTCCTGATGTTTTAACTAACTCAACTGCAGATTTGACGGTTTCTCTTGTTATGGCTTGTGCCCGTAATATTATTGCGGGAGAGAAAATGGTAAGACAAAATAAATTTAAAGGCTGGGCACCCAAATTACTTTTGGGTGTTGAGCTTTTTGGTAAGACAGTCGGAATAATAGGTGCAGGTAGGATAGGTATTGAAACAGCAAAAAGATTGAAAGCTTTCGGTACGGAAATTATATATTATTCTCGTACCAAAAAGAAAGATTTTGAACAGTTAATCGGTGCAAAAAAAGTAAGTTTGGATACACTTCTTTCGAAATCGGATATTATTTCGTTACATATACCGTTAAACGAAGAAACTGATAATTTATTAAACAAAGAAAAATTACAACTATTAAAGAAGAATGCAATTGTAATAAATACGGCACGCGGCGAAGTTATTGATGAAAAATATTTAATTGAGATGCTAAAAGCTAAACAAATATTTTCTGCCGGGTTTGACGTATATCAAAACGAGCCAAAAGTGAATAAAGAATTAATGAAATTGGATAATGTAGTTCTGCTTCCTCATTTAGGAAGTGCAACTTTTGAAGCACGAAATAAGATGGCGGAGCTTGTTGCAGATAATGTAATAGGGGTTCTTTTAAATAAGAAGGCAATATCTCCCGTTAAATAGATTTTTGTTTTTTTGAAAAAAAGTATTATTTTAATTAGATTAAAAAATCTTTTTTAGCCCCTAAAACAATTTCGAAGTATCGTAAGTATTGACTTTATTTGTATTTTTGAGTATTTTTAATAAAATTTTTTATGGTATATATGTTTACGGATTTTAGTAAAATATTTGCGTATTTAATATTATCTGCTGCTTTTGTTGTTATTGCATTAGTAGTTGCAAAATTTATACGTCCAAGCAGACCCTCAAACGAAAAATTAACAACTTACGAATGCGGTGAAAATCCGGAAGGAATAAGCTGGATTAAGTTTAATATTCGATTTTATGTTATAGCCTTAATTTTCTTAATTTTTGATGTGGAAGTAGTATTATTGTTTCCATGGGCAGTTGCTTACAAAGAGTATGGTATATTTGGGTTTGCAGTGGGAATTTTGTTTCTGGTAATTCTTGGTTTAGGAATTGTTTATGAATGGAAAAAAGGGGATTTGGAATGGGATAGACCGGAAGTAAAACCTCCGTTTTTAGAAGAACTAAAAAATTACACAAAAAAGAATTTCAATAAATAAAAATAGCTTACGATGGGATTATTAGATAGCGAATTTTTGGATGACAATATTATTGTAACAAGAACCGAGGATTTATTAAACTGGGCAAGGTTATCATCTTTGTGGCAGTTAGGTTTCGGTTTGGCTTGTTGTGCTATTGAAATGATGGCAACAAGTGCTTCACATTACGATTTTGATAGGTTTGGTGTTATTCCTCGAGCTTCTCCCCGTCAAGCAGATATTATTATTATTTCCGGTACGGTGACCTTAAAAATGGCATTACGTATAAAAAGACTTTATGAACAAATGCCTGACCCCAAATATATTATTAGTATGGGAAGTTGTGCTAATAGCGGCGGACCTTATTGGGAACACGGTTACCATGTATTAAAGGGAATTGATAGAGTTATTCCGGTTGATGTATATGTTCCCGGCTGTCCTCCGAGACCGGAAGCATTACTTGAAGGATTATTAAAACTTCAAGAAAAAATTAGAAAGGAAACTTTAAGGAAAAAAGTTTAATGAAAAGTATAGAAGAAATTTACAATTTACTAAAAGAAAAATTTCCGGATTATGAAATCTTATTAAATACTGAATTTGCATCCGATAATTTTTTAGTTATTAAATCCGATAATTTGTTTGAGCTTGCTCTTTTTTTAAGAGATGATGAAGAAACTTTATTCGATTCCCTTATGGTATTAAGCGGAGTTGATGATGCTAACGGCGAGAAAATTAAAGAAGAAGACGGTAGCGAAAAAATAAAAGGGGGAACACTTTCGGTTTTTTATCATTTATACTCAATTAAACATAAACACAAATTAACCTTAAAAGTTAGTGCAACTCGTGAAAATCCTGAGATTGTTTCAGTTAGCTCTATTTGGTTAACGGCAGATTGGCATGAACGCGAAGCTTATGATATGTATGGTATTAAATTTTTAAATCATCCTGATCTGATAAGGATTTTAATGCCTTATGATTGGGAAGGTTATCCTTTAAGAAAAGATTATAAAAACCCTGAATTTTATCAAGGTATGAGAATACCCTATTAATTAATGAAATAAATATGGCATTAAAAACTGAAAATATGGTATTAAACATGGGTCCCCAACACCCTTCTACTCACGGAGTATTGCGTTTAGAAGTGGAATTAGACGGGGAGCTTATTGTTGATGTTAAACCTCACATAGGCTATTTACATCGTTGTTTTGAAAAGCATTGTGAAGCATTAACTTATCCGCAGATTGTTCCTTATACGGATAGGATGGATTACCTTGCATCCATGTATAACAACTTTGGTTATGCAGTTGCCGTTGAAAGACTGGCAAAGATTGAAGTACCCGAGAGAGTAGAATATATACGTGTTATTATGGGTGAATTACAAAGGATTGCAAGTCATTTAGTTGCAATCGGTACGTATGGTATTGATATTGGAGCTTTTACTCCGTTTTTGTATCTTTTTCGTGATAGGGAGTATATCTTATCTTTATTTGAAAAGACTTGCGGAGCAAGGTTGTTATATAACTACATTTGGGTGGGCGGACTTTCGCATGATCTTCATCCCGATTTTGTTAGAGAGACGCGTGAATTTATTAAACACTTTCGTCCCACTATTACAGAGCTGAATGATTTACTTTCCTATAATAAAATTTTTGTTGAACGTACTGCGAATGTAGGTATTTTACCGTTGGATACTGCAATTAATTTTGGTGCCACAGGACCGATTTTACGAGCGAGCGGATTAAAATTTGACTTAAGAAAAGATGACCCTTATTCGGTTTATAATAAATTTGATTTTGAAATTCCGGTCGGCGAAGGATTAGTAGGAACAGTAGGTGACTGTTGGGATAGGTATTATG
>JAEXOD010000123.1 GCA_023447335.1 Bacteroidota bacterium
ATATTGGTGCAGTAATATTAAGTGCGGGTACTACTATCGCAAAAGTTCCGCTCGTCGATGTTATATTTGTATTTTCTACAGAAGTTAATCTAACTTTACATGTTGTACTTGTTACATTTGGAATTAGCCAATTATAACTACCGGTATTTGCAGGTGTGCTTGCTATTACTGTTATCCAATTCGTACCGTTATTAGTTGAATATTCTATTTTTATATTACTTATATTACTACTTGTCCATGTAATATTTGTGTTTTGTCCTGCGGTCAACGTTCCGGATATTGGTGCAGTGATATTAAGTGTTTGCACAGTAGTTAATGGTTTTGAACCTGATACACCTTCGCCGAATAAACCCGAACCTTTAAAGATTGAAAACACTCGACTGCTTTCATCATACAGAACACCGGTTGACGCATCTTTAATACAAATTTTACAATTATCCGAAATAATATTTGGAACTGTCCAGTCATAACTTCCCAAATTGGCAACTACACCATTTGCTACCACTTCCCATGTTGCTCCATTATTTGTCGTAAGTTCAATATTAATAGTAATAACATTTTGATTAGTCCATCTAATTTCGCTTAAAGATCCAATATGTAAATTTTCGCCACCATTAGGCGATAATAGACTTACAGAAACAGATGTGGTTAAAGGCTTTGAACCAGAAATTCCTACACCTTCCAAAGCAAAGATATTAAAAGAAAAAATAAAACTTAATAAAACTGTAAAAAAGAATAATTTATATTTCATAAATTCACCTAATATTTCAAAAGTCGTATCTATAAAAACTCTTCAACTCTAGATGTAAGAAGTTTTAATAGTATATTAATATCTTACATTAATTGTTTTATATGTTCATAATAATTAATATTTGTTTCTTAATTTAAAACTAACTCAGTTTAGTGTCATATAAAATGCATATATCATCTAAAATTAAAAATATTCACCTTATTATCAAAAGAGTTAGATTTAAGGGGCAATTGCGAGTCTAAAACCAACATTGCCACTTCCTATATTTGGATAGCGTCCATCTCTTTTAGTAGAACGACAGTCATTACTGCTATGAAAATACGATCCACCACGAAAAACACGACTTTGCCCATTAATTGGTCCAGGTGGATTTGTACTTGGGCTTACATTATAATAGTTACTATCGTACCAATCATTACACCATTCCCATACGTTTCCGCTCAAATCATACAATCCAAGTTCGTTTGGGGATTTTATTTTTACGGGATGTGTTGTATTTCCGCTGTTAATACTATACCAAGCTACGGCATTTATATCGTTACTACCGGCATAAGTGTAACCTTGGCTTTGGTTTCCGCCTCTCGCGGCGTATTCCCATTCGGCTTCTGTAGGCAATCTATAATTATTTCCTGTTAGTTGATTAAGTTTTGTAATAAACTGCTGTACATCATTCCAACTTACTTGTTCTACCGGTCTATCATCATCTCCCGTAAAATTACTTGGGTTGCTTCCCATTACGGCTTTCCATAAACGTTGGGTTACTTCGTATTTCGCTATCTTAAATGTACTTAATGTAACGCTGTGTACCGGTTGTTCATCACTACTGCCTGTTGTACTTCCCATCATAAATGTACCGCCTTCAACAGTCACCATTTCCAAATCGGGTAAAGTTGTTCCGTCTTCGGCAATAATTTTTATTTTTACGGTTTGGCTGCTAAAATTTGGATGTTCAACTCCTGCATTCCATACAATTGTTTTACCCGTTCCGCTTGTAATACCGCTACCAACATCACCGGTAACATTAGTTATAGGTAAATTCCATGTAACGCCGTCATCGGAAGATGCCTTAACTGTAATGTTCAAAGTATTAGCGTCAGCATCGTAAACATTATATGTAATATCCACAATTCGGCTTCCGTCCGTCCTCATATTAAAATCTACATTTGTAACAATAGGCGGGTTATACTGGGCAAAAATTAAATTTGTAACAAATATAATAACGGTAGCTAAAAATTTTTTACTTTTTAACATAGTCTCCTCAAATCTATAAAATTATTTAACGTTAACTAAAATACTATCTTTCCCCATCAACATCGGGGTTTGTACTCTTCCCAAGTTAATTCTGCTTACCCAATAAGGAACGCCGCTTACATCATTATTGGTATATTCGTAAAGTTCTTTTGCTGTAATTTCGCTGTTTTTATCCAAATCGGCTTCCCCTTGTAAACCTTTTAAGAAGAAATAAGTAAACATTCCGTGTTTTTTTTCCGGGTACCAAGTACTAATTTGGTCACCTTGCGAACTTGTAAAAACAGTTGAGTTTTCGTAAGTTAAACCTTGTTTTTCAACACTTATATAAATAGGGCTTATATTTTTTAATAAACTTCCTGCCTGGCTTGCACCCGAAAAACAAGATTCCAATACAACCGTTATATGCGGTAATTGTTTTTCGTTTGCAATTTTATCTAAGTTATTATATAAAGTTGTTAGCGAGTAACCGTTTAATACTACCGTATTGGGGTCACAATCAACAGGCACTAAATAGCCGCTTTTTTGGTCAATATCGGGAGCACCGTGTCCGCTGTAATAAATAAATATTTCGCTTAATCCTTTTTGAACGTAACTGTATAATCTTCCTTTATAGAAACCTTCTTTTCCAAAAATAGAATAAAAATCGCTCTGTTTAGCATTTTCTACATAAATGATATTTTCGGGTTTATATCCAAAAGCGTTAATAACGTATTCTTTCATTGCCCTTGCATCGTTAACCGCAAAATCAACATTGGGTGCCGAAACATAATCTTTATTACCTATAATAACCGCAACCGCATTGTTTTTAGTAGTTCCGGCTTTAGGAATATTTGTAAGTAATTCGTCAACAAACGGTTTATCTTTAACTATTTCCGTTTGCATAGTTTGTTCGGTTTGTTTAAGTTCTTTTTTATCGGTTAATTTTAATTTTGGCGAACGCCCCGTTGCATCTTGCGCAAAGGCATTAAAACAAAAAGCAAATACTAATAATAATGTAAAATATCTCATGGTTGCCTCCTTATGGTCTAGCCGGTGGTTGTGTTACTTCTGTTGTTGTGGTTGTTCCGCCTCCGTCATCTCCTTTCATCATAGTTAGCACTGCAACAACGGCACCTCCTACGGCAGCACCAACATAGTAATACCAGGCAATTCCTCCGCCTAGCTTATCAATGCGTATCTCAAAATAATAATCTTCAACCGAATAATCTAAATTAAAGTCATTTTCAAAATTCCATACAATAACCTTATCTTTCCCCACAAATTGCCCTTTTCCTATATCTCCGCCGGCAGATTTTAGCTCAACTTCAAACTTTGGCACTGTTTCACGCCTTAAAAATGCAGAAACTTCGTATTCTTTTTGCTGTTCACCGTTTAAATCATACGAAATTTGTATTTTACCGTCAACAAATGTGTAGTTTACGTTGGTAACTGAAAGCTCCTGTGCGGTAATATCATTAAACCAAAAAATTATTGCTGTTAACAAAAAAAAGTATTTTAAAACCTTCATTAAAACCTCTATTTAGTTCTTAAGCATGCCCGTTAAAGCACACTCATTTTCTCCGATTACAATTCAAATATATTACTTTTTTTTGATTTGTCAAATATTCAAAATTTAATTTAATATAAATTTATCTTATTTTGTGATTTGGGTCATTAAAAACGTGTGATATAGGGCACGTTTGGCGGGGTTAGTGAATAGCTACTAGCTACCGGTTACTAGCTACCAGTGACGTGTGACGAGAATTAGTGACAAGTAACGTGTGACGCGTAACAAGTAAAGAGATTTTGAGGGAATACTCTTTTATTGAGTTTTTAGAGAATTTTTGGGTTTGCAATAACATATCCCCACCTAACAACAAAATCAGCACGACAAACACAGCCCACGACAAACACAGCCCACGACTTCAGTCGTGGGAATCATGGGAATCATGGGAATCGTGGGAATCATGGGAATCGTGGGTGTCCGTGGGAATCATGGGAATCATGAAATAAAAAAATATTTTACATTTGCAAGAAATTTTGATATATAATGAAATATTACCAAATAATAAAAGGTTAAATTAATTTGTAGGCAGAAAATAAAAAACCCACGATTTTATTCGTGGGTAAATATATATAAATATATTACAAATTACCCATTACCCTTTACCCATGACTGAAGTCATGGGCTGAAGTCATGGGCTGTTGTCATGGGCTATTTTCATGGGCTGTTGTCATGGGTTGTTCCATGTTATTTTCATGTTTAAAGCACCGGTTATATACGCATATAAAAACCTATCTTCTAACAATTCCTCTTTCTTCAACTCTGAATTTCGTAACTAATGATTGAAGATTTTCTGTTAATCTATTCAAATCTTCGGCAGCTCTTGCAATTTGCTGAACACCCGAAGCACTTTCTTGAGTAACCGAACTAATATTTTCAATGCTCTTACTAATTTGTTCGGAAGTAGCGGAAAGTTCTTCGCTTGCAGCAGAAACTTGTGTAGCAAGATCTGTAACGTCGTTAGTATTTTCCATAATAGCAAACAAGGAGTTTGAGACGTCATCGGTTAATTTCATTCCCTCCAAAACCGAACTTTGAGCTTCATGCATTGAATTATTAGCATCCAAAACACCGGTTTGAATCGTTTTTATTGTATCGGCAATTTCTTTTGTTGCTTTTGTTGTTCTTTCGGCTAGTTTTCGAACTTCATCTGCTACAACTGCAAAACCTCGTCCTTGTTCACCTGCGCGAGCAGCTTCAATTGCCGCATTTAAAGCCAATAAGTTTGTTTGATCTGCAATTTCATCAATTACTTGAGTAATTTGACCTATTTGTTCTGTTTGTTTAGCCAAATTCGCAATTATTTCCCCTGTTTTTGTTGCCGATTTTACAATTTTTTGCATACCTGATTTTGTATCGTTAACTTTATCAACCCCTTGTTTTACACGTTGTGAAGCTATTTTCGATTTTTCGGCAACAGTTCCGGTATTTTTAGTACTTTCATAAATGGTTTTGGTCATCTCTTCAACAGCTCCGGCAATTTCTGTTACTTGAGAAGCTAATTCTTGAGAACCTGATGCCATTTCTTCTGTACTAGCCGAAATTTGATTTGCAGCACTAGATGCAGCTAATGATGCTTGGTTAACTTCCGAAAGAGCACTACCTAATGAATCTGCAACAGCGTTGATATTATTTTTAATTAATTGATGATCACCAAAATAATTGCCTGTCATTCTAACAGTTAAATCCCCTTTTGCAAGAACTTTTAATACATCTGCTCCTTCTTTAATAGGTGTCATTAATGAATCAATCGTTTCGTTAACCCCTGAAACAAGGTTTGAATAAACACCTTTAAATTTATGACTATCGCCTCTAAACGCTAAATTTCCGTTTTTAGCTTCAGCGTTCAATTTCAATATTTCATCTTTTAATGATTCTAAGGTTTTTACAATTCGTTCAAAACTTGGAGTGATCTCATCTTCAGAATTATAGTTTGAAAAACTTACGTTTAAGTTCCCTTCCGAAATCTTATGCAATTGATTCATTTTATCTGCCAAATTATCTGCCATATTATCCATAGCATTAGCCATTTCGCCAATTTCATCTTTTATATCCAATTTTAACCTAGTTTTTAAATTCCCTTTTGCTAGATTTTGCATCATCACCTTTGCTTTTTCTAAAGGATCTTTAATGGAATTGGTTAAGAATCTACCTACAAAGAAAGATAAAAGAAATGAAATTGCGGCAATAACTAACAAAGTAGTTAATGAAGAACTGTAGGTTTCCTCATTTTTTACGAGTTCTGCAGCCGAAAATTCATCGTTTACTCCGGTAAGCTTATCAATTACATCCCTACATTCCTCAAATGCAACTGCAGCCGCCCCCTCGGATTCCTGAATCGCATCATTCCTTCCTGTTGAATCACTAGTTCTAAGTTTAGAAATAACAGAACTTGTTAGAGCCTCCCATTTTTGAACTAGCGAATTGTATTCATTAACAAGTGCCTTTTCTTTATCAGTTTGAATTAAAAGTATATATTTCTGCCATCTATCGCGTGCTTGTTGGATGTTTTCTTGATGAGCATTAACATATTCATCAAATTTGGGACTTGAAATTTGAGTATGAATTAAAGATCTTTCCGCTACTAAAGCCTGCTGTAAATCTCTATCAACTTGAAGTAAAAGTTCATATGATCGTAATCTAACTTCAGATTGGTCTAAACTTGATTTTAGATTATAAATTCCGTTATACGATGAATAGGAAATGATGAAAATGAGTAAAAGAAGGGTGGCAAAAGTGTAAAAAAACTTCTTACCTACGGGTAAATTTTTGAACCAATATATCATTTTTAACTCCCCACTAAAATTGAAAAGAATATTTAAGATTTTCAGTTCTATTATCGAAATTTTTTATGAATATTTTAATTTAAATTTAATTTAATATGTTTTTTTGAATATTGCAAGAATTTATTTCAGTTTTTATTTTTGAGTATGAACTTTTAGGTTAAGATATTTTTATATAAAGTTTTATAGAATCAAGTCACTTTCTATTACTATCCAAAGATAGCCGAAATTAATACTCGCTTCTATATTTCTCAATTCTTTTTTATATCGCTTTTTGGGGATTATTTTGTTTTTCAATTACCACCTCCCTTAGGCATTGGCTAAACAAACCCCTATTCCCATCCCGCCATTCTACCGAACAAAAACCACCCACAATATTCACCAAACCACAAACAAAATACCCCACAATTCCCAACCCACGACAAAACCAGCCCACGACTTCAGTCGTGGGAATCGTGGGGAGTTCGTGGTGGTTCAAGGGGAGTCGTGGATATATATAAAATCAATCACCTTATTAATTCATTGCACCATAAATAAAAAATCCCCGATAGTTACCTAGCGGGGATTAAACAAGATATATCAATTTATATCTTATTACAGAGGGTGTTAATTATTCTTTAATCTTATTTAGCCGATAAATATAATTTATTTACTTCGTCCCAATTAACAACATTCCAAAAATTATTAATGTAATCAGGTCTTCTGTTTTGGTACTTTAAGTAATAAGCATGTTCCCAAACATCAAGTAATAAAATCGGGGTACCTTTTACATCCATTACATCCATATAAGGATTATCTTGATTTGGTGAAGAGGTCACAACCAATTTACCGTCAACAACTACAAGCCAAGCCCAACCGCTACCAAAACGAGTTGCTGCAGCATTGTTAAATAGTTCTTTAAATTTATCGAATGAGCCAAATTCTGCTTCAATTGCTTTACCTACTTCGTTTGTTGGAACACCGCCTTTATTAGGTCCCATTACTAACCAAAACAAATTATGGTTATACCAACCACCACCGTTATTACGTACGGCAGCAGGATATTTTGAAACATTTGCAAAAATTTCTAATTCTGTTTTCCCTTCAAATTCGGCACCTTCAACTGCTTTATTAAAATTTGTTGTGTAAGCAGCATGATGTTTGCTATAATGTACTTCCATAGTCATAGCATCAATATAAGGTTCTAAAGCATCGTAAGCATACGGTAATTTTACCTGTTCAAATTTTCCCATTTTAGTAATTCCTATATTTTTATTAATTTTATTTGTTATTCCTTCTACCTTATTAACAATTGAAAATAGCCCTATAGTTCCTAAAGCCGTAATGAATTTTCGTCTTTCCATAGTTAAACTCCGAAGGATTCGCCACAACCGCAAGTTTTAGTAGCATTTGGATTGTTAAAAACAAATCCCCTACCATTTAAACCGCTACTAAAATCAAGTTCACAGCCTATTAAATAGAATAAACTTTTTCCGTCAACAATAAGTTTAACAC
>JAEXOD010000182.1 GCA_023447335.1 Bacteroidota bacterium
CGGTGATACGGTGGAACAGTGATACGGTGGAACGGTGATACGGTGGAACAGTGATACGGTGGAACAGTGAAATAGTGAAACAGTGCCATATCCAATATTGGGTTGTTTTTTTTACTTAGACTTTAACCTTTAACACTTAACATTAATAAAGTGCATCCCCAACAGCGGATTGGTTTTTACTTATCCTGTAATGCTTCAGCGAGAAAAGGAGAGGAAAAAATATTAAATTAGTGAATTCAAAAAAGAGGAAAAAGGAATGAAAAGCGAAAAGAAGCATTACAGTTCAGAGTTTAAGGCAAAAGTAATATTGGAGTATTTAGAGGAACAAATACCGGCTGGGAAACTATGCGAGAAGTATAACATACATCCGAATATATTTACGAATTGGAAGAAAGAGTTTTATAATAACGCTTTTAAGATATACGAGAAAGCAAAAACTAATAATCAAGATGCAGAACAAATAAAAAAACTTGAAGAAAAGCTTAGAAAAAAAGAAGAAGTGATAAATGAAATAATTGAAGACAATATCTACTTAAAAAAAAAGTTGAATGGGGAGAAATAAAAAGTAAGTGGGTAGAACCAGAAATTAGAGAACAAATAATAGGCTATGTAATAAGAATGAGAAATAAGACAGAAATTCCGTTAAAACAGATGATAAAAATAATAGGGATAACGAGTTCAAAATATTATCGTTGGCTACACATGGTAGGACAAGAA
This sequence comes from Bacteroidota bacterium, assembly GCA_023447335.1. Taxonomy (GTDB): domain Bacteria; phylum Bacteroidota; class Ignavibacteria; order Ignavibacteriales; family Melioribacteraceae; genus JAEXOD01. The sequence continues at coordinate 718 of JAEXOD010000182.1, forward strand.
GCAAATGGCAATAAGGTAATACCGAAAAAAAAGTGTCTATTACCGGAAGAAAAAGAAGCAATAATAAATTTTGCTAGAGAAAATTATGCAAATAATGATTTATTTGTAAAAACGGGTTACAGACGAATAGCCTATATAATATTAGACAAAGATATAGTACATGTATCGCCGAGTAGTGTAAATCGGGTATTAAAAGAAGCCAATCTATTAAATAAGTGGAATACCAAGAAGTCCAACCAAAAAGGGAACGGATTTAAGCAACCTGATAGTTTACATCAACATTGGCATACTGATATAAAGTATATAAAAGTACAGGGAAAGACGTTATTTTTAATAACAGTAATAGACGGTTATTCACGATATATAACACATCACGAAGTAAGACAAAATATGTCTGAATTAGATGTACAAATAACAATACAAAAGGCAAAAGATAAATATCCTGATGCTAAGCCAAGGATAATAACTGATAACGGGAGCCAGTTTATATCAAAAGAATTTGGGCAGTTTATCGATCAGATAGGAGCCACACACATCCGTACTTCAGTTGGATATCCTCAAAGTAACGGAAAAATAGAGAGATTTAATAGAACGATATCGGGAGAATGTTTGCGTATACGACCTGTTTTTAGTGTAGAGAAACAAAAAGAAGTAATCAATGGTTATATAGAATACTATAATAATGAGCGGTTACATTCGGCAATACATTATTTAACGCCGTCAGATGTAATGAACAATTTAGATACTGAGATACTTGCAAATAGAGAAAAAAAGCTTATATTAGCACAAGAAAAACGAAAAAGGTATTGGCGAGAAAACGGGGCGGCATGAATATTATTACCCGTTTTTTCACTTATTGTTTTTTCGTTTTTTTCCTATTCCTTCTGAAGCACAACAATCCTTTAACCTTCAACACTTAACATTGCTTTTTGAACCGGGATTTTAAGGATAAAAACACTGATTTGCAGGATAAAACCAAAAACTAAATTAGACCCAGCGGGTCGAAATTATTATAACTTACGCCTACTATAACAAATTAGCCCCGTAGGAGGCGATATTATACACGGCGAAACAGTAGAGTAGTGCATTCCCAACAGCGGATTGGTTTTTACTTAGACTTTAACCTTCAACACTTAACATTGCTTTTTGAACCAGGATTTACAGGATGAAAACACTGATTAATAGGATAAAACCAAAAACTAAATTAGACCCAGCGGGTCGAAATTATTATAACACAAAAGGAAGGAAACACTATTAAGCCCCGTAGGAGGCGATATTATAAACGGCGAAATAGTGAAACAGTGCCATACCAAATATTGGATTGGTTTTTACTTAACCTTTAACCTTCAACACTTAACATTTCTTTTTGAACCAGGATTTACAGGATAAAAGAAGGATTAACAGGAAAACATTATCCTATTTTAGAAGTATCCTTATTTGGATTTTACCCTCTAACACTTAATCATATTATTTAACATTCAACACTTAACATTTAACATTATTAAATTATGTCACCCTTACAGGGCTTGGATTTTTGCTTAACTATCAGTTATAAAAATATCGACTCTACGAGTCTAAAAATATTAAACCAAAACAATATCCTACCTCATCACTATATTTTTATCTTTTGTCTAACATCTGAAGTCTATCATCTAATATCTGAAGTCTATCGTCAATGTTTTTAATTCCGGAGGAATGAATTACTAATAGAAAACAAATTGACAATGAAAATGAACTCGCTTGCGAGTGAATTAGTCTTTTTAAGTCACTCCTGCGGAGTTTTTTTGGCTTTAATTAATTTTTTCTATTATTAATAATTCCCTACGGGAATTTTTTAACTAACTTAATACTACTCGATTTTTTTGTTTTTTCCTGTAAATCCGTTTTAATCCTGTAAATCCTGGTTCTAAACAGCATAAAAGCGGGAAAATGAAATAGGTTTAAAGCTCTTTTTTCTAAAATAGCTTAAAATAAATTCCTAAAAACAATATCCTACTCATTTATTAAATTTTCTAAATCTTTTGTCTAAAATCTAACATCTTTAATCTGGTTTTTCAACTCCCTACGGGGATTTTTAACTAACTTAATACTACTCTATTTTTTGGTTTTTCCTGTAAATCCGTTTTAATCCTGGAAATCCTGGTTCTAAACGACATAAAAGCGGGAAAGTGAAATAGGTTTAAAGCTCTTTTTTCTAAAATAGCTTAAAATAAATTCCAAGAAACAATATCCTACTCATTTATTAAATTTTCTAAATCATTTGTCTAAAATCTATCATCTGAAATCCGGTTTTCAATTCCATACGGGAATTTTTAACTAACTTAATACTACTCTATTTTTTGGTTTTTCCTGTAAATCCGTTTTAATCCTGTAAATCCTGGTTCTAAAGGGTATAAAAGCTAGAAAGCGAAACAGAAAGCAGTAAAATTTTCATAAAGCTCATTTTTCCAAAAGTGTACAATAAATTCAGAAAATCTTTAGCTTAATTTCTATCATTTGTAAACTTATAACTCCGAACTAAGAACTGATTTAAAATTTTTTTTATTTTTTTCTTTTCATTTTATATTTTTTTTCGTAAATTTGTTTTCTATTATATTTAGAATTGGAGAAGAAATGTCTCGTACATGTCAAATTACCGGTGTTAAACCCAAAAGCGGTCACAGCATTTCGCATGCACATAATAAATCTAAACGTAGATTTTTACCAAACTTACAAAAGAAAAGAATTTGGGTTAAAGAATTAGGACGTTTTGTTGCCGTTAAATTAAGCACACGTGCTTTAAGAACTATTGCTAAAAACGGTACTGCCGAGTTAGCACAGTTAGTTAGAGATAACAAAATCTAAGGTTTTTATACTTTTTAAAATAAAAGCTCATACCTATTAAGATATGAGCTTTTTTAGTTTTAAATTTTTATCTATCTTGTTTTTCTTTCTCTACTTCCCGTGTTTTCTCTCTGTGTATTGTTCTCTCTTTTCACTTCGGTTCTTTCACGCTTAACTTCAGTATTTCTTGAATTATTTTCATTATTTCTTAAACTTCCGGTAGTATTTCTTTCAACTTGACGGTTTTCAAAAGTTTGTTTGTTTTCTATCCTATTATTTTCCGTATTACGTTCTGTTTGGTTGTTTGTTATTACCGGATTTTCTCTATCAACACTATTTCCGTTTTCTCTATTAATTTTAATATCGTTATTTCTAATAGTAGTATTGTCAGTTTTATTATTTCTTAATGTATTATTTTCTCTATCAACACTATTTTCGTTTTCTCTATTAATTTTAGTTTCATTGTTTCTTATTACATTTGTTCCGGTACTATTATCATTCTTACGGTCAATTTTGTAATTTTCATCAACAACTCTATCTAACTTTAACGATGTTCTTCCAATTGAGTTTTTAGCATCAAATCTTTCAACAGTAGAATATCTTTTAGTTTCATTCTCGTTCGGAATAAATCTTTTTACTTCTGTATTAGATGAACGCATATCTTTGTTATTATCCGTATTTACAATATTTCTTTCTGCAAATCTATAACCGCTCTTATTTTCTATAAAATCTCGATTTATACCATGATTATTAATCCTTTCTTTAGTATAAGAGTAATTATTTCGAATTTTTGTATTTCTGAACAAAGTATTTTTATAATGATTATTTATCCCATAACCCCAAACATTATCATGACAGAAATGTTTGTATCTTACAAAGTACCAATAGTTAATAGGAGCGTACCAACTAATCGTAAAAACAATACCTGAATTATATCTAAACAATGCATAAGGAGGTAAAGGAGCCCAACCGATATAATCATCGTCATAACGCCATTCAACCCATGCAGGAGCCCAGTCATAACTTGGATACCAAACCCAACCATAGTAGTCATCAAAAAACCATCTTCCGTAGTGATATGTTATATAACCAAATGATTCATAACTATCCCAATACCATCCGTCACTTGTCCACAACCAACGACCGTCACTATATGGCTGCCAATTCATTCCGATATTCCAAGGCTTCCAAACATAAACACCGTTTTCAATTTCATACCAATCGCCGTAAGAGTTTAATGAGTTATAAAAGTAACCGAAATTGACTCCTACCCTGTATGATATCTTGGCTTCGCTTATTAAGCTAAACGAGAATAAAAGAACTAATATTAACATCATCTTTTTCATTGTGTACCTCGGTTTTTAATAATTTAACCCTTAAAGAACAACTATTGTACCAAAGTCAAAATCTTATACAAATGACCGATTTTCAACTATTTCTCAAATTATACCATAAAATATTCTTAAAACGTGTCTATTAAACGATACACTAAACCAATAAAAAGTACACAAATTTTGTATTGAAAATTAAAATTAATTATTTATTTTTACCTTATCTAAAACACAAAAAAGAGGATAAATTATGAACCGATTTTTAAAATATTCTATTATAATTGCAGGTATATCCGGATTATTAATAGGATGTAAACCAACCGAAACTAAACAAGAAACAAGTGATTTGGAAATTATGAAAGCTAAAGTTGCACAATTTGCAGAAGTTGAAGTTAAATATGATCAATCCATATTAAATGAAAAACAAAAAGTAGTTTTACAAAAACTATATGAAGCTTCCAAAATAATGGATGAGATATTTTTAGAACAAGTTTACCATAAAAACTCAGAAATTAAAAAGGCATTATTAAGCTCAAAAGATCCGGTAGATGCAATAAGATTGCAATACTTTAATATAATGTTTGGTCCGTTTGATAGACTTGACCACAATAAACCTTTTTACGGAAGCGAAACAAAACCTTTAGGAGCAAATTTTTATCCTTTAGATATGACAAAAGAAGAATTTGAAAATTATCTTAAGGCAAATCCAAATAAAGAAAAGGAATTGACGAGCGAATTTACTATTATAAAAAGAGAAGGTAAAGACTTAGTAGCGGTTCCTTATAGTATAGCATATAAAGAAAAATTGGAAAAAGCAGCTAAATTATTAAACGAAGCAGCTGAATATGCCGAAAATGCTTCATTAAAGAAATATTTACAATTGCGTGCAAAAGCCTTTTTAACTAATGACTATTACGAAAGTGATGTTGCTTGGATGGATTTAAAAGATCACGGTATAGAAGTAGTTATAGGTCCTTATGAAGTTTACGAGGACGAAATGTTTAACTACAAGGCTGCATTTGAAAGTTTTTTAACTATTGTTGACCCGGTTGAAACAAAAAAACTTGAAATATTTAAAGAATATTTAGAAGCTATTGAAGAAAATCTACCTTTGGCAAAAGAACACAAGGGATATAAACGCGGCGGAGAATCCCCTATTTATGTAGTACAAGAAGTATTTGGAGCAGGCGATAATAAATCCGGAGTTCAAACATTAGCCTTTAACTTACCAAACGATGAAAGAGTAAGGCAAGCCAAAGGTTCAAAAAAGGTAATGTTAAAAAACATACACGAAGCTAAATTTGAAAAGTTATTAAAACCGATTGCAGAACTTGTTCTAGACGGTAAAGAATTAAGTTATGTTACTTTTGACGGTTTTTTTAACCATACTTTAATGCATGAAATTTCACACGGTGTTGGTCCCGGAGTTATAACAAAAGACGGAAAGAAAACAGAAGTTAAAAAAGAATTAAAGGAAACATATTCCAAGATTGAAGAATGTAAAGCAGATGTTTTAGGTATGTTTAACAATATATTAATGATTGAAAAAGGTGTTTATCCTAAAGGATTTGATAAGGAAATTTATACAACATTTTTAGCCGGAATTTTCCGTTCGGTTCGTTTTGGTATTTCGGAAGCACACGGAGCAGGCAATGCAATTATTTATAATTACTTATTGGAAAAGGGAGCATACTCTTTCAATGAAAAAACACAAAAAGTAAGTGTTAATTTCGAAAAGATTCAAGAAGGTGTAAAAAGTCTTGCTGAACTTGTTTTAACTATTCAAGCAAAAGGTGATTATAATGCAGCAATTGAATTAGTTAAAAAATACGGAATCGAAACTCCATCAATGAAAGTATTACGCGAAAAGCTTGCTACACTTCCGATTGATATTAAACCAATTTACCTAATAGAAAAAGAACAAAAATAAATTTTCTAATGGGAGCATGTTTTTTCATGCTCCCATATTTTTATTGATATTCGAAAATTTATTCATAAATAATTTGTATCTAAACACACTTATAGTTACTACGAATCTCCTAGCTGTAAAATAATTAAAATTTTTAAGCAAATTATAAAGCTTACAATTTATAATATTATTTATTTTAAAGCAAACGATTTACAAAAATAAATACTATAATTATTTTCAAGTAAATCAATTTAACTTATTAGCAATAAAGTAAATTAATTTGATCTGTTTAATATTTTAGGTTGATATTATACAAAAAAAAAAGAGACGTTGAATTACGTCTCTTTTAGGTAAAATTTATTTTTATTTTAAATTAGCACATGTATTCGATCAAGTTAAATAAGGTTTCTTTTAGATCTTTTCTATTAACAATCATATCTAAGAAACCGTGCTCCAACAAAAATTCTGATGTCTGAAACCCTTCCGGTAAATCTTTTCCGGTTGTCTGCTTTATCACTCTGGGACCAGCAAATCCGATTAATGCTTTTGGTTCTGCTATGTTAATATCACCTAACATAGCAAACGAAGCAGTCGTGCCTCCGGTAGTAGGATCGGTTAAAACTGAGATAAACGGTAGCCCCTTTTCGCTAAGTTGCGCAAGTCTAGCACTTGTTTTAGCCATCTGCATTAAGGATAATGCAGATTCCATCATGCGTGCTCCCCCGCTTTGGGAGATTACAATTACAGGTAAATTATCAGAAATAGCTTTTAATACAAGCCTTGATATCTTTTCACCGACTACAGAGCCCATGCTCCCGCCAATAAATTTAAAATCCATGCAGCCAAAAGCAATGCGCTTACCGTTTATTTTACCTACACCGGTAACAATAGCATCATTTAAACCGGTTTTATTAATGTTTTCTTTAACTCTTGTAACATATTTCTTAGTATCAATAAACTCAAGCGGGTCACCGGAAACCATTTTTTTATCTAATTCTTTAAATGTTCCGCTATCAATAATAAGGTTTAAATAACCTTTACTATCAAATCTAAAATGCTTATTACATTTCGGGCATACTGCTAAATTCGCTTCGTAATGCTTCTTGTGGATAATTTCTCCGCAATCTTCGCATTTAATCCACTGTCCGTCCGGTATATCACTTTTAACTGAATCGGCAGCGATATTAGATGTATTTCTTGTGAACCAACCCATTTAAATACTCACTTTTCAATATTTACAAATAATGTAATTGTTTGCTTAGGATTCATTGGGTCGTTTGTAACAAAAGTTACAGTTCTAGAAAGCTTTCCTTCTCTATCTTTTGTATCCAGTTTAATTTTAATACTTCCGGCTTCTCCCGGTTTCAATTTTTTATTACTTAATTCAGTAGCCGTGCAACTGCAAGATTCTTGTATATCTTTAATTTCAAGTTCTTTTTTACCTGAATTTTGAAAAGGAAGCGAAAATTCAACAATTTCCCCTTGTTTAACTTTTCCAAAATTATGCTGCGTAGTTCCCAATTGTAAAATAGGTCTTTCAAATAAGTTTTCTTTGTTTTCCCCTTGTTTTTCTAACACATTAGCCGTAAATGTGAGACGTAATTCAGAAGTTTGAGGATCATTAGAAGTAACGTAAATTGCCTTATTTTGCATTCCGCTTCTACCAATTGTATTAAATTCTGCCTTAATAATAGTAGATTCTCCGGGTTTAAGCTCGGTTTTCTCGGGTTGCACGGCTGTACATCCGCAAGAAGCTCTAACATTCTTAATGTTTAATACTTCATCTCCTTTATTATAAATAACATATTTATGTGTTACGGTAATACCTTCTGCAATATCTCCAAATTTAAATTCGGTTTCGGCAGGAACTATTTTAGGTCCGTATTTTTGAGCATTTATTACGTTAATTAGTATAAACGGTAATAGAGTAAATAAAATTAATTTCTTCATTTAACACCTCGGTACAAAATTTTTTATATAGTTTGGTTCTAAATAATCAAAGTTTAAAGTTAACAAATCCTTTCCATAAAATAAAGCATATTTTGCTATATATATAGCGTCAATGCCGTTTATGGCAATAATATCTTTATAACTAATATTTCCAAAAATCAGTTCATCAGAATTACAATTATTCTTTACTTCATCAATCAACTTTATTTCGATATCATTAATTACGTCAAAACCTGTTTCTTTCTTTTTATATTTGGCAAGATATACTTCTTCACGGTTTACCTTAATCGCTAAATTAAAAGTAGATTCAGTTTTCACAAAATCAGCCGCAAACATAGCCATGGCATCAAATTCACTTATGGGATATAAAGGTAAATTTGCTCCGTATGCCAATGCTTTAACTGCTGATAGACCAATACGCAATCCGGTAAATGATCCAGGTCCAATTGATACTGCAATTGCCTCACAATCACTTATAGAAATATTCGCTTCTTTTAGTATTGTATCTATCATACTAATTAGTTTTTCCGAATGCACCTGGTTTTTATTAAAATTATAGGATATATAATCCTCGTTATTAATTAACAAGGCAACACTACATAATTTGCCGGAAGTAGACACTGCTAATATTGGTTTCATTATTATTTAGTAATGGTTATTTTACGTTTATTATCTTCTAAAATTTCGATATTTACTTCATAATGCCTTTTAGGTAAAATTTCCTTAAAAAGATTAGCCCATTCTATTAATGTAACTGCATAATCGTCATTAAGATAGTCATAAAACCCTATTTCTGCCAGTTCATCAATATTTTTTAATCTGTAAAAATCAAAATGAAATACTTTTTTATCACCATAATATTCGTTAACAATTGAAAAAGAAGGACTAACAACTTCATCAATATCGTATCTTGAACAAAATGCTTTAGTAAATAAAGTTTTTCCCGCACCTAAGTTGCCGTTTAGAGCAATAACATCGCCGCATTCAACCTTTTCGGCAAGCATAACGGCAATTTCCTCAGTTTCTTTAACCGAAGAAACTACTTTTTCCAAAACAACCTCGTTCATGCTTTACTTTCCAAAGTAACAACCGGCAAAATCATTTCTTCCATACTAATACCTCCGTGTTGGAAAGTATCCTTATAGTATGAAAGATATTTATGATAATCAGTAGGATATACAAAATAATAATCTTCTTTTGCAATTATATAATTTGTAGTAACACCTCTTTTTGGTAATTTATATTCTAAAGGTTGCGTAATAAATAATGCGTTTTTGTCATCTGCTTTTAAATTACGTCCGAACTTAAATCTCAAATTTGTAGAAGCTTCTTTATCACCAAGCACTTTTGCTCCTCTCATACAACGAATACTTCCATGATCTGTAGTCAAAATAATTTTAGCGTTTTTCATCCTTGCAATTGCCTTAAATGTTCCGAACAATGAAGAAAATTTAAACCAACTTTCGGTTAAACTTCTATAAGCTGCTTCATCAGGTGCAATTTCTTTAAGTAAATCACTATCCGATCTTCCGTGTGCAACCATGTCTAAAAAGTTAATAACAACAGCCATAAAATGCGTTTTAACATGGGAAACAATATTTTGCTCAAAAGACCGCCCTACTTCGGGATCAATTATTTTAAGATATTTCAAATCATTATTTAATGAAATACGTTTTCTATTTAATAGCATTTGTAATAAATCTTTTTCGTATTTGTTCTGACTTCTTTCATCATCTTGGTTTCCTTGCCAAAGTTCGGGATAATACTTTTCAATATCAATAGGAAATAAACCGCTAAACAAGGTGTTTCTTGCGTATGATGTAGCAGTTGGCAGAATAGAATAATAAAAATCTTTTTCAATTGAAAAATATTGATTTAAGTATTTCTCCATTACATACCATTGATCCATTCTCATACAATCTAAAACAAAAAAGAAAACCGGTCCTTTTGAATCCTTTAAATGAGGAAGCACATAATTTTCTACAATTTGATGAGAAAGAATCGGAGTATCCGAATTAGGTTTGTTTACCCATTTAGAGTAATTTTTTTCTACGTAACGACTAAATTCTTGGTTACATTCCCTTTTCTGATCATACAAAGTTTGCTTTAAATCAATACCAGGGTGTTCGTCAAGCTCCAAATCCCAATTTACAAGTTTTAAATAAATTTCAATCCATTCTTTATGATCCGGACTCATTAATAACTTTTGGGATATTTGATTAAAATCTTGCAAATAGTCTTTTGCAGCATATTCACCTGTAATTTTAGTGGCTTCAAAAAACTTTTTACAAACTAGCAGTATTTGACTCGGTACAACGGGCTTAATTAAGTAATCGGAAATTTTACTTCCGATAGCTTCGTTCATTAATGATTCTTCTTCGCTTTTGGTAACCATTACTACTGGAACATTCGGATTAATCTCTTTAATTTCCGCTAAAGTTTCTAAGCCGCCTTTACCCGGCATCATTTCATCAAGAAAAATTAAATCATATCCGCCTTCTTTAACTTCATCTATTGCATCTTCACCGTTGGTAACGGTATTTACTTCATAACCTTTTTCATTTAAAAATATAATATGCGATCTTAAAAGCTCAATTTCGTCATCTACCCATAATATTTTATTTTTTTTCACTTATTACCTCTTTAGTTTGAGTCTTAGACAAACTTAACTAATTATTAGTTGCAAATATTATTGAATTGCAATATGAATATCCAGACCCGCTACATTTGTTGTTGTTGCAGGAACAGGGCTTGCTCCTTCAGGCTCAACTGATGTACGAGTATAAAATAATGATAAGGTTACTTTTGAACTCATTACATATTTTAAACGAGGTTCCATAGTAGTTCTTGTCGAGCCGTCTGTAGGTTCTCCTTCTTCCTTAAAATAACGCATATCATATTTAACTGTTGAAGTTTTACCCATTGTATAAGAGAAGGAAACTTCAATATCATTCTTAAGTGAAATACCAAACAAAGGAATCTCAAAACCACTTTTTTTATAGCTGGCTGTAATGTTTATATCGCGTTGAAATGACTCTGTGATGTTTTTAGTACTAATTCCTAAATCATATGTAGTTTTTGTAGAAAACTTTGCACTCGCAGTTAAGTCACCGTTCCATAGTGAATTGAATGTAAAATTCATTCCCGCCAGTGGTTGGAACCCATACATTATTCTTTGAGATTGAGTTTCGTTTAAACCGTCCGGGTTAATTTTCCATCCTTCGCTAAACGAAGATTGATAAGCATGATTAAATGAAACACGTTTAGCCAAGTTTTTAAATATTGAGTATTTTTCTAAACCGTTCCAGTTAAACCGCCAGTTAGGACGAGGAACATATTTCATTAACTTACTTAGAATTGGAACTTGTCCTAGCAGAGAGAAACTTTCAAAACCTTCTACAAACGCATCCGCAAGGTCTCTATTCGGGTCTGCTGCATTTGGGTTATAAAGTTCATTAACTCTTGTTATACCGCTCTTAAAGACTGATAAAAACATTGTAGGCGGCATTGAGAAAAACGATCTTTCAATTTTACCTGTCGAAGTAACATTAGTTATGTTAATATTTCCGAGAGAGTCGGTTGTTAGCGAAGTCGTTTTTGTCATATCCCAAGATAATCGCCAATCTATATCAATTGTAGCTCCTTCCCATAACGGTCTAGAAGTTTTGAAATCAACAGAATTTGTTTGTCTAAAATTATCGGTTAAATTGCCGTTAGGTGCTCGCGGTCCAATTTTGTTAGAAAATCCTAACATAAACATTCTGCTTGGACCTTGATAATCTCTTTGTTTATAACCCCAGAAATTATTAAACCCTGTTCCGTCTCCGGCTATACCGCTGCCGCTTTGAGCATTAGTTTGTTTAAAGTTAAAAGTTATTTGTTCATAATCAAAAAAGAGATATTTTACGGCTGATTTTAAGAATGTTAAAGCTTTAGTTATACTGCTAATTTTTGGAACCGCATTTAACGAATCTTCTACAACTTTAGTGGTATCATTAACTACATTAACATTATTATTTGCCTGCATTTCATCATCAATATCTCTTTGACGACCACGGGTGTTCTGTTGTTTTTGCTGTTGAACTTGATTATTTACAGTATTTTGTATCGGGGTCTCTTTAAATAACGGTTCCCAAAGTGACTTCCATCTTAATGTAATACCGGTAGATATTGAATTTGAAAAACCCGCACTTCTACCCAAATTTTGCTGATTTAATCGATTTTCCCAACTATAACTAACATTATAACCGGCAGTTAACGAAAAATATTTATTCAAATCGAAAAGAGTCGGCATTTTGGGGTTCAATTTAAAGTCTGTATTTTGTTTATAGTTTAAATCTTTACCAAATAATGAATTAGTGAAAATTTCTCTCCAAATAGTGGAGTTAGCTCTATCTTGCCCAAATTCATCTGTTAACAAATGAGCATAAGTAGATTGAATATCAACCTGATAATTTAAAGTTAAATTAAATATTCCGCCTTCAGTAACTTTCCAAACAAAAGCAGCATTTCTAGAGCTGGTAAAGTCCCTGTTAATACTTGGAGCACTATTCGAAACTCTTGTTTGTGTAAATCTATAGTTTCTACGCGCAGTTAGGTTACTAGTTAAAGATTGAGGAGAATAATATATTTTGACATTTCTATAATCCGTAAATAATTCTAAAATGTCCCCAATTAACGGCAGCTTAACGGGATAGAAGAAATAATCTGTACTTATATTTACATTATGTTTTGCTGTCGCAGACCATTCCCACCCTTTCGATTCTAATTGTGAAGGAGAACGACTGAAAGATTTGTTAAAATTGAAAGTAAAACTTAAAGCATTGAACGTATCACGAACATACCAAGCAGTAGTCGGAATTTTTATCTGAACATTGGATAAACTCCAAGTATCTGATACATTTAAGGTCTGCGCTTCAGTTTTTAATCTTTCCGCTTCAGCTTTAGCAACCTCTTGAGAAGCACCATCGTCAATTCTCTTCTGTTGTAATTGTTCGGCGGCTTCAGTTATCTTTATATCTGTATTTGGTAAATAAACCGGATTAACTAATGACTCTGTTCGCTGATAATTTAATCTAAATGAGCTACCGGGTAAATTTATTGGTAATATTTTAATTACGTCCAAATCTGCCATTACACCCCATGCACGTCTATCTTCACGCGAGCCGAATCTATCTGAAAGCTTATGAAAATTCGGATCGGTTCTACTT
>JAEXOD010000189.1 GCA_023447335.1 Bacteroidota bacterium
CTAACAAGCCAATTGTTAATGCCGTAGTTTTTATCTTGGATACTGAGTTTTATACAACTACCGATAGTAAAGGTTATTTCCACTTCAATTCTACACCTAAAGGCAAAATTAGATTAAAAACAACTCATATTGCATACAAGGAAAAAATAGTTGAATATAACTTTTTTGAGAACAGCAAATCTGGATTAGTTATTTATTTAATTTCAAATACTATAGAAACACCGACAATTATTATAAACGATTCAAAATTAAACAATTATTTTGATGAAGTTTATGATATTACCGGAGCTTTAAAAGGGAAGGAGCTTGAGAAAGATTTAGGTTTAACTTTGGCTGCAACTTTAAAGAATGAAACCGGAATAGCTATGCGAACAATGGGACCGGCTCCGGCTAGACCGGTTATTAGAGGTTTAGGAGGAGATAGAGTTTTTATAAGTGAAAACGGAATTAAACTTAACGATCTTTCTGCAACCTCGCCTGATCATGCGGTTGGCGTAGAAGCTTTTACAGTTGATAAAATTAATGTTATTAGAGGACCAAGAGTTTTAACTTTAACATCTACAACATTTGGCGGGGTTGTTGATGTTGAGCGAAACGAAATTGCGGAAGTGATGCATAACAAGGTTTATAGTTCTGCCGGATTTTTTGCCGAAACAGCTAATAAAGGTTATTTAGGTTCGTTTACTACAGAAATTCCGTTAAATCCGTTTTCTTTATATTTAGAAGCAAGCGGAAGGGATGCGGAAAATATTTATACTCCTACCGGTTATTTACAAAATTCAATGGCGGATAACTTTAATTTTGCCGGCGGTTTAAGTTATATTGGCGATAAATTTATTACTGGGCTTTCTGCAAGAAAATTTGAGTTAAACTACGGAATACCGGGAGGATTTATAGGAGCACATCCTTACGGTGTTAATATAGAGTTAAAGCGTAAACAGTTTAATTACAAATTTATTTATAATTTTAATGAGAAAAATAAGTTGTTGTTTGATTTTGCCTATTCATCTTACGGACATTTAGAATATGAATATAACGGTTTAACCGGTGCCGAATTTAAAGTTGCAGATTATATTGGTAAATTAGAATATTCTCACGGTGAATTGTTTGGTTTATCAAAAGGACAGATTGGTTTATCTTCTGATATCAGAAATTTTAATGTCGGAGGTTATGTTTTTACATCTCCGGCAAAATTAAAAAATATTTCTGCATATATTTATGAAAATACTAGTATTGGTAAAGTTGCATTAGAATTTGCTGCAAGATATAATTACGATTTTATAGATCCTAAATACAAAAATACTTTAACAAGCATTGGTTTAATTAAAGAAAAAAGGTTTAATACTTTTTCGCTTTCTGTGTCAGTATTATATCCCATTAGCGATATAGTTTTTATAGGCGGGAATATAAATAAATCTTCAAGAGTGCCGACAATTGAGGAATTATATTCACGAGGTCCACATTTGGCTGCTTATTCCTATGAAGTGGGAAATCCGAATTTAGAAGATGAAAGCGGATTTGGGACTGAATTATTTATTTATCACAAGTTTAACAACTTGTTTTTTAATATTACGATTTTTAGAAATTATTCATCATATTATATTATACCTCGTAATAGCGGAAAAATAAATTATGCAACCTTTTTACCTATCTATGAAAGTCAAGGTATTAAAGCTTTATTTTATGGGTATGAAATAACCGCTGATATAAAATTGAACGAATATTTTACATTAGAATTATCATCTTCATATACAGTAGGAAAAAATAAAACGGATAATGATTATTTACCCCAAATTCCTCCGTTAAAGGGACATTTGGAACTAAAATATACAATTGAAAAACTTAATATTTATATGGGTTGCGAGTTTGCGGCGTCACAAAAGAAGCTTGATAAATTTGAAACCGAAACGGTTGGCTATCTAATTATTAACAGTTCGATACAATATAGTTTTGAATTTATCGAAATAATGAATAATATTTCGTTTAGCGTGGATAACATTCTAAACAAGGAATATAGAAACCATTTAAGTCGCGTTAAATCAATAATGCCCGAAACAGGAAGAAATTTTAGGTTGACTTATAAAGTGTATTTCCATTTATAGTAGATTATAAAGACTTTAGACATCAGATTACAGACGTTAGTTTTCGGATTAAATTATTAACGCATTAATACTATTGTAATAGGGAATTAATGTTATTATATTTGATTAATAAAAAATTAAATTATGATACAATTACAATTAGTTAAAATTTCTTATTTGAAATAAAGGAGAGGAAAATGTGTATTATAATAATTAACAAAAACAATTTATTACCTTATGAAAGTTTTATCGGAAATAATGAAATAAATCCTGACGGCATCGGAATATTTTATGCGGAAAATGACAAGCTAATAGTTAAAAAGTTTGCACCCAATCCAAATTTAGAAGAAGTCTATAACTATTATAAAGAAATTAAAAGTAAAACCACAAATACTATTGTATTGCATTTTAGAAAAAGATCTAGAGGCGAAATTAGTATAGAAGGTGTTCATCCTTACTATATAAACGATAATTTAGTAATGGCACACAACGGCACTTTTAAAGATTTGGGGAATGATGATATATCCGATACAAAAGTGTTTGCCGAAAATTTAAAAAAACTACCAAGTAATTTTTTGACTGACGAAAACTTATTAACTATGATTAAAAAACAAGCCGAAGAAAACAGACTTGTGTTTATGGATAATAAAGGGGAAATTACGGTTATTGACGAAACGAAAAGAGGGGAATATTATAATGGGGATTGGTATAGCAAAGAGGAATATTTTAGATAATTTTGAATTTTCAATTTTGAATGTTGAATTGTTCTCTCCCTTCCATTAGCTTCATTTTTTTAGAACCAGGATAAATAGGAGCCCCCCTTAAGTTAGAAATTACTTCCCAATTTCTGCTGAAAAACAACAGAACGTATCAATAAATAGTTGCATAATTACGCCTTTATAATAGTGCCAAAACCACGTGAAACCGATTTCCCTAATCCTATATAACTTGGAAGTAAGGCATTTGTAATAAAAGTAACAGCCAAACCAAGCATGTTTTTATCTTTAAATTTTGTTTCTTTTTCACGATAAACAATTTTTGCCAAAATTTTATCTTCGGCGGTATAATTAACTGCTTTATAAAAACTAAGTATATTGCCAATTAAAATTTTTTCAAGCATTTGTTCTTTTTCTTCTTTGTTTTCCAAAGCTTGATATGTTTTATAGTTTTTTTGGTTTAAAGCCATCCATAAAGTTAAAGTTGTATAATAATTTAATTTGTTTTCTACCTTAACTTCAAATGTGTTGGTCGTAATGTTTTTATTGTTAATTAAATACTCGCGGTCATCCAAAATCATTTTATCAATTTTTAGAAACAGGTCGTTTAATAATTCCGCACCTTCATTTAATCCTACCAAAGTGGGTGTTTTTTCAATTACTTTATATTGCACCATTGGGTATTTATAAATATTAGTGCCGTCATCGTAATGGTTATGCAATAACGGGGAAACATCTTTAAAATAATTACCAAAAAAGCCGCGTATTTTGTGGCTATCGCGTATAAATAAATCCAATTCAGGAAATTTAATAATTGTTTGTTTTACTTTTACAGACATAAATTGGTATCCTCTTCTCTTATAAATCCTGTTTTTTCTTTATAAAAATAATCTAATATTTCGTTTTTAATATAATAAAAATTTTTACCTCGTCCCTTAAGGTCTTTTTTATCTAATAAGATTTGGGGTATGCTAATAACGTATTTGTTAAACTGTTTAATGTATCTAACAAATTCTTCTTTTGATATTTTTTTATCAATATAATCAGAATATTTTTTATAAGCTTCAATTGCGTTATTATCAAGTTCAACAAATACCGAGTTTTCAAAAGCATTGTCTTCAATAAGTTTAAAGTCTGAAACCCCTTTTTTATCATCGTTTGAATGATATTTTAAGTTTAACATTGCTTCGAAAATTTGTACGGAATTATTAAACGATTGTTTATCATTCATTTGTTCAAAATAATTATTAATTAAGGGTAAATAATCTTTTTCGTAAATTTCCTCTTGAATAGTTAAAGCAGCCAAAGAACTAATTTCGGCAATCATTCCGTAAATTCTTGCACAAGTACCAAAGTTGAAAATATAAATAGGTGCAGGTTCAGACAAATTGTTGTTTCGGTTAACTCTACCGGCAGTTTGTATTATACTATCTATTGGGCTTAACTCCCTAAAAGCCATGTCAAAATCTAAATCAACTCCCGCTTCAATTACTTGTGTACTTACCAAAATTGGTTTTGGTTTATCTTTATCATTTAATCTTTCTTTAATTTCCTTCAGTACTTTTTCTTTTTGTAACGGAATGATATTAGTTGAAAGATAAAACACATTATTTTCGCCAAATTCATTTTCAAGCAAATTATGTATTTTTAGTGAGTTATTTATTGTATTACAAACCACAAGACACGACTTTGAGTTATCATATTTGGAATTAAATATTTCAAGAAATTTTTCAACTTGAAAAACATTGTTAAGTAACGGAATTAATTTAGTTCTGTTAAAATTATTGAAATATTTTACGTGGTCGTTTAATATTTCCGTAAACTGAATTCTTTGTTTATCAGTTAACAAAAACTTATTTGCAAGTTCAAAAATAAAAGGACGTGTTGCAGTTGAAAATATTATTTTACAGTTTAAGAATTTAGTTAAATAATATAATGCAGTACCAATTAAAGGTAAATATTCGGCTTTTAATGCTTGAACTTCATCTAAAATAATAATAGAATTGGCAAGGTGATGAAACTTTTTTAAGAATTTATTTCTATTGCCTATTAATGTTTGCAATAATTGAACAAAAGATGTTACTACAATATCGGATTGCCAAGTTTCCAAAATTTGAAGTTTATTGCTATAAGAAAGATTTTCGTTGTCGGCAAAATCGGGGTCAAATAAATCGGAATATTGATAATGTGCCAATATTTTTGCATTATTTCCCAATACGTCTTTTATAACTTTTTCGGTTTGTTCAATAATACTAATAAACGGTAAAGAATAAATAATTTGGGGATGGTTCCCTGTCTCTTCTTTTAGCAAATTTCTTAATTGTAAAGCAAATTCCAAATTAAGCAAAGTTTTACCGCTACCGGTAGGGGCAGTTAAAGTAAATAT
>JAEXOD010000025.1 GCA_023447335.1 Bacteroidota bacterium
TTAAATTTTCGTTTAATGTTAAAGGAAACGATTCCGAAAAGGATATAAAAGAAAACGATAAAAATGTTCGTAAACAGATGAATGCCCAAAACATATCAGGCGATGTCTATATTTTCTATTCAAATTATAAAATTAATAAAGGGCTGAACGATAATTTGTTCTCAAAAGATAAGAAGGAAAAATCTAACACTAAGTAGGTAACGGTATAATCTTAATGTTATTTTTAGCCTCCGGAACTGTTTTTTCAATTAGCAAGGCAGCTTCGTAAACAAATTTTGCCGGTATACCCAAATACAAAGTAACTTTTACGTCTCGATTTTGAGAATTACGAGTTGCTAAAAAATTTAGTTTAGTTACGGTTTGAGGATCTTTGATATCGTTTTCATTTAGTACTAATCCGATTAAATATTTTTTCTTGAACTTACCGATGGCATCAACTGAATACCCGCCAATCGGTGTAGGTTCAGGCAAATATTTACCGTATTTACGGCTTAGGGTTAAATAACCGTTTCTCCAAAAGTGGGTTATAAGCTCATCAACCCTTTCTCTCATTTCGTATTTGTGTGCCATAATGCACCTCGCTTAATTTATAATTAAACTGCGGGAAGTATCGGAATAAGAGGAGAAAAATGATAATCGTTAATTAATCTTATGTTTTTTAATAAATCAACTTCAAATGATTTAACACTGTTCGAATTGTTTACACGACCGAATATTACATAATTGCCAAATCTGTTTTTTGCAATTAAATACGGATCAAATAAAATTCTACTATTGTTTACTTCAAACTCCATCCTGTTTCTGCTATTGATTGCCTGTCTAATTATTTCGATGGTTCTCATCTCGGGCCTCATCTTTTTTATTTATACCACCTTACAACGCCTATTACTTTACCTATTATCGAAAATTTATCGGAAAAGTTTATATTAATAGGCAAAAAATTATCATTTTCGGGAATTAAGTGCACTCCCATTGCGTTTTTTACATATCTTTTTAAAGTTGCTTCGTCATTTACAGTAGCAACAACAATCTCTCCGTTATTAACAGAGCTTTGTTGATTAACTATTACGTAATCACCTTCCATAATTCCTGCTTTAATCATACTTTCGCCTTTTACGCGTAAAGCAAAACAATTTGAATTTGCTCTAATAAATGTTGTATCTACGGTTATCATGCTATCAATATTTTCTTCTGAAAGTACCGGATAACCGGCTGCCACACGTCCAACAATCGGAATCTCAATAACATTATTAGGTACCTCATTAGTCGTTTGTTTTATCGAAATTGTTCTACTTGCATTTTTGCACATGTCTAAATACCCCTTTTTTTGTAAGGCGTCAACGTGTCTTTTCACTCCGTTTGTTGATGAGATGTTAAAATTCTTACAAATCTCGCGGTAAGTAGGCGGATAAGAATAGTTATCTACATATTCTTGGATAAATTCTAGTATTTCTAATTGTCTGTCTGTTAATTCTTTCATAGTAGTGTAAATTTGTTTACTACTAAAATAGTGAACAAAAGTGCACTTGTCAATAAAAAAAGTAAAATAAATTTAAAAAAATTAAAAAAAATGTATTATGAAAATTTAATATGGGGAATAAATTGATAAAAAAAATCATTATTTATATATTTGTTTTTCTAAAACAAAATAATTTGCCAAATGGAAACTCTACCAAGGATCTTTTCAGGTACAACTAGCAAAAAACTTACCGAAAAAATTGTAAACTACTTAAATATCGAACCCGGAGAAGTTGTTCTAAAACGATTTAGCGACGGAGAGATATGGGTTAAGTACAAAGAAAATATTAGGGGACGCGATGTCTTTATTGTGCAGTCCACTCAGCCCCCTGCCGAAAACATAATGGAGCTGCTTATAATGATTGATGCAGCAAAGCGTGCTTCGGCAAAAAGGGTGACGGCAGTAATTCCGTATTTTGGATATGCAAGGCAGGATAGAAAAGACCAACCAAGGGTAGCAATCACAGCAAAACTTTTAGCAAACTTAATAACTGTAGCAGGTGCCGACAGAGTAATTACTATGGATTTGCATGCGGCTCAAATTCAGGGTTTTTTTGATATCCCTTTTGATCATATTTTTGCTTCTGCAATATTTACAAGCTTGTTTAGGGATAAGTATGATAACTTGGTTGTTGCAGCACCCGATTTAGGCGGAATTAAGGTGGCTCGTGCATATTCAAAGCGATTAAATTGTGGCTTGGTTGTTATAGATAAAAGAAGACCTGAGCCTAATGTAGCTGAAGTTATGAACGTGATCGGTGATGTTAAAGGGAAGAATGTAATTTTGGTTGATGATATGATTGATACGGGCGGTACTTTTATTGCAACTATAAATGCATTGAAAGCTAGCGGAGCGAATGATATTTATGGTGCTGTTACGCATCCCGTGTTTTCCGGCGGTGCAATAGAAAAAATTGCTGCAACTCCTATTAATCAATTATATGTAGCAGATACTGTAGAAATTCCCGAAGAAATGATGCATCCTAAATTGGCAATAAGAAGCGTATCTAGTTTATTTGGGGAAGCAATTATGCGTTCACATAGGTTTGAATCAATTAGTTCGCTTTTTGAAAACGATAAAGATAAATTAGAACAATAAAACTTTAAATTGAGCTTTTAAAAAAATAATAAATAAATTTAAATTAGATTTTTATTTTTAGAAAATTTTATTATTTTTGTAAGTTACAATGTTTTTAATTGTTTGTAAAGAATTAAAGAAATATATTTGGAGATACAATGGCAGATTATAGTTTAGCTGCAAAAAAGAGAGTGAAAAGCACAAACGGTGCCGTAAATCAAATGAGAAGAGACGGCGAAATTCCCGGTGTTTATTATGCAAAAGGCGTAGAAGCAGTTGCAATTTCGGTTAAAGAAAATACGTTTAAACCTTTAGTTTATACATCCGAAACACATATGGTTAATTTAACAATTGATTCAGAAGCTCCTGTTCGTTGCGTTGTTAAAGATGTTCAATTTCATCCGGTAACAGATAGAATTATACATTTCGATTTACAGGGTGTTAGTGCAGATGAACCAATAACTTTAGAAGTTCCTGTCGTTTTTACAGGTAAAGCTGTTGGTGTTATTGAAGGTGGTATTTTAACTCAAGTTTTACACAAATTAGAAGTTGAATGTTTACCTAAATATGTTCCTGAACATTTAGAAATCGAAGTTTCAAATTTACACTTAGGTAATGCTATTCATGTTAGTGATTTGAAATTCGAAAATTTAACCCTATTAAATGCACCGGATGCAATTGTTGTTACCGTTACTGCTCCGCGTGGTGAAGAAGTTGCTTCCCAACCGGTTGAAACTGAAGTTATCGGTAAAGGAAAATCTGAAGAATAGGAATATTATTTAGTTTTGCGAATTCTTTTAGGAATTGGAAATCCCGGCATTAAGTACAACGAAACTTGGCATAATGTCGGGTTTATTATTTTAGATAGGCTTGCAGAGCAACTTAGGCTAAAGTTTAAACCATCTAAACACGATTATTATTTTGCCGAAGGCTCATTCCAAAATAATGATTTTGTCCTCATTAAACCCACCACTTATGTAAACAATAGCGGTTTTGCCGCATCACATGTTCTTGAAAAATATTCTGTAAATATTGAAGATTTGTTAGTTGTTTGCGATGACTTAAATATCCCCAAAGGAGAAATTAAACTTAAACAAAGCGGCGGTGACGGCGGTCACAATGGGCTTGCTTCAATTATTTATCATCTAAACTCAAACAAATTTCCGCGTCTTAGGTTCGGGATCGGAAATAATTTTGATAAAGGAGATATGGCTGATTATGTTTTAAGTAAAATTTCTTTAAAAGATTTTGAACTTATTGATAAAAATCTTAATTTATCTATTGTTCTTTTAACTGATTTCATTCTTGGCGGAATGAAAAATATGTTAAATAGTTTTAGTAAAAATAATAATAAATTAAAAAACGATTAATAATCGATTACAGGAGCGTGCATGGATTGGATTGTTTATACTATTCCTTTTATGGGTCTTATTGCTTTACTATATTCTTATGTTAAAAATGCTTGGATTAATAAGCAAGGTGTAGGTAATGCCCGAATGGAAGAGATTGCTGGTTATATTAGAGAAGGTGCTATTGCTTTTTTAAAGACCGAATATAAAACTATCGGTATTTTTGTTCTAGTTGTTGCTGTTATGTTAGGTGTTAGTAATCATTTTAATAGTGAGTCTTCCTCATTAATTGCATTATCGTTTTTAGTCGGTGCAATTTGTTCCGCACTTGCAGGTTATCTTGGTATGATTGCGGCTACAAAAGCAAACGTTAGAACTACTAACGCTGCTATAAAAGGATTAGGTCCAGCATTGCAAATTGCATTTACCGGCGGTTCTATAATGGGTATGAACGTTGTAGGATTAGGTATTTTAGGACTCAGTTCGTTATTTATTTTTTATAATAACATGGGATGGGATTTAGCAAGAATTATTAATGTTATATCAGGGTTTTCATTGGGTGCTTCTTCCATTGCGTTATTTGCACGTGTAGGCGGTGGTATTTATACAAAAGCGGCAGACGTAGGTGCTGATTTGGCAGGTAAAGTTTACGAAGGAATTCCTGAAGATGATCCTCGCAACCCCGCAACTATTGCTGATAACGTTGGTGATAACGTTGGTGACGTTGCAGGTATGGGGGCAGACTTGTTTGAATCTTATGTAGGTGCAATTATAGGAACTATGGTTTTAGGAGCTGTTTTTGCAGGTAGTGAAGTTCCAGAGCTTGGTTTGGAAGCAGTATTGTTACCAATGGTTTTAGCAGGTGTGGGAATTTTAATTTCTGTTCTGGGTACATTTTTTGTAAAAGTTGAAGAGGGGGGTAGTCCTCAGAAAGCCCTTAACATTGGTGAGTTCGGTGCAACCGGATTAATGGTTGTTGCTTCTTATTTTATCATAAATAATATGCTACCAAGTACTTGGGTTTATCAAGGTTTTACTTATACACCTATGGGTGTTTTTTTGGCTACTGTTGTTGGATTGGTTTCCGGTACTTTAATCGGTTTAATTACTGAGTATTTTACAGGTACGGATTATAAACCTGTTAGGTCAATTGCAAGTCAATCAATTACAGGTGCTGCTACAAATATTATAGCCGGTTTAGGTATGGGAATGCTTTCAACTGCTTTACCTATTATTATTATTGCATTCGGAATTATTTTTGCTTATCAGTTTGCAAACTTATACGGAATTGCAATTGCTGCTTTAGGTATGTTATCAGTTACCGGTATTCAGTTAGCTGTTGATGCTTACGGTCCTATCAGTGATAACGCAGGCGGTATTGCAGAAATGGCTGAATTACCAAAAGAAGTTCGCGAAAGAACCGATAAATTAGATGCTGTAGGAAACACAACCGCGGCAATTGGAAAAGGTTTTGCTATCGGTAGTGCTGCCTTAACTGCTTTAGCATTATTTACTGCTTATATGCAACAAGCAAGCATAACATCAATAGATATTTCTAAACCAATAATTATGGCAGGTCTATTTATAGGCGGAATGCTTCCTTTCTTGTTTTCAGCTTTAGCTATGGGGGCGGTAGGTCGTGCTGCCAAAGAAATGATTGTGGAAGTTGGTCGTCAGTTTAAAGAAATTGTAGGTTTACGTGAAGGTAAAGCAAAAGCCGATTATGCAAAATGTATTGAGATTTCTACAAAAGCAGCTATTAGGGAAATGGTTTTACCCGGTTTAATGGCGGTTATTGTTCCGGTGGTTATTGGTTTTTATAATAAAGAGATGTTGGCAGGAACTTTAGCAGGTGTTACCGTTAGCGGTGTTTTATTGGCAATTTTCCAATCTAATAGCGGCGGTGCATGGGATAATGCTAAAAAATTAATAGAAGGCGGAATAGTTATTGACGGCTTTAAATACGGAAAAGGAAGTGAAGCTCATAAAGCAGCAGTTGTAGGCGATACGGTTGGTGATCCTTTTAAGGATACAAGCGGTCCTTCATTGAATATTTTGATAAAATTAATGTCGGTTGTTTCTTTGGTTATTGCTCCGCTTATTAAATAGTGGAAAATATGTAACGCGTACCAAGTAACGTGTAACAAGTGATGAAGTAATAAAGTGAAAAAGTGATAAAGTAAAAAAGTGATAAAGTGCCTGCCCTAAAAGGGTGGGCATTTTTTTTATGGGGACTATATAATATGCAATATACAAAGGATGAGTACTTAAAAAATCAAGCAAGACTATTTGCAAATCAAAAAGATATTTATTTAGGTTACAATTCATTTAAGATATTGAAAAAGAATAAACAAGATAATGTTTACGGTTTAAGTATGAGGCAGTATTACCAATCAACAACATATGCTGATGAGGGATATTTGTTTTTACTTGTTGATTTTAATAAAGAGAAACCTCAGATATATATTAGAAGCTGGCAACCACAGGAATGGAGCGAACCCGCCTTAATTAAGCTTTCAAATTTTAATTTAAATCAATAAAAAATATTAAAAAAAGGTAAAAAATAATCCCAAACTTATTTTAAATCACAACTTTAGAAAAAAATATATATTATTATTGCAATGTGAAAACTTGGAATAATAATTTGTAATAATTTCTAAGTTAAAAATTTTGATAATCATTTTGATTTGAGGCAGAATATGAGATTATTTTTTAGAGTAGCATTATTAGTAATATTATTTTGCGACATTAGTTATATGTATGGGCAAGTAATAACTAATAAACAAAAAGTTGATGATGCTTTTACCGAAATGGATAACCAATATGCGTTACGATTTTTTGACGCATTAAACGGCAAACCGATTCCTAATGCAAAAGTTGTTGTTGGCGATTTAGGAGAATATTATACAGATAATGAAGGGCGTGCTTTATTTGAAGGAACAGATTTACAAGACGGTGAACTACAAATAAATTTTACACATCCAAAATATATAGAAAGCAATTTTAAAGTTGAGGTTATGGCGGGTACAATATTTTTTAATCGTTTTTCTGTTTCTCCCATACTCCCCATAGGTGTAATTCGAATAGTTTTGGATTGGGATAAACGCCCCGGTGATTTAGATGCTCATTTTGTAAAATCCGGGGATTATCATATTTCATATAGAAATAAAACGGTTTCTAGTGACGGAGTTGCACGTTTGGATAGGGATGATATGAACGGTTACGGACCTGAAACTATTACAGTAAATAATATTAGTACAAACAGCGAGTATATTTTTTACGTACACGATTACACAAACCAAACAGCAAGCGGTTCTAGAGCATTATCAAATTCAAAAGCTTGCGTAAAAGTATTCGGAAACGGACAATTATTGTTTGTTTTTAACGTTCCCGAAGAAAGTAGAGGTACAAAGTGGGAGGTCTTTAGAATTTCCAACGGACAGATTTTTTCATCTAATTCGGTAGAATAGAGCGGTATTCGGCGGGAGGGGTGGAATGGTGGAAGGGTGGAAAGGTGGAAAGGTGGAATAGTGATAAAGTGATAAAGTGACTAACCCTAAAAACGGGGAATGGGTTTTATGGCAATCTATTATTAATTCCGTAGGAATGAATCATTGATAGAAAAATTAATTTAAGGCGCAATAGAACTCGCTTGCGAGTGAATTAGTCTTTTATTTCACACTTTCGGCGTTTTCTCTTTTATCTAACTGAATACGATAAGATAATTTCTTGTTTTTGTCCTGAAAATCCGTTTATAATCCTGTAAATCCTGGTTCTGGAAGGGTGAAACGGTGGAAAGGTGGCACAGTGGAAAGGTGGAACAGTGAAATGGTGAAAAAGTGATAAAGTGCCTAACCCCAAAAACGGGGAATGGGGTTGATGGCAACCTATTATTAATTCCGTAGGAATGAATTATTGATAGAAAAATTAATTTGAGGTGTAATAGAACTCGCTTGCGAGTGAATTAACCTTTTAAGTCATACCTATGGCGATTTATGTGGCTTTTATTATTCTTAATACGATTAGATTTTTAATCCTGCAAATCCTTTATAAATCCTGTAAATCCTGGTTCAAAAATGGTAAAACTGTGGAACAGTGGAACAGTGATATAGTGATAAAGTGCCAAGCCCCAAATGGTGGGGAAAAGGTGTTATTGCGTATTGTGGCAACGCATAAATGAGTTGCATATAATTGGTATTATTTTGCAACTATTGTCGTTTTATTTAACATTTAAACTTTAATTTTAATATTATAAATCAAAACTTCCGGAAAACAAAAAAATTGCCTTTTAAGTGAAAAATTCGTATATTAAATGTCTATATTTTAAAAAAACATATTAATTAACCCTGCTCTCATATAGGATAATATGAGGGCCATAAGCCCGTAGGGAGGAAAAAGTGAAAGTAAAAAATTATGAAAGTGTAATTATTTTAAACGCTACACTTGAAGACGACCAGATTGAAGTTTCACTAAATAAGGTTTTAGATAGTATAAAATCTTATGGTGGTGAGATAAAAGACATGGACAGATGGGGAAGGAAGAGATTAGCTTACCCGATAGACAAAGCTAAAAGCGGATATTATGTAGTTATTCGTTTTGCAGCTCCAACCGAAGCGATAGCACGCATAGAAAGAGTATATCGTTTAGACGAAACAGTAATTCGCTTTTTAACAGTCGAATTAACCAAAGAAGCAATTGAGTATTTTGAAACACAAAAAGGAAAAGCTGCAGAAGCTGCTGCCCAAGCTGTAGAAGAAAACTCGAAAAGCAACGATACGGTTAGTAACGAAGGTCAAAAATAATCTTATTCAGTTTACGGAGGAAAGGTATGGCTGAATTAAAGATGCCCGAACTTAATAGTGTTATAGTAGCCGGAAACTTGACAAAAGACCCTGTTTTTCGTCAAACTTCCAATAGTACACCTGTGGTTAATTTTCATATTGCCGTAAACAGACGTTATAAAGATAGTGCTAATAATTGGCAAGAAGACGTTTGTTATGTTGGTGTAGTAGCATGGAATAAGTTGGCTGATAGTTGCAAAGATAGACTTATTAAAGGAAGTGCTGTTTTAATTGACGGAGAATTGCAAAGTCGGACTTTTAAAACTGAAGACGGAAAAAATCGAACTGTAGTTGAAATAAAAGCTAAGAGAATTCAATTTTTGAATAAGTACAGTAAGTTACCGGATGATATAGGTATAACTCAAGATTCGGAACTTGACGATTCCAGCTTTGAAGATAATTCGTTTGATAAATTTTTAACAGACGAAGAATCAAGCTTAATTAAAGATTAAAAAATCGGAGTAATATAAAATGAAAACAAAAAGAGTTAAAAGAGTAATAGACGAATACATCGATTACAAAGACGCTAAAAAATTAATTAAATTTGTAACTGACCAAGGTAAAATAATTCCTCGAAGAATTACCGGTTTAAGTGCTAAACAGCACAGAGAATTGGTAACAGCAATTAAGAGAGCAAGACAGATTGCTATTATGCCTTATGTTTCCGAAGCAATTAAATAATTATAGGAGAACTTGTAAATGAAAGTAATATTAAGAAAACACTTCGAAAATTTAGGCGAAGTTGGAACTGTAGTTGAAGTAAAAGATGGTTATGCACTTAATTATTTAATTCCGAGACATATAGCTTTCTTAGCTACAGAAGGGAATATAAAAGCCCTACAAGAAGAAAAGAAACAATCGGCTGCAAAAGAAGTTAAAGAACTTGAAGCTGCCAATAAATTAAAAGTTGAATTAGAAAAAGCTTCCGTATCTATTTTAGTAAAAGTAGGTGAAGAGGAAAGATTATTTGGTTCAGTTACTGCCCAAGATATATCTACAGCTTTAACTTCAAAAGGTTTTGACATTGATAAACGCAAAATCGATTTAGCCGAACCTATCAAAGCTTTAGGCATTCATGATGTGAATGTTAAATTACACCCAAAAGTAACAGCAGTTATTAAAACTTGGGTTGTTAAAGAAGACGCATAATTTGTACCGGCTTAACCGCCGGTTTTAATTTTTTTAAATGTTCGCTTAAATTATTATTTAACAATTAATCATAATAAAATTATGAAAGAACTAAGATTTAGAATTTTTATGATACTCTTTTTTGCCGGCTTAAGTATTTACTTATTGTATCCGACATTTCAAGATTATCAAAATAACAAAGAAATTAAATCGAAAATTTCTAAAATCAAAGAAATGGTTAAAAGTACTAATCCTACAATTGACCGTACTGATTTAAGAAAAATTTTGGTTGTAAAAGAAGACAGTATGAAAAATGCTGATCCCGATTACAAAGCTGCCCGTGAAAAACGTATGAAATTAGGTTTGGATTTGCAAGGCGGTATGTATTTGGTTATGGAAGTTAACACCGGTAAATTGCTTGAAAAATTAGCAAAAGATCCGGATAAAGAATTTAACTCTGCAATTAAAGAAGCTCAAGAGCAAGTTAAAATAACAGATGAAAACATCGTTAATGTTCTTGCTTCAAAATTACAGGTAAAAGGAAAAAGATTAAGCCGTTACTTCGGAACAATTAGAGAAGATGACGCAAAAATTATTTCTGATTTGCAAAAACAAGAAGATGATGCTGTTTCTCGTGCTATTGAAATTATCCGTAACAGAATTGACCAATACGGTGTTAGTGAACCTAGTATCCAAAAACAAGGATCACGTCGTATTGTTGTTGAGTTACCGGG
>JAEXOD010000073.1 GCA_023447335.1 Bacteroidota bacterium
ACTAAAGCTGCGTGTGAAGTCATACCGCCGCGTGCTGTTAAAATACCTTCGGAAGCATCCATACCTTTAATATCTTCAGGTGAAGTTTCAATACGAACTAAAATCACTTTTTCGCCTTTTGCTGCCATTTCTTCGGCGTCTTGTGCACTAAATGCAACTTTACCGCTTGCTGCACCCGGTCCGGCATTTAAACCTTTTGTTAATAAACGACCTTCTTTTACAGCCAAATCTTTTTCTTTCGGATCAAAGATAGGACGTAATAATTGGTTTAACTGGTCAGGATCTATACGCATTAAAGCTTCTTCTTTGCTAATTAATTTTTCACGAACCATATCAACAGCTATTTTAACAGCCGCAAAACCGGTACGTTTACCTACACGACATTGTAACATCCATAATTTACCTTGCTGAATTGTAAATTCTATGTCCATCATGTCTTTGTAGTGTTGTTCTAAAATATTACGAACATTAATAAGTTCTTTGTAAAGTTTAGCATTTTCTCTTTGTAGAGTTTCAATTTTTAACGGAGTACGTGTACCGGCAACAACGTCTTCACCTTGTGCATTGAACAAGTATTCACCATAAAAATAGTTTTCACCGCTTGCAGCGTCACGCGTAAAAGCAACACCGGTACCGCTATCTTCACCCATGTTACCAAATACCATTGACTGAATGTTTACTGCTGTTCCCCATTCTGCAGGTATATCGTTTAATCTTCTGTAAACAATTGCTCTTTCGTTCATCCAGCTTCCGAATACCGCACCAACAGCGCCCCATAATTGTTTTTTAGGATCTTCAGGGAAAGTTACGCCTAATCTTTCTTTAATTACGGCTTTAAATTCTGCAACTAATTCTTTTAAGTCTTCTGCTGTTAAGTCTGTATCTCTTTCAATACCGCGAGCTTTTTTCTTTTCTGCTAAAAGTTCTTCAAAAGGATCTTCATCATGTTTTGATTGCGGTTTTAAACCTAAAACTACATCACCATACATTGCAACAAAACGGCGATATGAATCGTAAGCAAATCTTGGGTTCTGTGTTTTTTCGATTAAGCCTTGAACGGTTTTATCATTTAAGCCTAAGTTCAAAATTGTATCCATCATACCCGGCATAGATGCACGAGCACCGCTACGTACAGATACCAATAAAGGATTTTTAGGATCACCGAATTTAGCTCCCATTTCTTTTTCTACTTTAGCTAAAGAAGCTAAAACTTGTGCTTCTAATTCTTTAGGATATTTTTTCTTGTTTGAATAGTAATATGTACATACTTCTGTTGTAATGGTAAATCCTGCAGGTACGGGCAATCCGATATTAACCATTTCGGCAAGGTTTGCACCTTTTCCGCCTAATAAGTTTTTCATATCTGCTCTACCATCGGCTTTTTTACCACCGAAAAAATAAACATACTTTGGCGTTTTTGCTGCCATAAGTTTTTCCTCCGACTGTTTAATTAATGAATGTTTTTTATTATATCTAAAATTTTGTTATCAAATCTTTCTTTATCGTCCGGCACTAAGTCAATATGCAAATAGTAAATATCAATGTCATCCAACTCACGACTAAATTTTTTAAGCTTTACTGCATCTTTTTGAGTTGTGATAACAGAATAGGAATTTGTTTCATAAAATTTTTTGCGTATTAAGCTTATTTCTTTAAGATCATAATCTTTGTGATCAACAAAAATTAATTTATTGCTTACATCAATCCCTATGGATTCTAATGCAGCAATAAACGAATGCGGTCTGGCAATTCCGCAAATTACCAAACCAACTTGTCCTATGAAATCTTTAGTAGCATATTTTGTATGACTTTTAATATCAACAAAATAATTTGCTTTATAACCAACATAAAAAACGGGAATGTTTCCGAAATGTTTTGTAATGTTTTTATTAATTTCTTTTGGTTCCGAAAACTTCCGGTTAATTACAATCATATCAGCTCTTTTTGATTCCGTAAACGGTTCTCGCATTAATCCTATAGGTAATAACTTTTGTTGGTATGTTTTGTTCTCGCCTAAAAAACGCTGATCAAAAAGTAAAATATTTAAGTCTCTGTGTATCCATCTATGCTGATATGCATCATCTAAAATTATAACATCAGGATTAGAATTTTTAATAATTTTTTTTGCCCCTTCAACTCTATTTTCGCAAACACCTGCTATGGTATTACACTCTTCTGCAACTAAGTAAATTTCATCCCCGGCGGTCTCGGCATTTTCAAAAATTGTAATGCCGTCACTTACCAAAAGATATCCCTTACTTTTCCTTCTATATCCGCGACTAAGCACTGCCGTTTTTTTACCTATCTGTTGAAGAAGTTTTGTTATGTAAATTACGGTAGGAGTTTTACCTGTACCACCGACACTAATATTCCCCACACTTATAACTTTACTTTTCACTTTCCCCGATTTAAATAAACCTTTATCAAAAAACATATTCCTTATTTTTATTACTAACGAATATATTAACGATACAGGATAAAAAAGTAACTGTGTAAAGTTCATTTTCAATCAATATTCCAAAGATTGTAGATCATTCAGTTTCTTACCGCACTCCGATATAATTTCCGAAGTTTCTTCATAGCTTATATCATTTTTTATTGTTATCGGTTCCGAATAGTTTAACACAATTTTCGAAAACGGTTTAGGAAATTCAAACTTATCCCAACTCTTTTTAAACCGGTACAAATTTTTATTTTTTACACCTACTAATATAAGGGGTAAATTGCCTTTTTTTGCAATAATTACGGCACCGGCTTTAAATTCTTTTTCGGGACCTCTTGGTCCGTCAGGGGTTAAAGCAATAGAACAATTATTTTTTGCTTTTTCAATTAATAAATCTAAAGATTCTTTCCCGCTTTTATTACTGCTTCCCCTTTGTAAAATATATCCCCACCTGTAAAGAATTTTACTTAATAATTCCCCATCTTTACTTGGACTTACCAATGCAATAATATTTTTGTTTCTATTAACATACCAATTTGCAAGCATGGTTCCGTGCCAAAAGGCAATTACAAAAGCACTTTTACCGTAAATTATTTTTTTAGTGGCATCAGGAATATTTAACTTAATTTTATAAGTCTTACATACTACATTTACAATTGAATATAGTAATAAATTACCCGCAATGCGTAATATATTTTTTTGGATTTCTTTAATTTTCATTAATTGTATTAAAAACTAAGCGAGCAGCTTTTTCGGAAGATCCCAAACTGCCTAATTTATTTTTTAATTGTTTTAGTTCATCTTTTAAGTTATTTTGTTTTTCTTCATTTCCCAAATAATCAGCAACAGTTTTTGAAATTGTATAAGCATTAACATCATTTTGAATAAGTTCTTTAACTACTTTTTTACCTGCAACAATATTTGCCAATGCAATGCTATCAATTTTTATTAGTGCTTTTCCTATTTGATAAGTTAATACGTTGGTTTTATATACTACTACAAAAGGTAATTCAAACAAAGAAGCTTCTAATGTAGAAGTCCCGGATTTTATAATTCCGAAAGTTGAGTATTTAAATAATTCGTATGTGTATCCTTTAATTAATTTAGCATCGTTTAATATATACTCACTAAAAACACTTTCATCAATATTAGAAGAGCATGCAACAACAGTTTGCATTCTATAATTTTCGCATATCTCTTTAGCAGCCTTTAATGTTTCGGGTAATATTTTTTCAATTTCCTGATGCCTGCTTCCGGGTAGTATTAATAAAATATTTTTACTTATGTCTAAATTAAACTTTTTATAAAACGATTCCTTATCTATAAACCGGTATTTATTAATTCTATCTAACAAGGGGTGACCAACAAAAACCGCATTAACGTTATGACGTAAATAAAACTTTTCTTCAAAGGGGAATAATACTAACATTAAATCCACTAGGGATTTTATTTTTTTTATTCTATTTTCTCCCCATGCCCATATTTGAGGAGAAATATAATAAATTACTTTTACCCCTAATCCTTTAACGGCTTTTGCAAAATTTAAATTAAAGCCGGGATAATCGACAAGTATGACTGTTTTTATTCCCTCTGCTTTTACAAGTTCAATTAATGATTTACGAACTTTACGAACAAAGGGGAGATGTTTAATAATTTCTACAAAGCCTAAAAAAGCCATGCTGTTAATATGATAACTATGCAATAATCCTGCCTTAATCATATTATCACCGCCTATCCCGTAAAATTTGGCAGTGCCGTCTAATTTCAAATATTCTTGCATAAAAGCTGCCGCATGTAAATCGCCGGAAGCTTCTCCTGCAATAATTAATATTTTATTTTGCAATATAATTTTTAATAATAAATGGTATAATAATTATTAATAGAACAGCTGTAATAGCCTGCAAAGTTCTTCTTTCGCTTCTTAATCCGGCTTTTAAATTATAAGATGGTTGCGGTAAACTTTTATCTGAGTATTTTTTTAACGAAGGGATTAACCTTGGAACGGATTTTCTAAACCTTTCGTAACTTTCTCCGAAAGCTTTAACTAAATAACCTTCTTCTTCATTAATTATAATTCTATATTGTAAATAGAAGAACAAAAATGCAACAATTAACAAATATGGAAATAACGCATTAGACATTACACCAACACCGCAATAAAGTAATATATTCCCCAAATATAATGGGTTTCGAACAAAAGCATACGGACCGCTTACCACTAAATATGTCCCGCCGACGGCACCTGTGGTTCTTGTTTCGCTACCTGCGTAAGATACTCCCCAAAGTCTAAAAAATTCACCAAGTAAAACAAGTACTAAACCTAATAAAATAGTTTGCAAACTTGGTTTTTGGAAAATTACCATTAATAACAGAAACGGAATTGGGGTATAACTGCGATATTTAAAAATATCAGATGACAATCTACTCATATAATTATCCTTGAATATATACTTCGTTTCTTTTTAACGAAGCCTGAAATCGTTTTTTTAATCTTTTTTTATTTTTTAAAAGTGTAATCTTATCAATAATATCAGTAAAATTAGCGAAAGGCGAAAAAGTAATTCTGTTTTTTTCACAGTATTTTAACAATGATTTTTTCGCAAAAATCAAATCACAAAACTGAGCCGGACAAGTATCCGAAAGTCCGTCTCCAATGTATATATTATACTCTAAATCACCGCTGTTGTTTATTATATGATTTCTTTTACAGTTTGCACAAATTCTGCACTCTTCGTCAGGAAAGGGAAAACGGGGAAATATTTTGTCTCCGACAACTTCCATTTTATTACAAAATACTTTTATATTACTTAATCCTTCTCTTTCTAATATGTATTTTATATAAATGTCAAATCCGTCACTAACAATATAAATATCAATATCATTCAGTTTACAATATTCAACAAAATTCTTGTAAGTTGAATCAATTTTTATCGTATCTAAAAAATCATAAAAAACTTTTAAATCAAATCCGTTTACAGATTTGCACATCTCTTCCCAACTTTCAAACGAACTAATTTCTCTGTTTAACCACCTTTCAATAACTTTATTTACTGTTTCTAAGTCACCAAACTTTAAAAACATTGCCTCGCCCACATCTTGAGTCGTTATCGTGCCGTCAAAATCTACAAACACATTAAATTTTGTATCAGAAGTTACTTGATCAAGATGCAACATTTATATCTTCGTTAAATTGAACACCCACTAATTTAGAAACTCCTTCTTCCTGCATTGTAACGCCGTACATATTTTCGGCTGCTTCCATCGAGCGTTTATTATGAGTAACTAAAATAAATTGAGTGTTGTTACTAAATTCTTTAATAAGTTTTGTAAACCTGTCTACGTTTGCATCATCCAGCGGGGCATCAACTTCATCCAAAATACAAAACGGACTTGGCTTAACAAGATAAATGGCAAACAATAACGCCGTTGCAGTTAGTGTTTTTTCACCACCGGATAATAGCTCTATGGTTGTCGGTCTTTTTCCCTTAGGTTTTGCCATAATTTCGATTTTACCTTCAAGCGGATCAACACCTTCTTCCAATGTTAAATCGGCTTCATCTCCCGGATTAAATAAAGTCTGAAAAATCTTTTTAAAGTTTATTCGTATCTGTTCAAAAACTTCGGCAAATAAATTTTGCGCCGTTTCGTTTATTTCTTCAATTGTCTTTATTAAATCTTTTTCCGAATCAACTAAATCATTACGTTGTTTATTTAAAAATTCAAGCCGGTCTCTCTCTTCTTCATATTCACTGTAAGCAAGTAAGTTAACAGGACCAATACTCTTTAGTCTGTTTTTTAATTGCTGTACTTCCAAACTTGTCTCTTTTATATTAAACGTATCACCGTCTTCATATTCCTTAACGGTTAATTCCTGATTATACTCTTCTTTTATATGGTTTGTTAAGTTTTCTAAACGAATATTAATCTCATTCATCTTAACATCAATACCGTGAATACCGTCACCGCAAATTTGTCGTCTACTTCTTAATTTTGAAAGTTGCTGTTCAAATTTGGAAGATTCTTGCTTTATTGCTCCTAATTCCGTTTCTATCTTTTTCTCTTCGTTTACAAGCAATTGCCTATCATAACTAATTTGTTCAAGGTCAGCTTCTTTTTCTTCAATAATATATTTGTTACTAATAATTTCTTCTTTAGCGTTTTCTATATCTTTTTTCCGGCGTTCAATTGTAGCCGTAATATTTCTTTCGGAATCTTGTCCTCTTTTTATATCATTACGTAAATTATTTATCTTCCCTTTATTACGTTCCGACTCAATCATTTGTTGATTATACTCTGATACGGTTTTAGAATAATCTTCTTCTAAGGCTTTTATCTCTTGTTCTTTTTTTGTAATAGCCTCTTTTATTAATTTTTTATTCTCACGTAATTCGTTTAACTGCTTTTCTTCTTCTTCAATTTGCTGTTCAATAAAATTTGCTTCTTTTACAGATTCGTTTATTTGTTTATGAGCTTTTTCAATCTCTTCTTCGTTTTTATTTTTTTCAAATTCAAATTTAGCTATTTGTTTATCCAAAGTATTAATGTCATTTTCCAACATTTTACCTTGTTCGCTTATCGCCTTCAAATCAATAGCTGATATTTCTGATTCAATTTCGGCAATTTTTATTTTTATATTTTCAATTTTTTCGTTAATAATAGGAAATTCGTTTCTCAAGTTTTCAAGTAATAACTTCCTGCCAAATAACGAATCGTCTATATTTGCTAAACCTCCGGCTTCCACAATTCCGTTAGTAAAAATTATATCCCCTTGCGGAGTAGCAAAGTTAAACGAAGGATATTTTTGGTTTAATTCAACTGCAATTTCAAGTGATTCTACTAAAGCAGTGTTATTAAGAACTTTGTTAAAATAGGGTTTCCACCTCTCTTCAGTTTGAATATAATTGTATGTCCACCCTAAAAACCCCTTTTCTGCTTCAATCTTTTTAATTCTTCGCTTTATTCTATATTCGTCAATCGAATCAAAAACAGTCTTCTTCTTCGTAATCGGTCTATTAAGTAAATAAAAAGACGCTTTGCCTAAATTGTTTCCCCGTAAAAACTCAACTGCATTATTTAATTCGTTTAGGTTTTCCACAAGCAAATTATTAAGAACAAACTTTAGGGATGCCTCTAAAGCAGGACGAAAATCTTCATCTGTATTACCGACATCCGCAAACAATGTAATATCTTTTTCGGTCCAGGATTTTGTTTCAATTAAAAGTTTGACCCCTTTTGAAACACCTTCTAAATTTGTTATTAATGCGCTAATAAATTCTATTTTATCATTAAGTGCATTTAAGCTGCTTCTTAAATCTACTTCTTGTGTTTTTTGTTCGTTAAGTTTTTTTTCTAATTCATCTTTAAGCTTTGTTTGTTCGGCATAAAACATTTCGGATTGATGCAATCTCTCTAAGGTTTTAATTTTGGACTGTTCCAATTCTTCAATATAGCTAACCGTTTTAGCCATATTTGTTGTTATTGAATTTATACTTTGGTTCAGTTTATCAATCTGATTGTTTGCCCTATTAAGTTGATTTTTTAAATTGGCTAACTTATTTTCGTTTGAACTGATAGTTTTTTCAATCGAAATTAGTTTTGATGATTCGTCTTTCGTATTAAGTTTGCTATTATTAAGCTCTTCTTTCTTACGCGAAACTATTACCTTAAATTCTTCAATCTCTTTTTCCTTTGTAGCAATAGTTTTTTCTAAAGTTGCAAGTAATTGAGTATTATCATCAATGGCAAATTGTGTGTTTTCTAACTGAATTTCATATTCGGAAATTTCTTCTGTATATTTTTGAGAATTTCTTTCTTGTGATTTTACTCTTTCACTGGCAATAGAAATAGCATTTTGCACGGAATGCATCTTTTCGGTTTCTAAGGATATTTTCTGTTGAACGCTTCTAAGTTTACGTTCAATTTCCAAAATCATATCTCTATATTTAACTAAGTCAAGTTCAATAGTTTGAACTTCAGAATCAATCAATTCTTTTTCGGTTAATAATTCATTCCTTTTATCAACAAATTCGGTCATTTGTTTTACAAACACCGAAAATTCTCTCTCAGCTAAATCTATTTCTTTTTCTCTTAAAACAGATTGAATTTGGTTATATTGGTCGGCTTTTTTTGCTTGTCTTTCTAAGGACTTAACATTTTTATCCACTTCGGCTACAATATCATTAACTCTAGTTAAATCTGCTTTAACTTCTTCAAGTTTTTTTAATGCTAACCGTCTTCTCAATTTATATTTGTTAACGCCTGCTGCCTCTTCAAACATTTTTCGCCGTTCATCCGTCCTATTACTAAGTATTGTTTCAACCATCTTTAATTCGATAACAGAATAGGCGTTCGTTCCCATTCCGGTATCCATAAATAGATTTGTAATATCTTTCAAACGACAAATATTTTTGTTTAACAAATATTCGCTTTCGCCTGAACGGAATATTCTTCGTGTAATAGTAACTTCATTATATTCGGTCGGCAGTGCATTGTTATCATTAACCAACGTTAGCGATACTTCAGACATACCCATTGGTTTTTTGTTTCTAGTACCGTTAAATATAACGTTTTCCATTTTATCGCTACGTAAGGTACTGCTTTTCTGTTCACCTAATGCCCATCTAATTGCATCAACAATATTCGTCTTTCCGCAACCGTTTGGTCCAACTATACCCGTAATTCCTTTAGTGAAATTTACGACAGTTTTATTAGCAAACGATTTGAAACCGAATATTTCTAATTTGGATAGATACAACTTTAATCCTTAATAAATTATAATAAAGCAAACTGACTTATAGATATATTGATATAATCTATAGCAGCGTTACTAACTTGTAAATAAGTAAGTATTGAACCTAGAATTATAGCTATTACCAAGATACTCCAAGCGTAAACATTAAAGGATTTAGCATCAAAAATTACATAAATGCCTTTTATCAATCTTTGAATTAACCACAAGGCAAATGATGCTAAAATTAAATATACCACCATGTTGGCAACATTCATACTAATAATTTTATATAAAACTAGTTCAAACGGTAATAATAAAACTAAAGGAAGGAATGACCAGATAACTACGTAATAAACATTTGTTAAAAACACTCTAATCTTTGCGAAAAATGCACACCATTTAATAATAAACGTCAAAATAATAAGCATTAAAGCAGAGTAAAAAAACAAATATATAAAGCCGGATACAGGATTCCAAGCCAAATAAGAAACTGTGGAAGAGAACCAGTTTATACCTAATCCGTTAACAACTTTTTCAAGTAAAATATTACCGCGTAAAGAATAAAGTAAATTTGTTAATAATAACGAATGAGTTGCCGATAAAATTATTAACAGTATATTTGCATGCCACCCTGAAAGCAATCTATGATCCCTGATATCCGCAAAAAAGTTATAAGGTCTTACTAATGCACGCGTTGCATCTTCTCTAAACTTTCTTCTTGCATTTATAAAAAGAGCCATTATAACAGAAATAATAATACTGCTTATTATAAAGAAAAATGGCGTATCATCTAATTTTTTCCCAATCGGTATTGTAACTTTTTCGCTATCAAATAATTTTGATTTAATAACTTTATAACTCAATCTATTTACGTTTCTATCAATTCCGACAATACCTACTCTGTAAATATTATTTTGATCATAACCGGCATAAAATCCCGATAATGCCCCGGTGTAATCAAAAGCAGAATTAATAATTAAATTATCAATATCATTGTCTTTGGCAAAATCTAATAATTCTTGAAAAAAGTTTGCTTGTGCTTCAATAGAAAACGGATTCAAATAACCGTTACTGCTCCCCACAAAAGAAGGGTATGTAACTTCACTAATAAATACTCTTTTGGCTCCTAATTCTTGAGTAGAATTTGAGTAATCTTCAAATCTTTCGCTTATATTTTGAGAGTATAGCTCGACCCCATACAAATCTAATCCGTTTATTTTGGTAGTCGGAAAACCAATAAATGAGGCATAACTAAATTTTCCTGATTTAGTTTTTATTACGGAAGCTAGTCTTGAAATAAAATTTGAATTAATTTCGTTGTTAGGTAAAAACGAACTTCCTATACCGATAGCCGCAACAGACGAATATTTTGCAAAATTGTTAATATATAGATTTAGATTTTCTTCTGTAAATGATCTAAAATTTGGTTCAAGCAATAAGTCTTCAGGTATTGAATTTATCGGAATTTCAATAAATGCAAGAAGTCCCAATTTTTCACACATATAAAGAGCATACGGATGCGGAACGGCACGTGCAAATCTAACAACATTAAATCCCATGTCTTTTATTATTTTTAAGTCACGTTCAATTCCGTATAAACTAATCAAATTGGCTTTATTAAAGGTGTTTGTATAATATGTAGTTCCTCTTAATACTTGTTCGTTATTATTTAACGTAATTTTATTATCGTTAAATTTTAAAGAATAAAAGGAAATTAAATTCCTGTTTCTATCAAGCAGTATATCATTATAATAAAGCTTAATATCGTAAATATAATTTTCCGGATTGTTAAAGTTCCATAACTTTGGATTTTGAACATCAATATAAACATCAGAGGAGGTTATATCAGAATTATTTATACTAAAATTTCCTCTATAATTAGCAATCTGTGTTCTATCTTTACTATTTATAATCGAAATATCAAATGTGAAAGGATTTGGATACAGCGACTTAAAATCTCTGCTTTTATCTTTTGTTCTTTTTTTATCTACATTAATTAGAAAATGAATTTTTGCCCGATTCAAATCATTAGAAACCGAATAACTCGTTTTTACATCAGTAATATTTACTAAAGAAGTTAACTTAATGTAAACACTGCGAGAAATACCCCCAAGTTGTTTGGGAAATAAAAATCTGCTCTTTACAGGAATAGTATTTTCTGCATCAAGAATATTAGAAACTTTTACGATTATTTTATTGGTTGAGGAAAATTTTAACAAATCTTTTGCTAGGTCTATATAAAAAGGATATTCTCCCCCAATTGTTTTATATACTAATACGTTGTTTACGTAAATTTCGGCGGTATGATTAATTCCGTTAAAACAAAGTCGAATGTTGTTATTGTTTATTTGCTCTTTTGTTAATCTGAAATTTCTTTCAAAATGTAACACATCCTCCCCTTCAAAAACGGCAGGGACCTTAACCCCGCCAACTTTTTCGTTCCCCTTATCAATATAAATTGACCAGTTCTCACTTAAATCAATTATTTTATTGGGTCTATTCACATTCAGGTATATTGAATCTGCTGAAGTTAAATAATCCTTTTGAGCAACTTTTACTTTAAGTTGGGCTTGTGTATAAACACTACCAAAAACTATCAATAAACAAACTACAAATAATATATTTCTTTTCATATTTACGGCAAATTTAAAAAAATTCAAACGTTTAAAATACAAAATAAAAGGGGTTAAATCAATTGAATTAGAAATACCGTAAAAAGACGAGAGGTATTAAAATATTATCTTCCCAAAATACTCCGGCAAATGATAGTTGGGTGAATCGTATTCAACTTTATTCCACGTTAACCAATGTGGTGTAGAGCATTTATCGGCACATTTGTAGAAATTAACATTCCATTCTCTACAATTTTCATTTATTTTTTTACCCATATACTTTTCCAAAATTTCTATAGGTATCTTATATTCCGCATACCACTCTGTTTCTTCTTTTATTTCTTCGGTTATTAATTTTCCGTAAAAAGTAGTTTTTACGTTTAATTGTTCTATCTCATCTAAGCTTATTCTTATTGATTTTTGTGATTTATGATTCCTATATCCAAATAATACTTTACCGCTACAATTCACTTCTAAATTAAAGTAAGCGTTCGGATTTTCGGAATCCGGAGCGAAAAAGAATTCAACACAACTATCTTCAAAAACAGG
Organism: Bacteroidota bacterium; assembly: GCA_023447335.1. Taxonomy (GTDB): domain Bacteria; phylum Bacteroidota; class Ignavibacteria; order Ignavibacteriales; family Melioribacteraceae; genus JAEXOD01. The sequence goes on from JAEXOD010000073.1 coordinate 12,335, forward strand.
GTCAAAATGCTTTTCCGAAACCGAAATTATATTTTTATCTAAAACCTTAAATAGAACATAAATATTTTTACGGTCATATCTTAATTTTACATCCACAATTGGGAAATATAAAGGGTAACTACCCATATAGTTTAATAATTTTAAGGATTCTGTTAAATTCCACACATCCTTTGAAGGATTACCGTCAATATTAATCGGTTCTTCGGTAAATTTTATAGTATAAGTATTCATTTATATTTTAATGTATTCGTAGAAAGTCTTTAATTTTGTTAAGCATATAAGTTGATAAGTTGTCTTTTTTGTTGTGCAATTCTTCTAACTTTAGTAAATTGGCTCGTTGCCTTTCGGTTATTACTTCTGCTATCTCATTTAATACTTCCGGTCTTGCTTTAATTAACTTTTCAATGCTTTCCTTTTCAATTTCATAAGCAATTGATTCGCTTTCTGCTTTAATTGTTGCTGCACGTTTTTCACCCGTTAATAAAGACATTTCACCAAAAAAACTACCGGGGGTAATCAACCCAACTCTAATCTGTTTATCTTGCTCAGTCACAT
>JAEXOD010000103.1 GCA_023447335.1 Bacteroidota bacterium
ATGGAATCTCACATAAGACAGCTAGCAGTTGAACTAGGTAATATGAGAATAACGGCAAATGCTTTAATGGCGGGTGTTACTGATACTCCTGCTCTTCGTAAAATTCCGTTAAATGATAAAATGATGACATCTGCAAAATTAAAAAATCCCGGCGGAAGATTAACCACACCCGAAGATGTTGCTAATGCAATTGTTTTATTATGTGACTCTCGTGCTGATTGGATTTCGGGGAATGTTATTGGTGTGGACGGAGGCGAGTTTATTGTAAATTATATAGGTGATAAAGTTAGCCAACCAATAAAATAAATATATAGTGAGGAAAATAATGGTAAAATTTGAATTTACCGAAGAACAAAATATGTGGCGCGATATTGTTCGCGATTTCGTAACAAATGAGATTAAGCCGATTGCTTCTAAAATTGATAGTGAAGAAAGAATTCCAAAAGATCTAATTGACAAATTAGGCGAATTAGGTGCACTTGGTGTAGCTTTTCCGGAAGAATACGGCGGTGGCGGATTAGGTGAAATCGGTTATTGTTTGATGCAAGAAGAAATTGCACGTGGCTGTATGAGTACGGCAACATTTATAGGTGCGCATCAATCGATAGGTAGTAATGCAATTTATATCTGCGGAAATGAAGAACAGAAGAAAAAATATTTAACTCGTTTAGCATCCGGTCAAGCAATCGGCGCTTATTGTTTAACTGAAGCTCAAGCAGGAAGCGATGCGTTCAATTTGAAAACTCGTGCTTATTTAGAAGGGGACGAATGGGTAATAAACGGAGAAAAACTTTGGATTACAAACGGCGGAATAGCCGATATAGTATCAGTATTTGCAAGAACTGATAAAGGGATTAGTGCTTTTATAGTAGAAACTACTAACCCGGGATTTCATGCAGGACCTGCAGAAAAGAAGATGGGTATAAAAGGAAGTACTACAAACGCAATTACTTTTGATAACGTAAGAGTTCCGAAAGAAAACTTATTAGGACATGACGGACGCGGATTTTTAATTGCAATGAAAACTTTAGATGCAGGTAGACTTGGATTAGGAGCTGCTTGTTTAGGTGCCGCAAAAGAACTGTTCGAACTTTCGATCGGTTATTCTAAAGAAAGAAAACAGTTTGATCAACATATTGCAAATTTTCAAGCTATACAGCATATGATATCTCAAATGGCAATTATGATTTATAATATGGAAACTATAGTTTATCGTACTGCTATTGATTATGATTTAAAGAAAGATATCTCTACTCAGTCCGCAATGGTTAAATACTATTGTTCTGAATCTTTAGATAAAATTGCAGACTTGGCAGTTCAAATTCACGGCGGTATGGGATACTCGAAAGAATTACCAATTGAACGTTTTTATCGTGATAGCCGTATTAATAGAATATTCGAAGGTACTAACGAAATTCAATTAGGAATTATTGCACGTGATGCACTAAAGAAAAACGGAAAGATTTTTAAAAAATAAGAAGGAGTAAATAATGAAACCATTTACATTTACCGACGATAACTTTAAAGCTGAAGCTTTAGATTCAAATATTCCGGTCGTTGTAGATTTTTGGGCAGTATGGTGCGGACCTTGTCGTATGATTGCACCGATTATTGAAGAATTGGCAACAGCGTATGACGGAAAAGCTAAAATAGGGAAATTGGATGTTGATACAAATCCTCAAACTGCAGTAGCATACGGAGTTAGAAGTATTCCTACAGTTCTTTTCTTAAAAGACGGACAAGTTGTTGATACTATTATAGGTGCACAATCTAAAGCAGCTTTTGAGCAAAAACTACAAAAATTATTATAAAAATTAACATTTTTATTAATTTACCCCTTGTAAGATTAGTTACTAAGGGGTTTTTTATTTTTAAATTGAACTTTATTGGTTAAATAAAAATTATGTAATAATTATGCAGTTTATTAATTTTTTTATGCATATTTATACAAAATTATTTATATTGTTGCACTAAATTTTAAGAAATGTGGTAAATTTCTTAAAAATAAGAATCTATCTTCATCAAAAAGGGGATATTTTATAGTAAAAATAGTGCAAAAAATTAGTAGCTTTATAAAAATTATATTGACAAAAAACCTATAAAATTGTTATTTTAACAATGTAATTTGGCGAAATAGCCAAAAAAACAGGTGAGTAATATAATTTGTCACTTGACTTAAGAAAATAAAAATATTATTTTGTTGTGCAATTATTACAAATAATAAGAATTTTCTTATTGTTTAGACGAACTAGGACGAAAAAAGTTTTATTATTAATTAACTAACAACATCTAACAAACAAAAAGGGAGTAAACATGTTCAAAAAATATGTTACTTTAGTAGTAGCAATTGTTTTATTGCCGTTAATATTAAATGCTCAGGTAGAAAAAAAAGCTACCGTGAAATTTGATAACGGAAATTCAATTGAAGCAACAAATTCAAATTTACAACGTATTGCACCACAAACAGCAGCAAATTATGTATTTGTTGATGATATGGGAAATACTTATGGACCGGCTATCGGTGCATTGAACGTAATATCTTACGATCCATGGGCAAACGTAGTAGCTGTTGTCCATAGAGGAAGAACCACATATGCACTCAGCGGAGGCGAATTATGGTGGAATACTTCTACAGACGGTGGTGTTACTTATGCAAGAAGCACTACTTCAGTACAGAACGGTGTAGTTCTAAATAACGGTCGTTATCCTTCAATGGCATTATACAATCCGACACATAGCACAGCTGTAGCAGACGTTCAAGCATTATTTAGCTGGCCACAATTAAATCCGGGTGCCTTTGGATACTTAGGTTATGGTATTTCAACAAACTTAACAGCAAGTGATTTTGCAGCCGAAGATCAAGGTCCTCCTGCATATAGCTCACAAGTTCCTTGCTGGACAGGTGACGGTGCTGATTCTCCATGGTTCTTCTGGGCTTCAGATAATAGTACTGATGCCGGTATCAGAATCTTCAGAACAAGTGACTGGTCAACAATTGATAAAATAGATCCTCCTCAGATGAATGACGCAGTTTTTGGAAGCAACGGTAACGTTACTTGCGGCGGTGTTTCATTTAACGGCGTTCAATAT
>JAEXOD010000113.1 GCA_023447335.1 Bacteroidota bacterium
GTTCAATATTATGGCGTAATCGGATCATTTGACAGTGCTGCAGTTCCCGGTTCTTGGGTTGGTGCAGGCGGTTGGGGTATCGGTTATTCTAAATCAACAGATAACGGTGCTACTTGGTCAGATTTCAAAACAGTTGATTGGAGTGCCATTCCAACAACAGCAAAATTTGATAGATTATGGGATTATACCAAAGGTGACGGAAATACAATTAGCGTACAAGGTGATATCAACGTTGATAAAAACGGATATGTTCACTTAGTAACCGGTCTAACAGAATTAAAAGATACAACAGAATATGGTAACAATGCTTTAGTTGAATTCTTTGAAACAGCTAACGGATGGGATGCTAAAATAATCTTAGAAGGTGAAATGTTATTAGATTCTACTTTCACACAACAAGACGGACCGGGCTTAGGCCAAATGGGACCATCAGTTTATTTAGCAACCGATGCTAATCGTGAAGTATTTGCAGTTCAATATGTTACAACACAAACAGTTGGTAGCAACTATTGCGATATCTTTATTCAAACACGTACTTTAGATGGTAACTGGTCACCTGCTATGAATTTAACAGAAACACCTGATAAAAACGAAAACGGTACACATTTAGCTCCTTATTTAGGCGGCTCAAATGGTAGCTATACAGCTTACAGTGGTTATTTTTATCAACAAGGTCAAACAGGACCGGTAGTTGATCCTGCAGCAGCAACAGATTTTTATATTGCAGCAGTTCCGTTAACTATTACAGGTGTTGAAAACGAAATTAGCGGAAGCTATAATTTCTCATTAGAACAAAACTATCCAAACCCATTCAACCCGACTACAACAATTAAATTCTCGGTTCCTGAAACAGGTTTAGTTACATTGAAAGTATATGATGTATTAGGTAGTGAAGTTGCTACATTAGTTAACGAAAGCATGACTGCAGGTCAGCATACAGTTAACTTTAACGCAGCTGGATTAGCTAGCGGTATGTATATTTACAAAATGCAAGCCGGTAACATCCAAAGCGTTAAGAAAATGATGTTAATGAAATAATTTGAAATATTTAATTTTAAGGGTTCTCTTTGAAAAGAAGAGAACCCTATTTTTGTTAACAAATCTTTTAGAATTCCATTTGAACAAAAAATTTACTAATAAGATAATTTTCTCTTTAAAAACCGGAGTTGCTATGAAAAAGTTAAGTACTTTTTCACTTATTTTATTCATGATAACAATCCTTACCGGAAGCTTAATGGCTCAATCCGGTACCGGTAAATTGGCAGGTAAAATATTAGACGCAGATACTAACGAACCCTTACCGGGTGCGAATGTGATGATTATGAATTCATCGCAAGGTGCTGCAACAGATATGAACGGTAACTATTTTATATTGAACATTGTTCCAGGAACATATGACGTACAGATAAGCTTTGTAGGTTATGGTTCCAAAATAATAAAAGATGTTCGTATTGTAGCCGGTATTACCTACGAGCTAAACCAAAAGTTAAGTGCCGGTTTATCTATGGATGAAATAGTGGTTACTGATAAAAAATTCTTTGAAGAAAAATCTACAAACACAGTTAAAGTAATTGATTCTAAACAAATTCAGAAATTACCGGTAAAAGGTGTTTCTAATTTAGCATCTTTACAAGCAGGTGTAGTTGTTGCCGAAGGTAGTGGCGGTGCAGACGGAAATGCAGCTATCAACGTACGTGGTGGTCGTGGTGGTGAAGTTTTATATATTGTTGACGGTGTTCCGCAAAACGATGCATATTCAGGTGCAAACAACTCTCAAGTAAGTAATGCAGCAATTGATCAATTATCTTTTCAAATAGGTGGTTATGAAGCTAAATACGGACAAGCTCAATCCGGTATTATTAACGTTACAACAAAATCGGGTTCACCCACATATAACGTGTTTGGCGATGCTATGACTTCATCATTTACTGATGATTACGGTTATAATTTATATACTGCAACAATTGACGGTCCAATTATTCCGGGTAACAAAAACCATACTTTCTTTTTATCAGGTGAACGTGGTTGGTTTTTAGATTCCGATCCTCATGCAGTTAATTTAGTTATACCTTCAGTAGGTATTAATTCAACAACTTTACCTAATAATAGTGCAAATGTATGGCGCTTTACAGGTAAAACATTGCACAATTTCGATCCGTTTACAATCAGATTAAGTGCAAACGTAAATACACGTGAAAACAGAACATATACACATACATATGCTAAAAGTAATAGTGAACACAATCCGTTAACAAAACGCGAGAATTATTCATTCTCGGGTAGATTAAGTCACAACTTATCATCAAGTTCTTTTTGGAATTTGAATATTGGTTACAGATTGTACAAAAATGAATCAGGTGACGGTGTATGGTTTGATAATATTGAAGCATACGGTGATACAACTTATAACGCTCCTTATTTAACAATTCAAGGTAGCCGTGTTAATCTTGACCCTGTTCAATTATTTTTTGGAAAAGGTCGTGTATCAAACGCGTATACAAAAACAAATAACTCAACATTTAACGTAGATGTTGACTTTACATCTCAAATTGATAATCACTTATTAGAAGTTGGCGGTGGTTTACAATATAATACATTAAGAATTTATACATTGGCTCCTGTGGTAGTTGCGTTAGATAACGGAACAAAATCATTAGAAGAAAGAATTGCAATTCAAAATCCTTTCTATTTTGGTTTTGATATAACAGGAAAAAATACAGCCGATGATGATGTTTATACAAACTATGAAGGTCGCGACTATTTAACAAGTGCAAAACCTAAACATCCGGTTGTAGTTTATGCTTATGTTCAAGATAGATTTGAATTAAGCGATTTAGTGTTAAACTTGGGTGTTCGTTTTGACTATTTTGATAGCAAAGAACAAATATTAAGGGATGAAGCTTTACCTTATGCTTACGGAGATCCTTTTGAATTTGATGCTGCAGATTTTGTAAGCAAAGATCCTGAATTTTTCGTTTCTCCTCGTATCGGTTTAGGTTTCCCTGTAACCGCTTCGACAGTATTCCATGCTCAGTACGGTAAATTTATTCAGCCTCCTACATTGCAGGATGTTGTTACATCAGTTAACGCTTTAAATAGCTTAGTAAAAGATGATAACTTAGGCGTAAATACCGGACATGTAAATAGTGAAGAAACAACACAGTACGAATTAGGTTTTAGACAAGTATTAGGTGATAACTTTGGTGCTTTAAACTTTACAGCTTTCTATAAAAATACAAAAGGTTTGATTAACAACGAAACAGTATTTTTTAGAAGAAGTGAAGGTGGTCAAGTATCACGTTATTATCGTCCATATAACTCAGACTTTGGTACAATCAAAGGCTTTGCATTATCGTTAACTTTAAGCAGATTAAGTTATTTTTCTGTTAACTTAGATTATACTTATAGTTTAGCTGAAGGTACCGGTTCGTCAACTAACTCATCTGTAACGGCAGCATTCCGTAACCCAAATGGTGAAACACCAAAGGTTATTGCTCCGTTAGATTTTGACCAAAGACATACCGGTGTTATCAATTTAAGTTTCTTTGCCGGCGAAGGTGAATTAGGTGTATTAGAAAATACATCTGTAAACGCAATTATCTCTTTTAACAGTGGTAGACCTTATACACCGTTAGCTTCACAAGATTTAACACCCGGTGCTAACTCTAACTGGGGAGATAACAAAGGATATATAAATTCAACTTACGGTCCGGGTTCAAACCGTATCGATCTTAGAGCCGAAAAAGAATTTAAGTTAGGTGATAATATTTCCATTACTCCTTATGTTTGGATTGAAAACTTACTTGATGCCGATAACGTAGTTAACGTATATCGTTCAACCGGAAGTGCCTCAACATCAGGTTACTTGTTAACTGATGAAGGAAGAAAGAAAGCACTAACCGGCGGAGCAGCTTATGTATCGGATTATAAAGCATTAGAGCAAGACCCAACTAACTATGGTATCCCTAGATTAATTAAATTAGGGTTAAAAGTTAATTTTTCTAATTTAAGCTTATAATTCAGAAATTCAAAGAAGAAATTAACGGCGGAAAAATGAAAACGACAAAAATGAAATTAATAACCAAATTAATCTTATTTTCTTTTATAGTCAGTTTGATAACAATAGGCTGGAAAAGCGATGTTAAGAACGACGGAGGAAAAAGATTATATAAGCCTAACGAAGTAGGGGAATTTACGGTTTTTAATATTAACAACGTAAGAATTCCTATAGATAATAAAGGTGTTATTGCTGATGTTGACCCGGGTGACGGAGTTGGTGCAGGCGGTACATTTGCAAATATTGTCTTCTTATTTTCAGGCGGCTTCTTTTTATCCGGTCAAGACGGTAATACAGTATGGGGTAACGGTGTAATGTCTGCTTCCCGTATTGAAGATTACCAACCCGGTCCGGTAGGCGTTAGCCAGAATGATTCAAAAAATAAAGTATATGTAGTTCGCGTTCAGGATAGAGCTTTTGGTGATTCTTGGCAGGAATGGAAAGATGCCGTAAGTATCGGTGCCGATTTTTATGACGGTGACGGTGACGGTGCTTATAATCCTGTTGATTTAAATGCTAACGGTTCTTGGGATGCTAACGAAGATAGACCTGATTTAATAGGTGATTGGACAGCATGGTGTGTATTTAATGACGGTATTCCTGCTGCATTAAAAAGATTTACGGCAGTTCCACCTAAAGGAATTGAAATACATCAAACAGTTTTTGGTTTTGCATCAAAAGGTGTTGTTGGTAATATGATGTTTGTTCGTTATCGTATTATAAACAAAGGTACAAAAGCTGATAGATTTGATAATGTATATTTTTCGGCAGTAGTTGATCCTGATTTAGGTGATCCTAATGATGATTTAGTAGGATGCGATACTACATTATCTGCCGGTTATGTTTATAATGATGCAGATGATCCGACATACGGAGCTGCTCCTCCCGCATTTTTAATGGACTTTTTCCAAGGTCCTATTGTTTATAAACCCGGTTATTCGTTCACAGATGCTGACGGTGACAATATTTATACCGAAGGTGTAGATACTCCTTTAAAAACCGCTTATAATGTTGGTGGTAGAGTAAAAGGAATTAAAGAATTTAAAGGTGCTTATAATTTACCTTTAACCTCATTTACTCAGTATATGCAATCTCACCCGACACATGGTGATCCAAATACACATTTGGAATTACGCAACTATATGGTCGGCGGTAAAGGTAAAAACGGTGATTCATTATTTGTAAGCAAGTGGACATTCGGTAACGGTGCAACTTTAGGTGCCGATACTGCAAGAATTCCGGCTCATTATATGTATTCAGGTGATCCTTATACTCGTAAGGGTTGGTTAAACACCTCTCCGATAGATCAACGTCAAATGTCTAATACTGGACCTTTTACTTTAGAAAAAAATGTTCCGGTTGATATTTATGTTGTTTATGTATTAGGTCGTGGTGATAACGCAACACATAGCGTATTTGTTGCAAAACAATACGATGAAATTGCTCAATTAGTATTTGATAATAATTTCCCGTCTCCTCCTCCTCCTCCTGTTATTGATTATAACGTAACAACAGGTGACGGATTTATTGATGTTGATTTCGAAACATCTGCACATGTAAAATATCGTGAAATAGATAACGTTTTGGATATCGATAGAAAATTCCAAGGTTATTATGTTACTATGTACAAAACTAACGTGAAAGCTGCTACGATCGGTTCTGTTAAGAACGAATCTGAGGTTGCTCATTTTAGTTTGGATAACGGAATAAAAGATATTTATGTTAAAGAAAGTAACGGCGGTATTAATTTATTACGTAAACAGTCAGAATCCTTATTAGATTCAGCTATATATGCTGATCCTACCACAGGTAGAATAAAAGTAAGAATTACTGAAGATCCTTTTACAGGTGGAAAATTAATTAAAGGCACGCCATATTATATTGTTATTGGTAACTATACGTTAAACCATAGAGTAATTGTTAACAGAACAACTAATGTTTATGGCGGAGACGGAGATTACTTAGATCCTACAAACGGTGCCTTAGAAGAATTTGAAACCGGTTTAATTACAGTTGACTATGGTAACGATATGTATAATCCTGCTATTTCTGGGGATGACGGTGTTAAAGTTACCGGAGCTTCTGACGGATCAGTTTCATACTTAGTAGTTGATAAAACAAAGTTAACAGGTAATAAATATGCTGTAGAATTCTTTAAAGATGAAGCTTTAGCAGCAACTGAACATTCAATGTACTACCGTTTGACAAACAAAACTACTAATACGTTATTAGTAGATTCTTCAAAAATTTACAACTATGACTTCGATGATTATAGCGGTAAAGTCTATGACGGGTTTGTATTAAAAGTAAAACCTAATACGGTTGAATTAAAAACACAAGCTGCTCATCAAACAGGATACAAACCTGCAGCAAATGCTTGGTTTACAGATTTTGCTTCCGGATTCTTTACCGGTGTTTATTATGTCGGTAACGATTTACCGGCAGGTGAAAATGTAAGACATCCTAATTGGCCCGCAGCTACATCTAAAGTTATTAAGATTGATGACTTACGCCGTGTTGAATTAAGGTTCGGTACACTTGGAGTAGGTAAAGCATATAGATACTTAAACGGCTTTGTAGGTACTACACTTCAAAGAAAAAATAGTTGGGTATATGCACAAGGTGTAACATCAGCAGATACAGCCGGAAGAGGCGGAATCGGAAAATTCGGTGAAGGTTTTGTTGATGTACCGTTTACTGCTTGGGTTGTTGATGAACGTTTCGGCGAACAAAAACAATTAGCAGTTGGTTTTATCGAAAGATCCAAAATCGAAAAAGGTAACCCTGACGGTTTCTGGAATCCTGATACAAACGTTTCTAACTCACGTGAAGTAATAGTAATATTCAATATGCCGTATGATGCAACCGGTAGTCAACAAGTATTAACCGGCGGTGAATTTGCCGGCGGAACAGTTTGGGCAGACATTATAAAAGGCTATACTGTGCCTACAGCAGATAACTCTTTAACTGATGCAGAAAAAGAAATTGCAAAATCTCCTTGGTTTAATGCAATGTATGTAGTATCATTACAGAAATTGACTGCTGCATCAGATTATAAAGTCGGCGATCAATTAAATATTGAACTTGCAAATTATCCGTATTCATCAAAAGACGTATTTGAATTTAATACAAACGCAGGCGGTCAATTAACAAAAGACCAGCAACAAGGTATTTTTGATAAAGTAAATGTATATCCTAACCCATTATTCGCTTATAATATTGCAACATCGTATGATGCAACTAAAAATCCGGATGATCCGTTTGTAACATTTACAAATTTACCGGAACAAGTTACAATTAAAATCTTTTCACTTTCAGGAACAAACGAAAGAACATTGACCGAAGCAGACAAAGAAAGCGGCGTTGGTTCTCCGTTCTTACAGTGGGACTTGAAGAATGATAAAGGATTGCGTGTTGCTTCCGGTATGTATTTAGCAATAGTATCTTCTCAACAATTTGGCGAAAAGGTATTAAAATTTGCTATTATTCAACCACAAAAACAATTGAAGAAATATTAACGGAAAAGCATAATATGCTTTTCCTATAATAAAATTTTATAGGGAGAATAAAAATGAAAAAGTTGTTAACGGTTATCCTTATTCTTATAAGCATTACTGCATCTTATGCTGGTGATGTTTCCAGAAAAGGTACAACTGGTGCTGATCAATTATTAATACCTGTGGGTGCTAGAAGCATTGCAACTAGTGGTGCGTTTGTATCGAATACTTTAGGTGCAGAAGCAATTTACTATAATCCTGCCGGATTAGATCCAGCCGGACGTAGTGAAGCAATGTTTTCTTATATGAAATATATCGGAGATTTGAATATTTCTTATTTCGCCGCAGTTGCTAATCTTGGTTCTTTGGGTAGCTTCGGTTTATCCTTTAAATCTATTGATTTTGGAAATATTGATGTTACTACAAATTCCGAACCTGACGGTACCGGAAGTACTTATTCACCGGATTATTATGTACTTGGTTTAAGTTATTCTAAAATAATAACTGATCGTGTATCTGCCGGTGCTAATTTTAAATTAATTCACGAAGGGATTATGAACACTACTGCAAACGGTTTTGCAGTTGATTTTGGTGTTCAGTATAGATTTAATCAGAATTTCACACTTGGTGTAACAGTCATGAATATTGGTACAAACATGCGTTACTCAGGTCCGGATTTACAGGTTAAAACTTCAATTCCTAGTTCCAACCCAAGTAGTCAAGCCGCAGCTTATGAACCGGTTACCGAAGAATTCCAAATTCCTGCTTATTTTATGTTAAGCGCTGCTTATAAATATGACATTAATGCTGAAAATAATGTTCTTTTAGGTGCAACGTTTAAAAGCAATAATGCTTTGGAAGATCAGTTAAACTTTGGTGCTGAATATAGTTTTAGTAATATGTTCTTTGTTCGTGCCGGTTATGATTTCTTATTACAAAATGCAGACGAATACATTTATGGTATTTCTGCCGGTGCAGGTATTAACTATATGATGGCTGGTAATTTAGGGTTTACTTTAGATTACGCTTTCAGAGATGTTAAAGACTTCCCGGAACCAAATCATGTATTTACTGTTAAATTGGCTTTCCAATAATAGTTTTTTATATTAAATTTACAGGCACCTATTACGATTTTTGTAATAGGTGCTTTTTTTTAAAATGAGGATTATGAAATGAAAAAGTTGTTAATTATATTTTTTATTATTTGTCCGTTGTTATATGCTCAAAATAAGTTGAATTTTGATTTTGATTACGGACGATTTCAATATGATTCTAATTCGGTATTTTTTGAAATGTACTATAATATTAATCAAAACACGATAGGGCACGTGATCAAAGCTGATTCCGTTTTTATTGGTGCTTTTATTAATGTTATTATACTTAACGAAGAAAATAATAATGAAATAATTAATAATACTTATCAAGTAGTTAACTCATTTCCACGAGTAGACTCCGTTCAAAATCAAAATTTGATCGGTAAAATCAATTATTTATTAGAGAGAGGAAAGTATAAACTGACTGTTTCTATTGTTGACGCATATAATTCTGATAATAAAAGAGAAATAAGCGATAAGATTGTTATAATACCTTTTAATAGTAACAACTTTATGATTAGTGATATTCAATTAGCAAGTAATATAAAACAAGAAGGCTCTAATCCGAATTCTTATTTTTACAAGAATAGTTATGAAGTAACTCCAAATCCGGTCGGAATTTATGGTGAAAATCTTCCTGTATTGTTTTATTATAACGAATTATATAACATCTCTGACGAAAGATACAAAAACTCGTTAATCTTAGAACGTTTAATAGTTGATTCGTACGGTAGAATTGTTAATAAAAAAGTTCGTGCCATAAATAGCAATAGTAATTCAATTGTCGAAGTAGGTCATTTAAATCTAATGAAATATCCGTCCGGAATTTATAACTTGGTTTTAAATTTAATTGATACAAGCAAAGCTCTCGGATTAACTAGCAGTAAAAAATTCTATTTAGTAAATAAAAATATACAAGATACTGTTAAATATAGTAATAAAGGTTTAGATTTACTAAGCAGTGAATACGGGGCTATGGAAATTGACGAAATTGACCAAATGTTTGGATATTGTAAATATATTGCAACAGAGCAAGAGAAAGCCCAATTTAACAAATTAGACTCCCTCAGCGCAAAAAGAGAATTTATGTTTAACTTCTGGAAAAAAAGAGATGCTACACTTGAAACTCCGGAAAATGAGTATAAAAATGATTACTTTAAACGTGTTGAGTATGCACGTGTAAAATTCACGGAATTCCAAAAACACGGAGCATTAACCGATAGAGGACGGATTTATTTGATATTCGGTGAACCTGATGAAATTGATTTTAGACATAACCAAGTAGACTCGAAACCATATCAAGTATGGTACTATAATTCTATTGAAGGGGGGGTTGAATTTATCTTTGCAGATCTTAGCGGCTATTCTCAGTTTGAATTAATTCATTCAACCAAACGTGGTGAATTAAGAGATGATAATTATATGAATAGAATTAAACAAGCTAAAGATTATTAACGAAACAAAATTATTTTACGGTTTTATAATTTAATTTGACAAAGTAAAGAAATTTTAAAAATAATAAACACATATTATGACGTTTTATTTTGCGTCGATATGCAATATAAATGCAGATATTTGCATCATAACTTTATAAAGACATTATGAAAAAAAATACTTTTATATTATTCTTCCTATTTGTATCACTTAGCTTGTTTGGGCAAAAAAAATTAAACTTCGAATTTGATTATGCACAATTTGCTTATGATAGCACTTCCAATTATGTTGAGTTATATTTTTCGTTTGATCAAACCGGTTTAACCCTTCAGAAAGGTGATTCCGTAAATTTTAATGCCGGCAGAATATACCTCCAGATTAAAGATTCATTAAATAACTATTTAGTGAATAAAGAATTCAGAGCCTCAAGCCCATACAGAGAGGAAATCGAATCTAAATTATTAATCACAAAAATGGCATTTGCCTTAAAACCGGGAATTTACACTGTCCACATTATAGGTAGAGATGATGTAGATACAACGAAATCTAAAACTATTGAAGAAAAAATAAAAGTTACTTTGTTTTTAACAAATGAGTTCAGGATAAGTGATATTGAACTTGCCCGTACTATAAAAACTGAAAATGTGAATCCTAATTCTGTCTTTTATAAAAACACTATCGAAGTTATTCCTAATCCGGCTATATTATATTCTGCAGGATCACCCGTTGCTTACTATTATGCTGAGCTATATAACCTTAATAATACTAAAGTAAAAAAAGAATTTACATTGATAAGGTATTTATATAATAGCAAGGGGAAAGAAATAAATAAAAAGGAAAAAATTGTAAAAAGAGACAAAAACTCAATAGTTGAGGTCGGTTTAGTAAACATGATAAAATACCCGACCGATACTTACAACCTTGTTTTAGCATTAATAGACTCTGTAAATAATAAAGTTGTTTTTTCTAACAAACGATTTTTTTATTATAATCCAAGCTTTAAGGATACAACTGTTGCAACAATTAATCAAGCCGGATATCTAAGTAGTGAGTTTGCAGTTTATACGGAAGAGGAATGTGACGACCTATTTGAGAAGTCGCGTTATATTGCTTCTAGTAGAGAAATTGAACAGTATAAAAAGCTTGATTCGGTAAATACAAAAAGAGATTTTTTGTTTAGATTTTGGAAAGCTCGAGATTTAGAACCTGAAACTGAAAAATTTGAATTTAAGGACAAATACTTCAGCGGTATTGAGTATTGTAACAATAAATATAGCACTTTTAATAAAAAGGGATATAAAACTGATAGGGGAAGAGTTTATTTGCTTTACGGAGAGCCTGATCAAGTTGATATGTATCCAAATGAAACAAACATGAAACCATATGAAATTTGGTATTATAATAGAGTGGAAGGTGGGGTTTTATTTATTTTTGGGGATCTAACCGGATATAATGATTATGAATTGCTATCTTCTACAAAACGCGGTGAAATTAGGGACGATAACTGGCAAAGAAGAATAACAACAAATTAATTATGTCATTTGATAAAAATAAATATGAATTTAAGATATTTTCGTTTTTTGTATGGTTAGTCCGGAAAATCGGAGCTAAAAATGTTAAATATCTGGCTAAAGTATTAGCGTTTTTATTCTTCTATATCCTTAGAGTTAGACGAAAGGTCGTATTTAAAAATTTATTACTTGCATTTCCGTATTTTGATAAGCAAAAAATAAAAAAAATTGCTTTTGACAACTATTATAATATTGGATTAACATTTTTAGATGCAATGCTTATTCCTAAAATGACAAAGGAGGAAGTTTTAGGCAATGTTATGCCGATAAACATTGAAGTTTTGGAAGAAGCGATTAAAGAAGAGAAGGGGATTTTTTTGTTAACGGCACATTTTGGTAATTGGGAACTTGGTGCTGTTTCGGTGGGTGCGAGAATAGGACTTCCGATTAATGTTCTTGTAAAACCACAAAGGAATAAACTTGTTTCTGACTGGATGGATAAAATGCGTTCAACTTTTGGAAATAAAGTAATTTGTCTTGGGACAAATGTTAGGGAAATTTATAAAGCAATTTTAGATAAAGGGCTAGTAGGAGTAGTAGGAGATCAAAGAGGACCAAGAGAAAACGGTATTAGGGTTGATATGTTTGGGCAGAGTACTTCTACTTATCCGGGTACTGCAGCAATTGCGCTAAAACTTAAAGCTAAATTAATAACGGTAATTTCATATAGAAGACCTGATTATAAATACAATTGTGTTTTTGAAGAAATTGACTTGCCAAAAAACTATACCGATATAAATGATGCTATCAAAGAAATAAATCAAAAATATATGAATATTTTAGAAAAATATGTGTCATTATATCCCGAGCAGTGGTTTTGGATGCATAATATTTGGAAATATTGATGGATAATATACTTGTAATTCAAACTGCATTTATCGGTGATGCAGTGCTTACTCTGCCTTTGATTCAACAAATAAAACTGAAATATCCTAACTCATCACTCGATGTTTTAGCAATTCCTTCATCAAAAGAAATTTTTGAAAATTCTCCATACGTTAATAATGTATTCATATATGATAAACGAAATACTGAAAAAGGTATAAGGGCATTATTAAAACTCGGGAAAAAATTGAAGGGAAATAAATACACTCTCCTTTTTTCTCCTCACAGATCTTTTAGAAGTTCTGTATTAGTAATGCTAAGCGGTGTAAAAGAAACATACGGATTTGATAACTCTTCGCTTAAGTATGTATATAGAAATATAATAACATATAATATCGAAGAACACGAAGTTTTACGTAATTTACGACTAATAAGCTTTGATGAAAAAGAGGATGATTGGCGAAAATTACCAATTTTAAGTATTCCGCAAACCACAAAAGAAAAAGTTAATGAGTTTCTTAAATTAAATAACATTGATAAATTTATTTGTGTTGCTCCGGGTACGGTATGGGAAACAAAAAAATATCCTACAGATTACTTTGTAAAAATTGTAAAGTATTTTTCGGATAGAGATTATAATGTAATTATAACCGGTAGCAAAAATGAAAAAGAACTTTGCGAAAAATTTATTGCCATTAATAAGAATGTTATAAATGTTGCAGGCACTTTTACAATTCCTGAAACGATTGAACTGATAGGATATGCAAAATTATTAATTTGTAATGATAGTGCTCCAACCCATTTTGGAATGATTAAAGATATTAAAGTATTAACGTTATATTGTTCTACAGTTGCAGAGTTCGGATTTTATCCGTATAATAGTAAAAGCAAATATTTAAGTTATGATAATTTAAAGTGTAAACCTTGCGGAATTCACGGATTTACGGATTGTCCGATAAAAACTTTTGAATGTGGAATTAATTTATCACCGGAAATAGTAATAGAAGAGGCGAAAAAGTTATTAAATGATTTTTAAGTTAAAAAAAATCACTTGGAATGAAATAAAATCGGCTGCGGTTTATGTTACTCCTCATTTACCGATGATGCAAACTCAACGATATAAATTCTCGTTAATTAGTGCATTTTTGTGGGTTACCTTATTTGTTTTCATTAACTGGTTTTTACTTATAATAATATTGGGTATTACACCTTTAAAAGATTATGTTTTTGCTATTGATAGCGAAGCAGTATTCGAACAATCGGCAAAGATTGACGAACTGGAAAAAAAAGTTAGATTTTTACGTAGGGAACTTGAAACTATTGTTACGAATGAAAAAAAGTTAAAATATGCTTTAATACTAGGCGGAGCTGATTCATTATTATCAAATGATAAAAAATTGGATAAAGACAAAATATTGGATTCTTTGAAAAAAAGTACTCCTACAAAAAAGATGAATAAAGGGGATATATTAGGCGGGATAAAAGAACTAATAGCAAATATTATACATTATGATAATGAAAATCCAATATTTATTTCTCCGTGTTACGGAATAATTGTTAAAGACTTTAATCCTGAACAGGGGCACTTCGGAGTTGATTACGGTATTAAAAGCGGAACTCCTGTTGTAGCCGTAAGCGGCGGATTAATAATATTTTCGGGATATACAAGTGATGACGGCAATACGGTTATAATACAACACGGTGAAAATTATATTAGTATTTATAAACATTTATCGGTATTAATTAAAAAACAGAGAGATAAAGTAGAAATCGGCGAAACTATTGCATTAAGCGGAAATAGCGGTTATAATACTTCCGGCTCTCATTTGCATTTGGAAATTTGGCTTACCGGAAAACCGATAGACCCTAAAAAAGTTATTGTGAAGAATTAGGAGTTTATATGTCATTAAAGAAAGAACACCCTTTAGCACATGATGTTACAATATTAAGTAGTGTAACCGGAATTGAAGGAAATTTGTATTCAAAAGGAAATGTTAGAGTTGACGGGATAGTAAAAGGAAATATCACAACCGAAGGTAATTTAACATTGGGAGAGCAGTCTGAAGTTGTAGGTGATGCTACTGCCAAAAATATTACTCTCTGCGGAAAGTTTAAAGGTAAATTAAATAGTAGTGAAAAAATTGTTATTGAAAAAACTGCTGAATTGGAAGGCGATTTAACTGCAAAAATCTTAATTATTCAAGAAGGGGCTAAATTTAACGGCAAAAGTAGTATGAACGGAATTACCGAATAAATGATTACCAATAAAGAAGAATCTGGTAGACAATTAAGATTAGTAGGTCCTTATTTAGGATTAGGAACTCAACTTGCTGCAACAATTGTTTTAATGTTTTTTCTTGGATATTATCTGGATCATAAAATTGATACTTTCCCTTGGTTAAGTTTAATATTGGGGTTATTTGGCGGATTTGCGGGGATATATAATTTTATAAAAACTGTTTTAGAATTAAATAAGAAGAGTAAAAATATTGAAAAAAAATAGTTTTTTTGTATATTTTTTTGTTTTAGTTTTAATAATACCGTCAGTTTTATATTCGGTAAATGTTATTCCATTTCAATTTTTTTATTCGTTTTTGATATCCTACTTGCTTAATTTTTTAAATACTTTTACAGCAATTAAACTGTTTGACAGATCTATACAGGGGTCTAATAAGTTATTTTTAATAAATGTTTTAGGCGGAATGGGTCTAAGGATAATATTTTTACTAATTTGTATATTATTAATAATAAAACTCTTGAATATTGACAAATATATTTTTATTTTTACATTCTTTATTATATACTTTTTTTTATTGATAGCAGAAATTATTTATTACAACACGAAATTAAAATTTAAGAAAATAAATGTTGATAACGGAAACTAAGGCAATAACCGACACGCTTCATAAAGTAGTTGCGGATACTACTTCAAAAGCACAAGATACCGGCTGGATATTACATCATATTCTAGACGGTAAAGTATTAGATTTCTCTCCATTTACAATGATTCCGCTGCCTCAAATTCACTTATTCGGAATTGACTTATCAATTACACGACATCTTGTTTTTATGTGGATTGCAGCAATAATAATGATATTAGTCCTTAGAAAGGTTGCAAATTCATATAAAAAATCTTATGTTCCCAAAGGGCTTACAAATGCGGTTGAAACTTTAATTTTGTTTGTTCGAGATGAAATAGTAAAACCGAATATTGGCAAAGGGTATGAGAAGTTTTTACCCTATCTGCTAACAGTTTTCTTTTTCATTTTTGTGTGTAACTTCTTAGGGTTAATTCCTTACGGAGCTACTGCAACAAGTAATATATCGGTTACTGCAACATTGGCATTATTCACGTTTTTTATAACCCAAATGGGCGGTATTATGAAAAACGGCTTTTTTGGTTACTTTAAGGGACTTGTACCACACGGCATACCTTTTTGGCTATTACCGATTATGGTGGTAGTTGAACTATTAGGATTATTTACAAAGCCGTTTGCATTGGCAATACGTCTTTTTGCCAATATGACTGCAGGTCATATTGTTATTTATGCATTATTAGGTTTAATATTTATATTACATACATATTTTGTCGCACCGGTATCGGTAGCATTTGCATTGTTTATATTCTTCTTGGAAATACTTGTTGCCGTATTACAAGCATATATATTTACAATGTTATCTTCATTGTTTATCGGAATGGCAGTACATCAAGAACATTAATAAATAATTAATTATATACGGAGGAAATAAATGGATTTCGCATATTTAGCAGCAGGTTTTGGAGCAGCATTAACAGTTATAGGCGGTGCATTCGGTATCGGTAAATTAGCAAGTTCTGCAATGGAAGCTAGCGGAAGACAGCCGGAAGCTGCGGGAGATATTAGAACATCAATGATTATTGCAGCAGCTCTTATTGAAGGTATCTCACTGTTTGCATTGGTTATCTGTATTCTTTTAGCTTTAAAATAATTAAATTATAACATAAGGCAAACACATGGCAGGAAAAATTTATCTTGCATTATTACTTTCCGGCGGCGAAGCCCCCGGTAGCCCTTTAGACGTTAATCCGGGTTTAATTATTTGGACAACAGTAACCTTTATAATTTTGCTGTTGATTCTAAGAAAAGTTGCTTGGAAACCTATTTTAGAAAGTTTATCTGCTCGTGAAAATTCGATTTCCGAAGCTTTGCAAAAAGCGGAAAAGGCAAGAAAAGATGCTGAAGAAATTGTAGCTAACAACAAAGCAAATTTAGCAAAATACGAAGAAGAGGCTAAGATGGTAATATCAGAAGCCCGTATTTATGCCGAAAAGCTAAAAACAGAAGCGGAAGAAAAAAGTAAAGCGGAAGCTAAACGTCTAATTGAAGAAGCTAAACAAGAAATTGAAAGAAAACAACAAGAATCTTTTAATATGTTAAAAGCTCAGGTTGCAGAAATAGCTATAAGTGCTGCGGAAAAAATAATAAAACAGGACTTAGACAAAGAGAAACATACCCAAATAGTAAACAGGTATATTGACGAATTATCGAATAATTAAATATGAGTGATTTTAACGTTTCAACACGATATGCCAACGCTCTTTTAGCAATTGCATTAGAGACGAATCAATTTGACGCAATTTCTGCCGATGTTGATTATATTCTTAATGCTTTTACTCAAGTTAAAGAGTTAAGGGTGGCAATTAATAGTCCCGTTATTAAATTAGAAAAGAAAACTCAAATAATAGAAGTAATTTTTAAAGAAAAAATTAATTCTAAAACTTTTGAATTTTTGGTTTTTATCCTTAATAAAAATAGGGCTACACTTTTAATTTCTATTTTAAAACGTTATTGTCAGTTACGTGATAATAAAAAAGGAATTGCAAGTATTAATGTTAAAGTTGCTTATGATATATCTGCTGATCAGCAAGTAAAACTTAAAAATAAGTTGGCAGAAATAACCAAAAAACAAGTTACCCTAAATTTCCATAAAGATGAATCAATTATTGGCGGTTTTGTTGCCAGACATGGTGATACGGTTTATGACGCATCAATTAAACATAGTTTGGAACAGCTAAAAAAGCAATTCATAAATGGGGAAATTGGACTAAATTAAACACAATCAGGAAAATAAAATGGCAGAAGTAAGACCTGACGAAGTAACCGAGATATTACGTAAACAATTATCAGGCTTCGAAAACGAGATAGATATATATGAAGTCGGCACTGTTTTGCAGGTTGGTGACGGTATTGCGCGAGTTTACGGCTTAAGTAAAGTAATGGCAACCGAATTAATAGAATTCCCCAACGGTGTGGTAGGAATGGTGTTAAACTTGGAAGAAGACAGCGTCGGTTGTGTACTTTTTGGTGAAAGTTCTTTAATTAAAGAAGGTGCCAAAGTAAAACGT
>JAEXOD010000150.1 GCA_023447335.1 Bacteroidota bacterium
ATTCATATTGTATATTCCAATGTCCTCTATCCCCCAAAGGTATATCCCATAACCTTTTTGATGCTACCAATGCATTTATATCTTTATCAAATTCCGTTTCTAAAAAAGTTTTATGAAATTCTCTATGAAAATCATTAGATGAACCTAATACCCATTCAAAATAAGTAAATATTGATAAATCTAAATCTTCATTTGAATTGTTTTCAATTTTAAATTCCCATATTTCCAATGTTTCGTTAAAAGGCACAAATAAATTACAAATTACTTTTATACATTTATATTCGGTTATATATGTTGCATATCCTAATCCGTATCTGCATTCAAAACTTTCAAATTCAGTTTTTACCGGTTGCCATAAAGGAGACCAAACTTCGCCGCTTTTATTATTTCTAAAATAAAAATATTTTCCCCAATCATCTTTAATTAAATCCTGATGCCAACGAGTAATTCTATTAAACTCGCTATGTTCATTCCAGCTAAATCCCCCTCCTGTTTGTGATACTACTAATCCGTAAGATCCGTTGGAAATTACATTTACCCAAGGTTTTGGAGTTTTTGGAGTTTTTATAACAAACTCCCTTCCGTCATTTTCAAAAAAGCCGTATTTGGTTTCAAACTGTTTCATTTTTCTCTTCTAAATTTATTAATATTTTTATTTACTTAATTTTTAACAAGAACTTCCTTCAATAAGCGCAACAGGAATTTTTATATGCTGGGGTTTTATATTCTCATCGTTTCTTATTCTATTTAATATTAGCTTTGCTGCATTTAATCCTATTTCATAAATAGGTACTTGAATAGTTGTAAGACGAGGGGTTAGATAACCTGACATAAAAATATCATCAAATCCTGCAATTCCGATTTCCGAAGGTATTTTTATTCCTGCTTTCCTGGCAGCATTATAACAACCGATTGCCATCATATCGTTAGCAGCAAAAATAACTTCCGGTCTGTTTTTCAAACCGTTTATAATATTAAACCCTTCAACGCCGCTTTCAATTGTAAAAGCCCCTTCAATAATCCAGTTCTTATTAATTTTAATATTATGTTTTTTTAGTGCTTCCGTGTATCCTCTCAATCGCTCTTCCGCATCGGCGTTATTTTTTGCCCCGGTTATATGTGCTATTTTTTTATATCCTTTATTAATTAAGTATTCTGTCATTTTAAAAGCACCTGCAAAATTATCAACATTAATACTATCAGTATTAATCAAATCTTTTTTACCGTTTATTATTACAAACGGAACAGTGCTTTTTTTAATCAGATCTTTAATATTATCACCTATTGCAGGAGCCATCATAATTATTCCGCCTACAAGTCCGGTACTCATAAAATCAACAATTGCCTCTACTGTTGTTCTTTTGCTATGAGAACTTGTTACCATTGTATAATAACCTTCATTAAAACAATGTTGCTCTACCCCTTTTATTACTTCGGTAAAAAATTCGTCAAATATATCAGGCAGCACCAAACCTATTATATTAGATTTCTGTTTTACAAAGTTTCTTGCTAAAATATTAGGGTTATAATCTAATTCATCGGCTATCGCTTTTACTAAATTCCTTGTTTCGGGTTTAACTTTTTCATCATTGTTTAAAGCCCGACTTACCGTTGCAATAGAAACTTTTGCTTTTTTTGCTATTTCTTTTATTGTAGCTGCCATAAAATATTAATAAATTATTAAAAAAAATTGTCAATGTAAACGTTTTCATTGACAATTAACTTAAACATTTTTAAATTATTTGTCAAGTTTTTAAATTTTTATTTTTTATTTTTTTTTAATTTTTTGCGGAGAAATCACGATGCAAACTCTAAATAAGGTTTTTTGCTTTATCACAATTGCCTTTTATTTGTTAATCTATCAATCTTTATTGTGTCAACAAAAAATAACCTTGGATGATTTTTCCGATATTAGTAAGTGGAAGATTAATGCTTCTGACCTTGTAGAGGTTACTCCAACCCTTTCTGAAGGCAAAATAGGTTCTGCCGTTAAAATCGACTATAACTTTACTACAGGTAGCGGTTACGGAGGTATTCAAAAAGTGTTTAACCTAAAAATGCCCGAAAATTATGTTTTTTCATTTGATATAAAAGCCGATAGCCCGGATAATACTTTAGAGTTTAAACTGATCGATAAATCGGGTGATAATGTTTGGTGGGTTAATTTAAGAAATTTCTCTTTTCCTAAGAATTGGACAAAGCTTAGTTTCAAAAAAAGAAATATTGTAAAAGCTTGGGGACCCCTAAACCTTGATAAACCGGTCGAAATTGATAAAATAGAAATCATAATTACTTCCGTTAACGGAGGTAAAGGATCTGTTTATATTGATAACTTAACTATTGAAGAAAAAGAAATCCCCGATTCCAATCCGCAAGCCCCGATTCTTTCTGCTTCGTCTTTTAATAATAGTAACAAAGCGGATTACGCCGGTGATAACAACCTAAATACTTTTTGGCAAAGTGAAACTTCTAAAAATCAATATTTTCAACTCAACTTTAAAAAGAATATTGAATTAGGAGGTCTTAAATTAAACTGGGATACAATTAATTATCCGTCTTCTTATAAAGTTTTAATTAGTGACGATAAAATTTATTGGGATACCGTTTACACAATATCCAAAGGGAAAGGCGGATTGACATTTCTACCTTTAAAAGATTGCGAAACTTCCCATATTAGACTTGAATTTAGCGATTTAACCCACATCAATTTTTTCAAGTTATTCGAAATAGAAATTTTACCGGTCGAGTTTAGTGACAGCCAAAACCGAATGTTTGAAATAATTTCAAAAAATTATCCTCGTGGATTTTTCCCAAAATACTTTACACCCGAAAAATCATACTTCACTATTTCAGGGGTGCCCCATGATAAAAAAGAGGCTTTGATTAACGAGGAAGGACAAATTGAGGTTGATAAACAAAGCTTTTCAATAGCCCCTATGCTTTATATTGATAACCAATTAATCACTTGGAATGACGTAACTTTGTCTCAAGAACTTGAATCAGGCTATCTTCCTATACCAATTGTTACATGGAAATCAAAGAATTTTACCTTGCAAATAAAACTGTTTTCAAGCGGAGCTGACGAAAATTCTAACTTAAATGCGAAATATACAATAGCGAATATTTCAAAAAATGAATTAAAGGGTAAATTGTTTTTAACATTTATTCCTTTCCAAGTAAATCCGAGCTATCAATTTTTAAATACAACCGGAGGAACGTCAAAAATTGAATCGGTAAGTTTAAATAATAAAACAATTCAAATAGATAACAAGACTGTGTACGTTTATCCTACTAATTTTAATTTTGGTGTTACAAATTTCGATAACGGATTTATTTCGGAATATCTGGCAAAGGGTGAATTTCCGAATACTAAATTAGTTACTGACGAACAAAAATTAGCATCGGCGGTTTTATCGTTTGATTTTTCCATTGCCGATTATAAAGATACTACATTTTATGTTACAGTCCCTTTTCACTCAAATCCTTCAATTTTTTCAGGTGATTCAGATTATGAAAATTTTTATAATAACATATTTAATCAAACAAAAAAAGGGTGGGAAAAACTGTTAAATTACACTTCTTTTAAACTACCCGAAAGCGGGAATAAATTAATAAACACTTTGCGTTCAACAATAGGATACATACTTATAAACAAAGATAAACACGGATTTCAACCCGGATCACGTTCATATGAACGCTCTTGGATAAGGGACGGTTCAATGACTTCTTCTACTATGCTTAAATTTGGTTTAACAGATGAAGTAAAAGATTTTATTACTTGGTATGCAAAATACCAATTTCCTAACGGAAAAATTCCTTGCGTGGTTGATTCAAGAGGTGCAGACCCCGTACCCGAAAACGATAGCCATGGGCAGTTTATTTTTGCAGCTTACCAGTACTTTTTATTTACAAAAGACACTTCTTTCTTGAAAAGTATTTACCCCCAAGTAGTTAAAACCGTAGATTATATTCAAATGTTGGTAAACGAACGCTCAACAAAAGAATACAAAATTAAACCGGAGTTAAAACCTTTTTACGGTTTAGTTCCCGAATCGATAAGTCACGAAGGATATTCCGATAAACCGATGCACTCTTATTGGGATGATTTTTTTACAATTAAAGGTTTAAAAGATGCTGTTGAAATATCTAAAGTAATTAATAACAAAAACGATATTAATCGGTTTTCAAAACTTCGTGATACCTTTAAAGAAAATTTATACAACTCAATTAATTCTAGCACTACTTTACATAAAATAAATTACATACCGGGTTGCGTTGAAAAAGGAGATTTTGATGCAACTTCAACAACTGTTGCCTTATACCCTTGTAACGAAAGGCCTTATTTACCAAAAGATTTATTATTAAATACATTTGATAAATATTTTAATTTCTTTACCGATAGGCGCGATAACCCTAATTATGACTGGCAGGCATATACTCCTTACGAAATACGTAACGCCGGTGCATTTTTATATTTAGACCAACCCGAACGCACTCATGATTTATTAAAATACTTTTTTGCAGACCAAAGACCTCAGGGCTGGAATAATTGGGCAGAAGTTGTTTGGAAAGATGCTAAATTACCAAGATTTATAGGAGATATGCCCCACACTTGGGTAGGAAGTGATTTTTTAACCGTTGCTCGTTCGTTATTCGTTTATGAAAATGAATCTGCTAATTCATTGGTAATTGGTGCCGGATTATATAAAGATTGGATTGACGACCCAAACGGTATTTCAATTAATAATCTAAAAACTTATTACGGTAATTTGTCATATTCTATAAAAAGACACAATAATACATACGGAATTATTCTTGAAGGGAATTTAAAAGTTCCGGCAGGAGGTATTATAATTAAAAACTTATTAAAAGGAGTAAAACCAAAATCGGTAAGTATTAACAATATCGGTATAAACACTTTCAACGAAGAAGATATAACAATAAATACTTTGCCCGCAACGGTTTTAATTGAGTATTAGAAAATCAGACTTCAGAACTCAGATTTTAGATATTAGACGTATAGATTATTAGCCCGGGGCTGTATCAAAACAATACTAAAGTTAATTTTTCAAAAGATTACTAATAATTGTTTTGGGGATATAAATTAGAGTTATTCCCCAACCACTATTTAAAAATAGTGGTAATTATACAAATAAACTACTGATTTTTGCTAACATATGCAAGTGTTTTATCAATTACCACTATCTTCAGATAGTGGTAAACAAACCCCGTTAATAATTAATTAAACGGGCAATAATAAAACATAGTAACTTTACAAACAAGTGAGAAAATGTTCAATAAAAACAGAATAAACAGGCTTTTAATACAGCCTCCTTTATTAAAATAAAACGCCGATTTTTAAGAACACTTATATCATCCGTAATAACTATTTATAATTTTTCGGGGCTGTATTTTGTTTTATTTTTGTCACAGCCCCATTTTATAAATTATTTTTGATATAATAACTTATGAGTTAACAACTTATTTTTATATTTTATAACCGCAAAATAAATACCTGAAGTTAGATTTTCGGCTACCCATTTTATGGAATGAGTCCCCGATTCTTGATAATCGCTTAAAATAACATCCACTTCTTTGCCAAGTATGTCATAAATTGTTATGTTTATAAAATCTGATTCCGGAATTGAATATTGAATTATTGTTTGTCCGTTAAAAGGATTCGGATAATTTTTTAAAGTTGTATGTGTTATTATTTTTTTATCTTCATCTTTTACGTCAACAAAAAATCCGTATATTTTCCCTTCTATTTTACAACCGTCCAATACAACTAACCCAATATCATATTCTCTATAAATTAGTCCTATATTTTTCATTAAATATCGAGCCTCGGTAGCGTAAATAGAATCACTGATATTATAACCAACCCAAAATAGTTTAACCCAATCCATTCTTCCCCAATTCGATGTCCCCAAACCTTCATCCTTCAAAAATATCCAGTCGATTCCTGTAAACCAAAACTCATTTAGTTGAGTATTTACTTTATATAGCGGATAAAAGCTAAAGTTGTTTTCAGGTCCGCTATAGTAAACAGTATTCGAATCATTTGAGCTTATTTTATAATAATACTTAGTATTATATTTACTTAATACTTCATATACATACGATCCGTCATTTAGCGAATCTACATCTACTATCGTATAATAGTGTAACATAACATCATTTCCGCTATATTGTGAGTACTGCCATGCATCTCCTAAATGAAGCGGAAAATATTCTTGAATTTGAGCATAACAATTGCTACCAATTATTATTAAAAAACATATGCTTATTTTTAGTTTTACAAAAAAGCTTTTATCCGTAATCATTTTATTTACACTATTTTTTTATATTGTGTACCGGTCATAACAGTAGGTAAAGCATACCCTAAATATTGATCATCTTCCGGTGGCGGATTAAGTAAATCTTCAATAGGTGTATTCCCCATTGGTAATTCGATAATATCATGCTCTAACCTAAATTGAGCACTAATATTCATAAAGCAGAAAATTACATAGATAGATAGATAATTTTTTCATTTTGTCCTCATTTGTTTTATTGATTATGAATTTATATTACAAGAAACGTAATAAATCGGTTTTATAAAACACCTTACTTTGCATTAGATTTTACTCAAATACCCTAATGCCACATTGTTAAAGAACTTAATTTCTCTTTATTAAATATAGTAAATCTAAAATAATTTGTCAATATATACTTTTCCCGCAACGGTTTTAATTGAGTATTAGAAAATCAGACTTTAGAACTTAGACTTTAGATATTGGATATATAGCTTATTCGCCCTGCCCGATTATGGGCAGGCACTTTATCGCAATTTAAACGCTTTGATTTTTACTGTTTTTTAACTTCAGCCTACAAATTGGCTTTCATTGGGTCTAATACAAGTCTTACGCCTAAAATATTTATATGATTCATGGGTTGGTCACCGTTACGTTTTGCAGAACCACAGTAAATGTAGTTATCGTACCAAGATCCACCACGTAAAACACGGGCTACACCGCTACTCGGTCCTTGCGGATTAGTATCCGGACTTACACTATAATAAGTATTCCCATACCAATCACTGCACCATTCCATAACGTTTCCGCTCATATCATAAATTCCAAGTTCATTAGGAGCTTTTGTTCCTACGGGGTGAGTTTTTCCTCCGCTGTTATAACTATGCCACGCAACTGCATCTACATCATCGCTACCTGCATAGGCATATCCTAAACTTTGTTTTCCGCCTCGGGCAGCATATTCCCACTCTGCTTCGGTAGGTAATCTATAATATCTTCCCGATAACTGATTTAATTTTGTAATAAATTCTTGAACATCGTTCCAACTTACGTTATCAACGGGTAAACTATCCCCCTTAAATTCACTCGGGTTTGTATCCATTACTACTTTCCAAAGTTTTTGGGTTATTTCGTATTTGGTTATATTAAATGTGCTTAATGTAACGCTGTGTACAGGGGTTGCTATACCGGTGCTTCCCATCATAAAAGTACCTCCTTCTACGGTAACAGTTTCGATATCGGGCAGAACAATTTTGTGTTCAAAAGGATTATCTCCCTTTTTGCACCCAATAAAAATCAATCCTAAAATTAATAAAGCGAATGTTGTTTTTTGCATGTTATTCCCTATTTTGCAATTTAAAATATAATTATTTATTTAACACCAATATATTATTACCCGTTAATACAAAATTACCATTATGCCAATATATTTCAAACTTTTCATTGTTTAATGCGCTTTAACTAATCCATTACTATTTCTGATATTTGTATTGATAATTTCATAAAATTAACGTTTTTTTTGTTCACGAAATTAACCAATATGCCCATATTTTAATTAAATATACATTAATTATTTAAACTCAACTTTAAACAATTGTTTATATATTCACAAATTACATCTTCTAAATTAAATAATTATTGTTAAGGTTCTAATACAAGCCTAAAGCCGATGTTATCATATCCGTTATTCGGTGTTACCGCGTAGCGGCGGGCGGAGCGACAAGTAGTATTGTCATCATTCCAAGAACCACCGCGTAAAACACGGTCATCTCCGCTACTCGGTCCCGTCGGGTTTGTGCTTGGACTATTACTATAATAAGTAGAACTGTACCAATCGTTACACCATTCGCATACGTTACCGGACATATCAAATATACCAAGTTCGTTAGGATCTTTTGAACCAACAGGATGTGTCGTACTGCCGCTATTACTTCTATACCAAGTGACTGTATTTATATCATTACTTCCTGAATAAGTATATCCTGAACTTTGGTTTCCGCCACGAGCCGCATATTCCCACTCTGCTTCAGTCGGCAATCTATAATTTTTTCCTGTTAATTGGTTAAGTTTTGCAATAAATTGTTGTACATCATTCCAGTTTACCCATTCAACAGGTCTGTTTTCATCATCCTTAAACCTACTTGGGTTTGTTCCCATTACGGCTTTCCAAAGTTTTTGGGTTATTTCGTATTTAGCTATCTTGAATGTACTTAGTGTTACACTATGAACGGGTTGCTCGTTACTAAGCATAGTATTTCCCATATTAAATGTACCTCCCTGTACCGTTACCATCTCAACGTCATATAAATTAGGTGTAGGTTCAAACGGATTATTTACATTATTACACCCGATTAAAATAAATCCCAAACTTATTAAAACTAATGTTATCTTTTTCATATTATTTCCTATTTTTAACATTCCAAAATACAAAATTATTTACCCAAAAGTAAACAATATATTGCTCACTACAGTAAAATCAGCCATTATATTTTATGGGGAACCTACTTTACTATTAAAAACATATACAATAGTATTGCAAATATAATTAGAGTGGCAAACGTTTTACTTATCTTATCACATTTAATAATTAACGGTCTATCCTCCTTATGCGTTATTTTGGGTATTCATTAAATTTAACTTTAATAATTACTCTACAGGAAACTTAGCAGTAATTAATTCTTTGTTTTACTTTGCTTTTAATTTATTATGATACATCCTCACCAAACTACACTAAGCTTAATCTTCTATTTTATAAAGCTTTTTAATTAGCTGTAATTCTGCTTCTATTTCATTTATTAAATTTGTTTCTCCACAATTTATAATATCGCGTAAGAATTGTTCAAATTTATCATTATTTAGAACACTTAACTTAAATTTCTTTAATTCTATTTCTGCCATAATTATTGAAAATTTAACAAAGATAGTGTTTTCATTTTTATCGGATTCCATAATACTAATTAACTGTTCCATATTAGAATTAAACTCATCACTATCATTATATACCCCTCTATAAACAAGTGCTCTTGTAAAAAAACACCTTACAAAAAGATTATTATTAATTGTTAAGCTTTTTCTAAAACATTCAATTGCTTCAATTGGGTATAATCTCAATCCGTTCTCATCTTTCAGATTCCAGAAATAAAGTCCGTTATTAAAGTGTGCTAAACTATTATTATTTGCAATTTTGTTACAAAAATAGTAATTACTCCATCCTTTTTGTGAATAATCGATTATCGTATTTCTGTAAGCATTTACTAAGTATTTATCCTTGTTCAATTTCACAACGAAATTATTAATTATTAAAAAGTTAAAAAATTCATTTTTGTCAAATAAGTTAGGATAAAATAATCTAGGCCAATGATATGTAAATCTATTAGGTGTACTAATTAGCAGTATACCGTTTTCTTTTAAGGTTCTATTAATTTCTTCAATAGCATGTTGGGGGTTTGCAAAGTGCTCAAACACTTCAAAAGCAAAAATTATATCAAAATAATTGTCAGGAAAAGGAATGGTATCAATATCTAAATTTACCTTTTTTACCTCAACACCAAGTTTTTTACATAGTTCAATTGCGGAATCCGATACATCAATTCCAAAAATCTCGTTTTTATCTTTTAATGTATTTACAATGCCGCCTTCTCCCCCAATGCCTATTTCTAATATTTTATAATTTATAACTCCGTCCGGAAAATACCTTGTTAAAATATGATCACTTAACTCCTCTCTGTCTTTGCTAATTTTTTCACCGGCAACCCAGTAATCTTTATAAAATTCAGCAGCATTGCTATTTAAATTTTTATTACTATTTACAATTGTTGAAGTTGTTTCGTCCATAATTGCCCTTAATATTAATAGTTCTTATTGTCACCTATTTCATTTGTCAATATGTTCCCATCCTCGTTATATTTCACTTCGGAAATAAGCACTCCGTTTATATATTTGGCTTCACGTTTTAACAAACCGTTATCATAATATGATTTTTGTTCCCCGTCCGGCAAATTATTTGTATAACTCATTTGTTCGGAAATTTCTCCGTTTTCGTAAAACCATGTGGCGTAACCGTGCAGTAAATTCATTTTATAAAAAACTTCTGCCCTTTTTGCTCCGTTAATATAATAGTATTTGCGTAACCCGTTTATTTTATCTTCAACACACTCATATTCCGACTCAAGTTGACCTGTTTCATAATACTTCTTAACCTGCCCGTTCAACTTTCCGCCGTAATAATTCCTTTCAAGAACCTTAACCCCTAATACATTATAAACGACGTTCAAGTTAACTTTTATATCGTCAGCATAGTACGCTTCTTCAGATAATATTCCGCTATTTGAATAAAACTTACATAAGCCTTGCAATTTTCCCATTCTATAGGTTAGTACGGATTGCAATGCTCCGTTAACATGATAAGTACGAATTATTCCGTTACGTATCCCGTCTTTAAAGTTTAACTCACTTTTTATAGTTCCTTCATCGTAAAATTCGTTAAAATTTTCTTCAACTTTTTCTAATCTTCCTACTATATCATACCTAACTCTTTTTACAATTTGTCCGGATTTATAGGTATCAATAACTTTAATTAAACCGTCAGGATAATAAACATAAGAAGTTCCTTCCAATAATCCGCTTTTATAATTAGCTTCCAAAGCCAACGGACCATAGTCGTAGTAAACTTTACTTTTACCGTCAAGTTCATCATCTTTATAGTTTCTTTCTACTTCAAGTTTTCCGTTTTCGAAAAATATTTTCGATATTCCGTTTAATTTGCCGTTTTGATATAGCCAAATACCTTGAACAACACCTGTTTTATAATATGTAGTTGTAAATCCGGACTGAATATTATCAACATAAGTCGGTTCAGCCCAAAGCTCACCGGTTTCATAATACCACTTTGAAATTCCTTGAAGTTTTCCCCCTTTGTAATTCCATTCCATGCTTAATACTCCGTCTTCAAAGTACCATTTGGAAATTCCTTCTTCCTTCCCGTCTTCAAAATACCATTCTTTCCACAATTTGCCGCTCTCGTAAAACTCCCTATAAACACCGTGCTTCACCCCGTTCTTATAAGTCCCCTCGTTTTTTAATTTGCCGTTATTGTAAAAATTACGTAATGTGTCGTATTTATCTTCTTGTGCTAAAATTGTAAAATTATAAAACAAAAAAACGAGTAAGGAAAAAATAAAAAAACTTTTTATCTGCATATATTAGAAATTTTTGTAAATATTTATTATTATGTAGTTCAAAAATAGTTTACTGTTCTAAAATATCAAAGACAAATCTATAGGCATGTTATGTTTGAGTACAATTCAAGAATAAACTTTTATAATTGTGACCCCGCCGGTATTATTTTTTTCGGCGAAGTATTTAAATTTGCACATTCGGCTTATGAATTGTTTTTAAACCATCTTTTACCCGAAACAAATTATTTCAATCATCCCGATATTATTTTACCTATAATAAAAGCAAACGCAGAGTACCTTAACCCGCTTAAACAAGGTGATGAAATTAAAATAACGGTTTCGGTAACTCGTTTACTTGAAAAAAGTTTTGAATTAACTTACAACATTTATAACAAAGAGAACAATCTATGTGTAATTGTAGAAACCGTTCATGTATGTTTATCTAAGCATACATTTAAAAAAATTACTTTAGATGAAAACTTAAAACAAAAGCTACTTATAAAAGAATAATTTAATTTCCTTTATGAACGGATTAAAATTATTAACTTGATAAATTGCTAAATAAATTATT
This sequence comes from Bacteroidota bacterium, assembly GCA_023447335.1. Taxonomy (GTDB): domain Bacteria; phylum Bacteroidota; class Ignavibacteria; order Ignavibacteriales; family Melioribacteraceae; genus JAEXOD01. The sequence goes on from JAEXOD010000150.1 coordinate 12,045, forward strand.
AATTTACATCTTAAATATTGAACAGAATTATTGTTTGATTTGTTAATATAAGAAATTGAAATATCGGAGAATATAATATGTTATTTGTACAAGATGTGGATATGACCCCTAATCCGCAAGCCCTTAAGTTTGTTTTAAACGAAAGAGTATTAAGACACGAAAAAAGAAGTTTTGCCAATAAAATAGAAGCTTTAAACGATTCTTTTGCTACAGGAATCTTTGAAATTGAAGGCGTTGTTTCTGTATTTTATATGGATAAATTTGTAACAATAGAAAAAGTACCTAACGTTGCTTGGGGTCCGATACAAAAAGGACTTGTTGCTTTTTTACGCTCATTCGATAAAGCTTTAATTCCTGCAGAAAGCGAAAAAGCGGGTGTTAATGCAGAAGACACAGAACTTTTCCGTAAAATTAGCGAAGTAATTGAACAAAGAGTGCTTCCGGCACTTGCAAACGACGGCGGCGGTTTAGAAATTCTCGGTTTAGACGGTTACACTTTATCTATTAGATATCAAGGCGCATGCGGTAGCTGTCCAAGCTCAATTCGCGGAACTTTATCAGCAATTGAAAATTTATTACGTAGGGAAGTTAACCCAGCCATTAGCGTTATTCCGGGTTAATTAAGTATAATTTCGAGTTATTGAGATAATTAAACGAGCTTTAAACTTTTAGTCCCCTTCTGTTATTTATTTTTTTAATAACTGAAGGGGATTTTTAATTATTGCGTCTATTATAGAACTATAAGCAGTCTAAACATCACAAAATTAAACTTAAAATCTTTCTTTATTGATCCTTTATTTGATGTTTAACACGGTGTTTAATATTTTCCCCTTTTACAATAAAATAAACTTCTTCGGCAATATTGGTTGTATGATCTCCTATCCGCTCCAGTTCTTGCAAAAGTGAATAAGTTAATATTCCGCTTTCTATATTATCAGATACTTCTTTCATTATTTTAATCAAAGTAATACTGTCATTTTTAACCATTAAGTCAAGTTTATCATCAATTCCTATTATTTCAACACTTTTATCCGCATCGTTATGAACATAGGCATCAATTGAATAATCGAGCATTTGTTTTGTTAGTTTGCCTATATCGAAAATATTTAATCTTTCAAAGTAATCAGGAGCTTTATATAAATCCTTCGAAATACGAGCGATATTTACTGATAAGTCACTTATTCTTTCTAAATTTGCATTAATTTTTAAAGCAGACATAATGTTTCGCAAATCAACAGCTACCGGATTGTTTAATGCAAATATTTTTTGACATACTTTTTCTATTTTATCATCGTATTTATCTACACTTAAATCATTACTAATTACTATATCTGCCAAATGTTTATTTTCTATACTAAAACTTTTGAGTGCTAAATTTAATTGTTCCTCAACTATACTACACATTTTTATAAGTTTTACTCTAAGCTTTTCAAGCTGAATATCTATAGGTCTTTCCATTAAGTTCTCCTATCCAAATCTTCCAGTAATGTAATCTTCTGTTTGTTTATTTGCAGGATTTGTAAATATTTTTGATGTTTTATCGTATTCTATTAACTGCCCCATATATAAAAAAGCGATATAGTCACTAATTCTTGCCGCTTGCTGCATATTATGAGTTACCACTACAATTGTATACTTCTTTTTTAATTCAAAAATCAATTCTTCTATTTTGTTAGTTGATATCGGGTCTAAAGCAGCAGCAGGTTCATCTAACAATAGTATATCCGGATTTGCGGTAAGTAAACGCGCAATACATAACCGTTGTTGCTGCCCCGCAGATAAATTATATGGATTTTCTTTTAACCTATCTTTTATTTCGTCCCATATTCCCGATAATGTAGCTGCATTCTCTATTATCTCATTTAATAATTTTTTATCTTTAATACCGTTTATAGACGGTGCAAATATTAAATTTTCATATATACTTTTAGGGAATAGATTTGCCTGTTGAAAAACCATTCCCACTAATTTTCTTAAATTAATTACATCGATATTCTTTTTATAAATATCTGTATCGTCAATAAATATTTGACCTTTTAACTTAAACCCTTTAATCAATTCATTCATTCTGTTAAGTGATTTTAGCAAACTTGTTTTTCCGCACCCCGAAGGTCCTATAATAGACGTAACTTTATTATTGTAAACATCCAATGTTACGTTATTTAATGCTTGTAAGTAATTAAAATATACACTTACATTTTTAATTTTTATTTTCGTTTCTTTCATTTTTAATTTTTATTTATATCTTGCAAAGTTTTACGAAATTTATATCTATAATAAATTGCTGCTGAATTAAAAAACATAACCAAAGTGATTAATACGGCAACATTACCATACAAATAAGGGAGCGAGCTTTTAATATCTACCGATTGAGTTGAAAATATAAAAATATTATATGATAAAAACATAAATTGTTCCGCCGGATTTATTAAAGGCACCGCAAAAACACCTAAATCTAAATTTGCTACTGGTAAATCCGGTATAAAAAAGGCACAGCCTAAAAACAAAACAGGAGCTACTTCCCCCATCCCCCTACTAACAGATAGAATCACTCCTGTTAATATTCCGGGAGTTGATTGGGGAATAACTACTTTTTTGATTACTTGCCATTTCCCGGCACCAAGAGCAAACGCTGCTTCCCTTTGGCTTTTTGGAATTCTTTCCAGAGCTTCCATTGTCGTAATTATAATGGTTGGTAATACTAAAATTGCAAGCGTTGCCCCAGCCCACAACATAGACGGCTTTCCGAACAATAATCCGGTTTTTAGTACCACATCCATATTTTTCCCAAGTATTAATACAAAAAAGCCTAATCCGAATAAACCAAAAACTATTGAAGGAACTCCCGCTAAGTTATGAATAGACATTCTTATTATTCTTTTTAGAAGTGTGTTTTCCGCATATTCAACTAAATAAATTGCCGATAAAACACCGATCGGAACGGATAAAATAATCATAATAAAACACACGGCTATTGTACCAAATAATGCAACACCTATACCGTTATTTATCGGAGAAGAAAACAAAAATGATCTGCTGATAACATCACTTCCGTTATAATACAAAAAAATAATTACCGTTAAAAACAAAACGAAAATTATATAAGAAGTTAACCTTATAACAAATAATCCCCAAAAACCGGAATTTTTTATACCCATTCTTCTATTTTTTAACAATAATTCCGATATTCCCTTATTGCTCATCATTATTCATTCCTTTTTTTGCTTTACGAATTATTAGATCGGAAATAAGATTTAATAAAAAAGTAACAATAAATAATACAAGTCCAATAAAAAACAAAGCATAATAATGAGCTGAATATTGCGAAACTTCTCCCATCTCGGCGGCAATTGTAGCAGTCAATGTTCGCACACTTTTAAATATATTGAATGTTAGTTCACCGGCATTTCCCGTTGCCATAATAACAATCATTGTTTCACCGATAGCTCTGCCAAACCCCAGCACTAGCCCGGCTGTTGCACCTTTTATTGCTATAGGTAATAATACCTTATATACGGTTTGCCATTTATTAGCCCCAAGCGAATAAGCCGCAAGTCTAATATTATTTGGCACCGCATTTAATGCATCTTCAGTTAAAGTTGCAATTGTCGGTATAATAATTATACTTAGCCCAATACTCGCTAAAAAAGCGTTAAGTCGGTTTGAAAGATCCAGTAAATCTCCAAAGAAAGTACTTCCTAAAATAACTAGTAAAAAACCCAATACCACTGTAGGAATACCGTTAAAAAAATCTAGAAACGGCTTTAATACTTCTTTTAATTTATAATTTGCAATTTCGGATATATATACTCCTATACAAATGCCAAAAAAAGCCGAAAGCACCGTTGCCGGTAATGCCGTAAGCAAACTTCCCGCTAAAAGAGGAATAACTGAATAATGAGGATCCTTTCCTGTCGGATTCCATCTAAATGAATCTCCTTTATCACTATAAAAGAAAGTATCAAACGATATATACTTTAACCCGTCTATTGTTTCGGATAATAAAAAGACAAAAATTAATACTAAGATAAAAAAAGTAAACGAGCCTATAAACATTAAAAATGTTTCTGCTAATTTATCCTTCAATCTTGATTTTGAAGATAAACTTTTTTCGTAATTTACTATTCGTTCGTTAGTTATCATATGGTAAAGGGATATATTCCATTTGTTTCACAAGTTTTTGTCCGGCTGAAGATTTTATAAATTTTAAATACTTATCAACTGCTTTGTTTTCTGAATTTCCCGTATAACAATATAAATATCTTGATAACGGATACTTTCCGTTCCAAATAAGTTCGTAGTTAATTTGTCCGTTATTCAATAAATTAACTGCAATTGATAAATCGTCATGTTTAATTTTAATTATTTTAACATCTTTTCTTTTTGCAAAGTATCCCAAACTACCGTAGCCTATTGCTTTCACATCACCTGCTATTGCCTCAACAAGCGAACTAGTCCCCTGCAACACTTGCATTGAAGAAGAAAAATCATAACTAATATTATTTTTGCTATCAACAAGAACTGTAGATTTAAAGAATTCATATGTGCCGCTGCTATTTTCTCTTCCAAACAAAGTAATTTTAGAGTCAACCCCACCTACTTCTTTCCAATTTGTCACTTTCCCAATAAATATTTCTCTAAGTTGTTTAAAATCCAGCGAGTCCACAACATTATTTTTATTAACAATTATTGCAATTGCATCTAATGCAACTATATGTTTAACCGGTACTATATTGTGTTTTCTTGCGTTTTCAATTTCAGTTTTTTTTAACTCCCTACTAACATTTGCAATTTGCCCTGTATTGTTTAATAATGATGCTATACCCGTACCACTTCCGCCTCCGTTTATTTGAACGGAAATATTTGGGTGCAAATACATAAATTCAATCGCCCAATTTCTGGACAAATTAACCATAGTATCACTACCTTTTATAATTACAACTTCTTTTTTGCCCTTGTCTAAGTTGCATCCTAAAAGAAATAAAAGTAATATAATTGTAAGTTTTTTCATTAAAAATTTTAGTTTAACTTGTTAATTTACAAATATTTATTAAAAGGTTATTATTAATTTTTTGTTAATATTTACAGATAAAATTTATTACACAAATAATATTTAATTTATTAATTTTAAATAGTAAATTAAAAAGGTTTATATTGTATGATTTGTCCAAGCTGTAAGAAACAAATTCCGGATAATTCAGTATTTTGTCCTAATTGCGGTTATACAATCCAAAATAGTAATAATTTCGGAAACAACACTTCATCACAGAGCAACTACAACTATAATTACAAAAGAAATACATCGATTTTAGGCAGTAACAAAAAAAGCCCCATTTTAGCTTTATTGTTTAGCCTGCTTGTAGTTGGTTTAGGTCAGTTTTATTTAGGCAAGATTAGCAAAGGACTTTTAATGCTTGGCTTGGCTCTATTTTTCTCTCTATTTTCTTTTGGCATTGCTTGGTTTGCCGTTGCAATATGGAGTGCAATTGACGCTTATAGTACTGCAAAAAAGTTGCAATAAATGATTGGAATTTTACGCCCGGTTAAAAACGAGTTAAAAAAGGATTTTGTAAATATAATCCATAACACTCACTGCTCGGGATGTGTTGCAATTAAAGATGAAGGAAGTCGTCCTTTATCCCTTTTTTACATTTATGAAGCCGATTTTTTATTATATCTTTATTTTGGTTTTAACAAAATAAACCGCCCGCAAAAAAATGTTCTTTGTACCGGTTTTCCTGTAGTAAATAAGCCGATATTTGAATTAACCAATCATGAAAAACAAGTTTTGTTTTCCTTTTCGGTAATTGCGGCGTATTCTTTTTTAGACGATAAAATTAGAGATGATAATAGTTTAAAAGCTAAAATGTTTATAAAATTATACGAAAAATACTTTGATTCATCTTTTTCATTCTTAAACGATGTAAAAGTACCCATATTTACACCCAAAGAACTACACAAGATAAACGAGAATGAAGCGAAAACTATAGATGAGCTTTGTTTGCTTTATCGCCCTTTAACTGCAAATTTATATTATAACTCATTAAAAAAGTTGAATATACGTATATCCGACAATTTGTTAATCGAAATTTGTAATTATATATCAGATATACTTATATTTACCGATTCGATTGCGGATTATTTTGAAGATAAAGAAAAGAATAATTTCAATCCTATTAAAAGCGAAGATGAATTACGGCTTGCATTTTCAAATCTTCAAAGTATTTTAAGCAAGTTATCTATATTAATAAGTGTGACAACAAATCCTTGGAAAGGGATAATGCAAAATATTTTAACATACGGAATAATTAATTACATTAATAAAAGAAGGGGAAAATATGACAAGAGATGAGGCAATTAATATATTAAAACTTCAAACTACAAGCCCTACTCAAGAAGAAATTATTGCTGCTTATCGAAAATTATCGCGCAAGTACCATCCCGACTTATATCAAAGTGCCGATGATGCCGTTAAAGAAGTTATGCACGAAAAATTTATTCAAATTACACAAGCCAAAGATTTTTTATTAAATAACCAACAGTCGTCAGGTTACACATCTTCAAATTATAACCAAAGCAATAACGGAAATTTTTCTGCCGAAGTATCACAATTTGAAGCATTATTGCAAAGACGTCAATTTTTCGAAGCCGAAAATCTCATTAACTCTTTAATTTCAAGATACGGCGAAACATCCTATTTATTAGAGTTACGAATAAAACTTGCATCAGAATCAGGCAATTATACACTTGCTTATAGTGACATCAAGAAATTAGAAAATTTAGAACCGTCTTTATCCAATGATGCCGATTTTCAACATTATAAATCAATTATGGCAGCACAAGCCGGTGATTTTTATGTTGCCCTAAATACAATAGATAAAGCAATCAGCATGCTTGGTGCTCCCGCTCCTGAATACCTGGCTACAAAAGCAAATATTTTGATTATGCAAGGTAGAACAAACGATGCCGATCAAATAATCTCTATTTTGGAACGTTATGACCCTAATCACCCTTTAGTACAGCAAAGAAGACAAGTTTATAATGTCGGCGGCAGATATGTTGATAAAGGAGATGCAGCAACAAGTGCATGTGCGGCATGCGCTATTTTAGAATGTTTATTTGACTGCTGTTAATAATGGATAATTTAGCGTTATTAACATTAATTTTTGTTTCGGTTTTTGATAGAGCAGGCATTCCCGTAGCTTTTATATCCGGATTAATCTTATTAGGTGAAAATTCGACTAATTTGTTCTATTTTTATTTATTAGCTGCCACCGCAGGTTTAAGCGGTGATATATTAATGTATTTACTTGGAATTTATTTAGGGAATAAGAAAGAACAAAATTATTTAACAAAGAATGCCGGATTGGTTAGTTTAGTTGTAGAAAAAACTTCGTTTATTTTGAAATCTCCGATAAATTGGATATATGGTTGTAAAGTTTTTAACTACATAAACCAATTTATACCCATTATTTTGGGGATAAAACGATTTTCTCCCGTTAAGTTTATTATTAATTCTGCTTTGGCAAATTTTTTATGGTTCGGTATTTTCTATTTACTTTCATTTCCATATTTGTTTATACTTGCTAAACACGGTAAAACTTTAGGCATAATATCGGGTGTTATGGGTTTGATTGTAATATGGATTGGCATAAAAAAATGGGAAAAGAGTAATAAACAGAAATATACTATAAAAGGAACTAATCGCGATAATTTTTAATTTGTTACAATAGTAAAAACAATGTGACTACATAAATGGATACAAAATTACATAAAGCATTATGTGCAATTCAAGCTGATGAGATTAATAGTTATTTAATCTATAGAAATTTAGCTAATAAGATTAAAGAGCCGGAAAATAAAAAAATCTTAAACGACATTGCCGATAACGAAAAAGAACATTGGGAAAAGTTAAAATTCTACACTAAAACGGATATTAAACCGAATAAACTTAAAATATTCTTTTATACGGTACTAGCACAAGTTTTAGGTTTAACATTTTCGTTAAAACTTATGGAAAGCAGTGAAAAGGAAGCCGAAGAAATTTACAAGCAGATTGGCTCTTCAATACCCGAAATTGAACAATTTTTACGAGATGAAGAGAAGCACGAAAAGGAATTGATAAATCTTATAAATGAAGAAAAATTAAATTACATGGGTTCTGTTGTTTTAGGGCTTAACGATGCTCTTGTAGAATTGACGGGAGCGTTAGCCGGATTTACCTTAGCAATCCAAAACAGTAAAATAATAGCTTTTTTAGGTTTAATTACAGGTATTTCTGCATCACTCTCTATGTCTGCAAGTGAATTTTTATCACAAAGACAAGAAGAAAACGGACAAGATGCGGTAAAATCCAGCATATACACCGGGGTTGCTTATGTCTTAACCGTCATTTTACTTGTAATGCCGTTTTTTATATTCGATAATTATTTACTTAATATTACAATAACAATGATTATCGCTATTTTGATTATTTTATTCTTTAATTTCTATATTTCGGTAGCAAAAGAGCTCCCCTTTAAATCAAGATTTTTAGAAATGCTTTATATTAGTTTAGGTGTTGCTTCTATTTCGTTTTTAATAGGGTACTTTGTAAGAGTTTATTTTAATCTTGACATCTAACCGAGGAATTTAACTTGAAAATAGGATTGGTTTTTAGCGGTGGCGGTGCAAAAGGAGCTTATGAAATTGGCGTATGGAAAGCTCTCCGTAAATTAAAACTTGATAAACATATTAATATAATTTCCGGAACATCCGTAGGTGCATTAAATGCGGTTCTTTTTGTAAACGGAGATTATAATAAAGCAGAAAGTATTTGGAATAACTTAACTTTAGAGCAAATTGCTAAACCTACCAATGAAAATCTCAACATTAAGCTTACTCCGTTTATCGAAAAAATCATGATCCCTCAACTAAAAACTGCGGGCAGTTATATTAAATCAGCCGTAAATAAGTATATATCAATCGGATCTTTTTCCCAAGAAAGCTTAAAGGAGTTTATTGAAAAGAACATTGATTTTGAAAAAATTTACTCCTACTCAGGAGTATGTTACGTTTCCGTATTCAATAATAAGCTAAATAAACCGGAATATATAAAACTAAATAATTTACCTGAAGATAAAATCATTCAATATTTGCTTGCAACTACTGCAATGCCCGTAGTATTTGATAAAGTTGTTATTGACGGAAATGAATATTATGACGGCGGAATCCCTTTTTTTGGTGCCAATACACCTATTGCTCCCGTTATACAAGAAAAATGTGATATTATAATAGCCGTAACCACAAATCAATGGGGTGATTTTTGGGCAAAAGAAAAAAACGAATCTGATGCTAAGATATATTGGGTTATTCCTCAAGAGGATTTATGGAACTTTATTGACGGCACTTTCGCTTTTAATCCCGAAGATATTAGGAGAAGGATGCGACAAGGTTATAAAGAAGGAATGCGTGTTTTGAAAAACCTAAGTCTAGTACCCTTTTAAAGTTTTTTTAACTATATCGACTATCAAATCTTTTATATTGAAATAGTAGTTTATTTCCGAAGATTATTTACTTTTTTGCTTTATCACTTTAAAGCGGGACTGTATCAAAAGCCTGATTATTTTGGTTTTATTGAGCGTTTTCTCACTAGTTTGGAGAATTACTATATTTTATTATTACCCGTATTGTCATGTTTTGAAGGGGATTAATTGGGGCTGCATCAAAAGTAGTTTGTTATCTTTTTAAAGAGCAATTATATCACAAAAAATTAAATTTTTATTCCTCTTTAACATCTAAACCCACTCATCCCCCACCCCCTTCTCTAAACCCTAAAGAAGGGGTGACGGCACTTGGCTACCCGTTGTATTATAATAAGTTGCGGACTTATTTCGGCGTTCGGCAATTAGTCTAAAGCGGAATCATTTAGTGTATTATTCCCCCTCTCTAGAATTTAGAGAGGGGGTTAGGGGGTGAGTGTTAGCAACTTATTTTATAAAATTTAATCCTTTTGATATAGCCCCTAATTAATAAAACACTTGTCTAATATGGCATAAATTAGTTTTATATTTATTTAATTACCACTATTTTTAAATAGTGGTAGGGAAATAACTACAGTCCCCGTTGAGTCTATTTAATTAGAATCATCTTTTTAACATCCACGGAACCACCTCCTTTAAGTCTATAAAAATAGGTGCCTGAAGGTAAGTCGGAAGCATCAAAATCAAACTTATAATTTCCGGAAGTCATATATTTGCTAACAATTTCTCTAACTTCACGTCCTAAAACGTCATAAACTTTTAATTGAACGTGAGCCGGATATTTAACTTCAAAGAATATTGTAGTATTAGAATTAAAAGGATTGGGATAATTTTGATAAAGTTTCAAATTATCACTCCCCGTTACAAACGGAACTAATTTTTTAGCATATACAACTGTTGTAGGATCAGCAATTCCGTCTCCGTTTTGGTCCGGACTAATCTTTACTAATTCTCCCAAATAACACGGTCTATCAGAACCTGATACGTTTTCGTTATCAGGAGCAGAATCAATCGGATTAGTGTTTCGATTTCCAATAATAACCGCAATAGCATTTAATTCGGTATTTTGCGGTATTATTCCTGCACCCATACCATAAATATCATCCCATGCAATAGCGAACTCTGCACTAGAATTAGATTTTTTCACAATACCGTTTATTTTATTTTTGAAACTTGTAGTTTTATTTTCAAAACATTCAAAAATATTAAATGTTTCGACTTCATTCTGAACAATAAAATAATCTATATTTAAGCTATCCGGAAATTGCACATTGTACGGATAATCACCTAAATATCCGCTTGAAATACTAAAATCTTTTATTCCCTCGTTAAATCCTGCATCAAAATAAATTATGAAAGATTTATCTTTCTCAGTTAAATATTCTGCGCCCAAGTATAAACTGTCGCTATCCCAAGTTGCATAGAGCGAAAAAATATCATTATCCGGTGATGACTTAAAATCTTGCACTCCGTCTTCTTCCTCGTCACTATAAAGCAGCCAATCATCTCTCCAATCATTATCCATTGCTTCCACAATACCGTCAATTGTCGGTTTTGAGTAAGTATTTATAGGCGTATTGGGATCAAGTTTAACATTTAATTTAAAATCTGCGCTATCTAAACCGCCGCGACTATCTTTTACTTTTATAGTAATTTTATATAGCCCTGTATCCTTAATACCAGGAGTACCGCTAAGAATTCCGGAATTTTCTCCGATACTTAACCAATTAGGAGATTTATCAAGATTAAAATATAACGAATCACCGTCATTGTCAAATGCCCTAATAGTTGTAGTAAATCTTTCAGCCACTAAACAAAATCTATCTTGAATTTTACCGATAATTGGGGATGTGTTTCTTTTAACATTAATTGTGAATGAATCACTTACCGCAAAACCCCAAGCATCTTTCAAACTAATAATTATTTCTGACGTTCCCACATCAAAAAAGCCGGGTGTACCGCTTAGTAATCCGTTATTATCAATTTTTAACCACGATGGAGCAGTTTTAAGCTCAAAAGTTAAATCATCTTTATTAGCATCGCTATAGCTTATATTATATTCAAATTTTGTATCTGTATATGTTATTACATCATCGTTTTTTTGAATTGCCGGCGGATTATTTAACTGTACATAAGAATCTGTCACAAAAACAACCGCAGTTGCCGGAGATACAACAAAACGTATTTTGTTTTTTATGCTACTCGCACTTGCTTTTATTACTTCGGCATACGAACTTCCACCGGTAATATTTTTAAGCTTAAACCCTACCGGCAGCTCCGTATCGGTTAATATCTGAAATGCATTCGTGGGGCTATCGTTAATAATTAGATAAGCTCCGCTGCCGTCCTCTTTTTCGCTTCTGTGTTGTATATAAATATCTTTTGATAAAAGAGATTGGTTTTGTTTTTTATCGTCTCTTATAAAAAAGGCGTTTATATCAAATCTATTATACGTCTTTCCTTTTATATATTTTGCTCTCGCCAATATCAACTTATTAATATAATCTTTTAAATTAGAATGAAAGTAATCCCTATAAAAAATTGAAGGGATCCCTTCGGAAAACAAAATATATGTATATGCATATTTTTTATTTCTAATAATATTGCCAAAACTTCTCTCGTTAATATTTTCGAAATTTGTTTTGTCAAACTCTGTTGTTTCAACAAAATGTAATACTTTTTCCGGATTAATCCCGCCATTTATTAGCCCTATTTCGTCAAGTTTGGATAAGTCGTACCCCCCTTTTTTATCATTGCATAACTCAAAAAAAGCTCTTCGCAACTCATAATCAAATATTAAGGTATTAGAGTTATTAATTAAATCTTTATCGGCGAGTAAAATGTTTTGAGCTCCTTTATCTCCGGTAAAATCCAAAATGGTTTTAATATTTTGTTTGCTAAATATGTCAATCCATAATTCTAAAAATTTAATATCTAGAAAATTGGATTGAAATAATCTAAAGCCCGATAAATTCAGTTCGTCTTTTAAGAAATTACCGTATTCAATTAAACTATCTTTTACAAAAAGTCTATTAAAGGCAAACCATTCCGGTTTTTGATCTGCTATTTTATTAATTCTTCTTTTAAAGATATCGTTGTTACAAAAACCTTTATTTGGATAAAAGTAAGTAGCATCTTTTTTAAATCGTCCCGAACCGTTGGGATAGTTAAAAATCAAATTTGACGAATCAACTATTCCGTTCGGAACACATTCGTACTTTTGAGATAATTCACCACCTGTAGAATACCCTAAAATAATATCGCTATAAATATCTAAGTTAAAGGCTTTTAGTTTTTCACTTAATTTTAATAATTCGTTTTTGCTGCCAAAACGAGTTTCAGTCGTACCCTGTTGATAATAATCGCCTAAGTCATATTGATCGTAAATATCATAGCCCATTGAAAACTTTCCTGTTGCTCCTTTTGAAGGAGAAGGAATTAGTACCCCCTTAAATAATGCAGAAGCTAATTCAGCCGAGTTGTTTGTTAATGTATCCCACCATACTCCTCCCGGTGTACAATTCCAATAGTATCCTTGAAGTAAAACATCCGATTGATTAAAATAATTAGTTTCTTTATTCTCGTTTTGAGCATTTAAAACACAGGCAAAAAGTATCAGAAAGAACAGAATAATATATTTCATTTTGTAAAAAGTACTCCGTAAAAAAGTGCACACTAATCCAATATAATAACAAAATTAATTAAGTTAACTGAAATATCCAAATTTTTTCAATATTTTCTATTTTTAAATAAGATTGTTTTGTTTCATTTTGTAATTAATTTTATTATCTTATGCGTAATTAATAAAAATAAATATGATATTAGATTCTTTAGATAATTTTGATAAATACTTGGCTCTAAATATTAATTTTAATATTGTGAGTAATTTTTTACGAACTACGGATCTAATTAATCTACCGGAAGGAAAAATAGAAATAAGTGATTCCGTCTTTGCTATTATTAGTAATTATACAACTAAGCAAAAAGAAGAATCATTTATAGAATATCACAAAAAATATATTGATATTCAAATTGTTATTTCAGGTTGTGAGTTAATCGGTTATACTGCTTATAAAGATTGTATTGACATAAATTTTTTTGATGATAAAGACTATGGAAAACTAGAAGGTGAATTGAATTTTTTTAAGCTAAAAAGTGGTTATTTTGCCTTATTTTTCCCTTTTGAAGGGCATATGCCCCAAATTATTGCTTCTGAATTCGATAAATATGTAAAAAAAATCGTTTTTAAAATAGAGACTAGGTAAGAGTTATGAAAATATTAATTTGTGATGACTCGCAATTTATTCGTAAAAGATTAGCAACAATTTTAACGGAATTAAATCCGGAAATTCTTGAAGCAAAAGACGGTGCCGAAGCATTAGATCTTCTAAAAAAGGAAAATTTTGACCTCGTTTTACTTGATCTGTTAATGCCTAATATTACCGGAAAAGAAGTTTTGGAAAGAATGTTTGATGAAAAATTAAATACTCCGGTTATCGTACTTTCTGCAGATATTCAAGAAACGACATTAAAATATTGTATTGAAAAAGGCGCAGTTGCTTTTTTAACCAAACCGCCAAAAGCAGAAGACCTTATCGAAACCGTTAAAAAAGTATTAAATTTATAATTGAGGTTTATGTGCTACTAAACGACGAACAACTGGACCTTTTTACTGAGTTAATTAACATTGGAG
>JAEXOD010000170.1 GCA_023447335.1 Bacteroidota bacterium
CTTCATAATACTGTTCTAATTGCTCGTTAATATAACCGGAACGGTTTCCGTTCCAAAAATAAGTAACATGTCCAAACTTTTGCGTTTCGGATACTGCAAACGATTTTACTCCCGCAGCACATAAATATTCGCTTAATGTACGTTCAATTAATGGCGGATTCACTAAAAAGTTTTCGGGAATATGTAAATCTCCGTCATATTCCATCATTCCGGCATAAAACACTTTTGGTAATCTTTTTCTGTCAAACTCCGTAAAATTTTCTTCGGTAAACGCACGTGATATCTCAATTGCTCTATCGCCTCTAAAATTAAAAAACACTACGCTATCGCCATCATTTATTGTTCCTACTGGATTTTCATTTTCATCTACAACTACAAACGATTCTAAGTATTGATCGGTCGCTTTCGGATCTTCATCATAATAAGCTTGTACTGCTTCGGCAGCAGATTTAAATTTTCTTGCTTCTCCTAGTACATGGGCTTTCCATCCGCGTTCCACTATTGTCCAATCGGCATTGTATCTATCCATTGTCGTTATCATTCTTCCGCCGCCGCTTGCAATTTTATAATCAACTCCGAATTTTTCATTTAATTCTTTTAACAAGTTTTCGGTCGGGGCTATATACTCTAAAGCTGTTTTTTCGCCTACATCCCTTCCGTCTAACAATATATGAAGTCTTAACTTTTTAACACCGTCATTTGCACATCGGTTTATCAATTTAAATAATTGATTAATATGTGAATGAACATTACCGTCTGAAAGCAACCCCATAAAATGAACGGTTCCGCCGTTAATTCCTTTTTCTACAACTTGTTCCCAGCTTTTCGATTCAAATATTTTACCGGTTTCTAAGCTTTTATTAACTAATTTGGCACCTTGTGCAAAAACTCTTCCCGCACCCATAGCATTATGCCCCACTTCGCTATTTCCCATATCGTCTTCGCTAGGCAAACCTACTGCAGGACCGTGTGCTTTTAATTGTGTTTTTAAAGCTACTTCTTTTAACATATCTAATGTAGGAGTTTTAGCCAAATATACTGCATTACTTTCGTCTAGCTTTCCTAAACCTACCCCGTCCATAATAATAAATAATACGGGACCCGTACGACCGAAAAATTTATCCGATTTTTTTAATTCTAATTTCATTTTTTTACCTTTATATTTTATTTTAACTTACTAAAGAAAATTTATTTTGAACTTAAATATACATACCATTCTTTTTTAATGCAATTTTGCAAAAATTATTATATCTTTAAGTTTAATATATTTTTAACTCAAAAAGTTTCGAGAGGTTAATTTTGCAAGTAAAAAAATTAGTATATAATTATTTTGATGACGATGATTTTTTACGCATCACAAACAAAATTAAACAAATAGAGCTAAAAACTTCCGGTGAACTTAGAGTTTTATTTAGAGAAGGCAAATCTATTTTGCAAAAGAATAAAACACCGGAAGAATTGGCAAAAATGGAATTTTACAATTTAAAAATGAACAATACTCGTGATAAGACGGGAATTCTTTTTTTCTTTCTACTTAAGGAAAGAATGTTCTATATTTATGCCGATAGTGGTATCCACTCACTTGTCGGTCAACAAACTTGGGATAATATTCGCGATAAAATTCAAATAGGTTTCAAAGAAGGGAAATACCTTGATGCGGTATTAAACGGACTTGAGGATGCCGGCAATGTACTCGAAAAACACTTCCCTCGTAAATTTGACGATACTGACGAGCTATCTAATAACGTAGAATTTTAATTTGGAATTTTTTGCAAATCAAGACTGTTTATCTTATTATGAATACAACTAGAAGAAAATTTATAAAAACAGTCTTTACGGGAATTGCTGGTTTAACATTGTTTCCTGCTATTGGTGACGGAAATTTATTAGCCGAACCTCCTATTAAATTAAAATTTAAGCCCGAACCTGAATCTTGGTCTAATGATACAATTACACTAAGCTGGATAGGACATTCTACGGTATTAATAAACTTTTACGGGAAAATTATTTTAACTGATCCCGTTTTATTTAACCGAGTAGGATTATATATCTTCGGTTCAAGCATTGGACCTTCTCGTTTAACTCCCCCAGCATTAACTATTGACGAAATACCCAAACCGGATATTATTTTACTCTCTCACGCACATATGGATCACACTGACTATCCGACTTTAGAACACATCACTGATAAGTACCCCAACCAAATTGATGTTGTAGTTGCTTACTTAACTAAAGACGTAATTAATGATTTGCCATGGAAAAGTATTACAGTTTTAGATTGGAAACAATCTGCAACGGTTTCGGATATAGATATAAGTGCACACGAAGTAAAACACTTTGGCTGGCGTTACCCTTGGGAAAAAGATAGATCACGCGGATATCACAAAGATGGTAGAAGTTTTAATAGTTATCTGCTAAAATTTAAAGATAAAAAAATATTTTTCGGCGGAGATACTGCTTATACAGACAAGCTAAACCACTTAATAAACGAAAAGCCCGATATTGCAATTATGCCGATAGGAGCTTATAATCCTTGGACACGAAACCACTGCAACCCGGAAGAAGCTTTGAATATGGCATCGGCTATGGGTGCATCTTACTTTGTTCCGATTCACACAAAAACTTTTAAACAAAGTAGCGAACCTTTTAATGAGCCGATTGAAAGACTATTAGCAAATTACAAACAATATAAAATTAACATTGCATTAGATAACATAGGACAAACTTTTACATTATGAAAACAATACTTTTAACTTTAGCAGGTTTACTACTTTTTAATAATATTTCAGCACAAGAAATGCAGACTTTAAAAAGTGTTGATTTAACGAAATACGTTGGTTTATGGTACGAAGTAGCGAAAATTCCAAACAGATTTCAAAAGCAATGTGTTAAAGGAACTACCGCACAGTACAAACTTCTTAAAGACGGAAAAATTGAAGTAATTAATAGCTGCCTAACAGAAGAAGGTGAAAAAGATGTTGCTGACGGATTAGCACAAGTTGTGGATAAAAAAACAAATTCAAAACTGGAAGTAAGTTTTGTAAGTATATTTGGAATTAGACTTTTTTGGGGCGATTACTGGATTTTAGGCTTAGGCGATGATTATGAATACGCCGTTGTCGGAACTCCTTCCCGCAAATACGGCTGGATTTTAAGCCGCACCCCGCTGTTAGAAAAACAAAAACTTGATAAAGCTAACGAAATATTAAAAAACGCCGGTTACGATATTAAAAAATTTGAAGTTTCTCCACAGTAAATCATTATAGGAATTTTACATAGCTTATGAACTTATTCATGGGAGCGAGGCAATAAACCAGCCCATGAATTTTTTCGTGCTAATTAGTGATAATAATAACCAATGTCACCTCTACGAGGCTAAAACATTTTCGGAGCTTGCGCGTGTTACAACAATATCACTCCTCCGGAGCTGGAAAAACAGACGATAGAGGTTGATAGATGTTAGACGTTATATTTTAGACATCAGTCAATAATTCTTTTATCCTGAAAATCCTTCTACTATCCTATAAATCCTGGTTCAAAACAATGTTAAAGGTTTAGTGCTAAATAAATACAATAAACCATTCGGTTTTGGAAAAAAAGGAATTCAACATTCAAAATTGATGGGTTTCCTGTAAATCCTTCTTTCATCCTGAAAATCCTGGTTCAAAAATAATGTTAAATGTTGAGTGCTAAGTGTTGAATAAAAAGAACTCGCAACACATGTATTTATTCATAGAGGCGAGGTAAAGACCCAGCCCATGAATTCATTCACGGGGAATAAAAAACAGATTTATTATAGCAATTGTTATTTATCCCCCTTTTTAATTACCACTGTTTTTAAATAGTGGTTGGGGAATAATTTTAACTTACCTCACAAAAACTATTATTATCAATCTCTAGAAAATTTACATTTATATAGTTTTGATACAACCTATTGGGGAATAACTCTAATTTGTCTAACTAAAACAATCATTAGTAATCTTTTTAAAATTTAACTTAAGTGTTGTTTTGATACTGCCCCAACTAGGGTGAGTTTTTTTATTATACTACCCTACTATACAAAATTATTTCGATACTTTTTTAATGATCTAATTCGGAATTCGCCCGAAACTGAGTTTGGATTTTGATGTTAAAAATATATTTATTATATTAAACTAAAGGAAAATTAAAGACGGCTTTTTGGTTGCAACATAGGTTTGGCGGTCTGGTTTTCTTGAATTATTTATAATTGAAGTAAACGGAGGTTAAAATGAAAAAGTTGTATATAACTTTGGGATTGATTTTAAGCAATATTATATTTGGTCAAAGCGGCTGGAACTTTATTAATCCGATGCCCGGATATGATTTAAATAATGCAAAATTTATTAATCAAAATACTATAATTGCGACCGGTTATTTTGGCGTACTTATAAAAACAACAGACGGTGGCGAGACATGGGAAAACAAAAACAAAACAATAGACGGCAGTTTTTATGAAATTAATTTTTTTTCTGATAAAACCGGATACGTTACTTGTGATGATACAAATAATACCTTACTAAAAACTACCGATGCGGGAGAAACTTGGTTTACTGTAGGTCAATTTACAAGAAATACTGTCGGTTTGTTCGGTTTTAATGAAAACGAGATAATTGTTTATGGAGATTTGACCGGAGTTTATTATTATACCAATAACGGGGGTACAACTTGGCAAACCGTTACTTTGCCTATTCCCGAGCAAATTATATCTCTTGTTTTTTTTAATAATAATGACGGCGTATTAGCATTGCATAACGGTCAATTTGGTACCACATCAGACGGTGGTAATACATGGATATTTAACAGTATTACTACTCAAGGCAATATTAAACTTTACAAATGCAATGAAAACACTGTTTATGCAATTGATCACGATACTTTTCTAAAATCCACCGACAAGGGAAATAATTGGGCGATTTTTAATAAACCGACTACTACAAATTTAATTCAAGGCGGTTATTTTATTGACTCAAATCATTTTTACATATTAACGTCAAAAAGTATTTATTATACGACAAATGGGGGTCAGAGTTATACAGTCAAAGAATTGATTAATACTAAATACATTTTAACCGATTTGACTTTTTATAACAACACTTATGGTTTTGCTTGTGGATATTCTAACATGTGTTTCACTACAGACGGAGGTGAAAATTGGACCGTTAACAGTAACAACAAAATTGACGGAGTATTATCTAGTGCAGATTTTGTTGATAAAGACAATGGTTGGTTAACCGACCAAAACAACAATTTGCTGATAACAAAAGACGGCGGAAATACTTGGGTAACAAAATCATTTGGTTTAGGAGTAAATATTTACGGCGTTGAGTATTTTTCAAAAGATAGCGGATGGGTCAGATGTTCATTAGGATATTTAAAGACTTTTGACGGAGGAACAACTTGGTTCCAATCACAAGGTGTAGAAGGCATGTCGCATCTTGTAAAATTGCAAAACACATCTGTTGGTTATGGTTGCGGAGGTCATTATTTTGCAAAATCAACCGATAACGGTTTTACTTGGTCAAACAAATATTTGTTTGATGATGTTTATTGTGTATCAATGTCCGTTGTTAATGAAGACGTTATATATATAAACTCAAGGGGAGGAGCTTACCCCAACAATTATAACATAATTATTAAATCAACCGATAAAGGAGAAAATTGGGTAAAGTTGCCTAAAGTATTTATAAATCAAATTACCCAAATATATTTTGTTAACGAACAAATAGGTTTTGCAGGGGGTGTAGGACAAGAGCTTTATAGAACAACAGACGGGGGATTAACGTGGCAAGTTACCTATTATCCGAAACAACTTGCAATTAACAAGTTCTATTTTTATGATACCAATAACGGCTATGCTGCATGCAATAACGGTTATTTATTACACACTACAAACGGAGGATTAAACTGGTATAAACAATTAATTTATTCCGGCGGTGATGTTTTAGATATGAGCTTTATAAATCCGAATACGGGTTTTGCAATTGTTTATCCAAATTGTTTATTAAAAACCACAGATGGCGGAATAACAAAGATCGAAAACAACGATACTGCGTTCAACACAATAAAAAATGTTGATTATTTATTATCCCAAAACTACCCCAACCCGTTTAACCCAAGTACTAACATTAACTTCACTTTACCTAATCAGGCGTTTGTAACTTTAAAAATATACGATATTTTGGGTAAAGAAGTAACCACACTTATTAACGAAGAACTTAATGCGGGTAATTATACAAAAACTTGGGATGCTAAAAACTTAAGCAGCGGAGTCTATTTTTATAAACTTACTGCAGGTAAATTTACCGAAACCAAGAAGATGGTTTTAGTTAGATAAAAATTTTTAAATAATTATATTAGGTGCCAAATGAGAAGAATTGTTTTTACAATTTTTGGAATTATATTTTTAACATCTTTGATGTATAGTCAAAACCATAGAAGTTTGAAAGAACAACATGAGTTCTTCAACCACAAAATTGAAAAAGAAAAAAGACAAATTAAAGAGCATGATCCAATCGTTTTTCAAAAGCAAAACAAAAGTAAAGTTAATACTGATAAAGGAATACTTTACAGACCTGCGGTGGTATACATCGATGATAGCATGAAAAAGCAAACTTACACCTATAATGCAAACGGAAATGTGCTGACCGCGTTGGAAGAGAAATGGTCAAACGGTGCTTGGGTGAATGACACGCGAAATACCTATACTTACGATACACAAGGGAATGAGCTAACAATGTTACGGGAATACTGGCAAAACGGAGTATGGGTTAATTATTGCCGTTATTCCTATACTTATGATTTTGATGGAAAGGAGTTAACAAAGAGTACTGAATATTGGGAGAACGGAGATTGGACATATGCTGAACGTTATAATTATTCATATAACATAAATGGGACTATCTATACCGAAATTTTAGAAAATTGGAGTATGGGGGGCTGGATTAATGTTATGAAGACAACTTGGACTTATGATGCACAAGGGAATTTGTTGACAGAGCTACATGAATTGGGAAACAATGTATGGTTGCTTTCCAGTCGTATTACTTATACATTTGATACGCAAGGGAATACTTATAAAAGGTTGTATGAAAAATGGTACAACGGAGGATGGGTAAATAGTAATTGTAATACTTACACCCATGATTCACAAGGCAATCAGATAACAAATCTAATAGAAAATTGGGATAACGGAATTTGGGTAAATTCTATGCGTTATGATTATACTTATGATGCACAAGGAAATAAGTTGACGGATTTGTGGCAACACTGGCGAAATGAAAGTTGGGTTGAAGTTTTGCTGAGGACTTATGCCTATGATAATAATAATAACGGAATTAGTGGTACTTCTGATAGCTGGAACGGAATATCATGGGCACCTTATACAGGGCCTATTGATATTAAATATAATAATAATGAAGATTTGATATCTATTTACGCCAAAAAAGCATCAGTAAAATATATTTCTTTTACTGCGGTTGAAAACTTTGAGAATTTGCCTAATAACTTTACTCTTTCTCAAAACTTTCCTAATCCCTTTAATCCAAGCACAACAATATCGTTTGATATTCCAAAAAGCGAATTTGTAACATTAAAAGTTTTTGATATTTTGGGTAAAGAAGTAACCACTCTTATTAACGAAGAAATGATTGCGGGTAATTACACAAAAACTTGGGATGCCAAAAACTTAAGCAGTGGAGTTTATTTTTATAAATTGCAAGCAGGTAAATTTACTGAAACCAAGAAGATGGTTTTAGTAAGATAAAATAAAAAAAATGGTTTTCCTAAGGTGGGAGGGTTTGTTTAGTTAAGCCCCCTACTCTGTATAATCCTGATAAATAACCCATGTACACCGTGTACACCTCGTACACATCGCCAATAGCAACTGCCCCAAAAAATACCAAAAAAATTTTTATATGCGAAATAGGAGGGGGTAGCTCATTTTCTGCTCCGCGAGTTCTGTTAAGGTACCATCCGAACTAGGGGGTAGGGTATGGAATCTAAACTGGCAAAACTGAGTTTGGATTTTGATTTATGGCATTTATTTATTAATTTAATATAAAGGAAAACAAAAGACGGCTTTTTTGGTTGCAATATAGGTTTGGCGGTCTGGGTTTTCTGATAAAGGATTAATTAATTTGTGATAACCAAATGAAAAAACACTTTATTTTTGCCCTGTTATTATTTACATCCCTTTCTATTTTTGCCGAAGTTAGATATGTAAGTAAAACGGGGAGCAGTACAGCTCCCTATACTACATGGAAAACAGCGTGCGATAGTTTGCAAAAATGTTTTGATTATTGCAATAACGGTGATACTGTTTATATTGATAGAGGGGTTTATAGGGAATCAATTTATATAAACGCAAAGAATTTAACCATAATAGGTATTGATACCGATGAATGTATAATTGACGGGACGGGTATAATAC
>JAEXOD010000201.1 GCA_023447335.1 Bacteroidota bacterium
ATATGGTTTTGGTCAGGCATTAAACATGTTGCTCACGCTGATGTGAAAAAACCAACAAAACCTGAAGATATGCCAATCAGCAAAATTTTATTTACAATTTTTGTTCCTGCCGGAATTTTTGGGATGATCGGATGGTTTATTCCACAAATTTTATTCGGTCAAGCCTTAATCGGTTCACATTCAACAGATGCATTTTTATTTGCTTCAATTCCAGTAGTATACTTCTATGCATCTTTGTGGAAAAAAGCTAAATCAAAAGAAGATAAAGATTCAATTGGTGCCTTACTTGCCGTTTTTAGCGTTGTAATAATATTTTGGGCAATCTTTCATCAAAACGGATCAGCATTAACGTTATGGGCTAAAAGTTATACAGATAGGCAATTGCCAAAAAGTGTTGAAAGTATAGCAGAGGTTTTCAAGTTTACAGAAACAGTAAAACCTGATACAATGGTTGTAGTAAAAAAAGATGCACACGGAGCTCCCATTTTGGATGCTAACGGTAAAGAAATCTCTGAAATAAATGTTAACCCCTATTATCAAAATCTACCAAAAAATGAGTGGACCCCGAAAGGCGGAAGTTTGAAACTTATTTCTACCGAAATATTTCAATCGGTTAATCCGTTTTTTGTAGTTGTACTTACTCCTTTGGTTGTTGGCTTTTTCGGAATGTTGAGAAGAAGAGGAAAAGAACCTTCTACACCTGCTAAAATCGGTTTAGGAATGCTTATAACTGCCCTATCCACTACTGTAATGATGTTAGCAGTTATTACATCAAATAACGGTGAAGTAAAAAGTAGCGCCCTATATTTGATTGTATCATACGGTGTAATAACTTTCGGTGAACTTTGTTTAAGCCCCATGGGTTTAGCCTTAGTATCAAAATTAAGCCCTCCTCGTTTAACATCTTTAATGATGGGCGGTTGGTTCTTATCAACGTCAATAGGCAATAAACTATCCGGAGTTTTATCAGGATTAATGGTAAGTATAGATAATAAATTATACTTTTTCTTAATAAACTTTTTTGGCGCATTATTAGGAGCGCTATTAATTTTTGTTATGTTGAGATGGTTAAAAAGAGTTTTAGATCAATACACTAAATAAAGGATTTTAAATGGTAGATTCAATCTGCATTTTTGAAGGTATCAATTATAAACGATTACTTCCTTTAGTTTATACTCGACCTGAATATGACCTTAGGTGTGGTATTTTAACTTTAAGAGAAAAAATTATTGATAGTTTTCCGAATGTACCCTATAGTTTACATTGTAGAGGATATTTGGTTGAAACTATGAAAGAGAATAATCCGGGCATTCCAATTAATGAAATTATCGGAAATTCTTGTCTATTTGTTAATGGAAGAGTTTTAGCGGATACTAGCTTTTCAAAAAAAATAAACCTTGACGGTGATGATATTCTTTATATTAACGCTGACCAAATTGTTGCAGCCAGGGTTAGCGGTTCAAAATTAGATATTTTAAAAAATGCATTGAATGATCTTTTTACACTTTCTGATTTTTCTGATTTATTTAGAGAAGAAGTTGATATTAAATTGATTAGTTACCCATGGGATATTATAAACTACAATGGTAAAGCAATAATTGATGACTTTTATCGTTTGACAAACAACAAGCCTTCAAATTTAAACGGTACGATTTACCCGGGAGCATATTTACTTAATTCTGAAAACATATATATTGAAGAAGGGGCAAAAATAAAGCCCGGAGCTGTTTTGGATGCAGAAGCCGGACCTATTTATATTGGGAAAGATGCCGTGGTTTATCCAAATGCCTTTATTTTAGGTCCATGTTCAATAGGTAGTAAAACTTTGGTCAAAGCCGGAGCTCGTATTTATGAAGATACAAGTATCGGTGAAGTATGTAAAGTAGGAGGCGAAGTTGAATCTTCAATCATTCATTCATTTAGCAATAAACAGCACGATGGTTTTTTAGGACACTCCTATTTAGGAATGTGGGTAAATTTAGGAGCCGACACAAACAATAGTGATTTAAAAAATAACTACGGTAGTGTTAAGGTTGTTATCAATGATGAACAAATTGATTCCGGTTCACAGTTTATGGGATTAACAATGGGTGATCATGCTAAAACAGCTATTAATACTATGTTTAACACAGGTACAGTTGTCGGTGTTGCGTGTAACGTATTTGGTGGCGGATTTCCTCCCAAATATATTCCGTCATTTACCTGGGGCGGTCCGGAAGCAATAACAACTTATGCTATGGAAAGAAGTATAGAAGTAGCTAAAAGAGCCATGGCAAGAAGAAATATGCACTTAAGTGATGCGACTGAGAGATTATTGAAGAAAATTTTTGATTTGACTCGCGATGAAAGAAGAAAACGTGGTATGCCAAACTAATTTAACACTAATTTTATAGAGGTTTTTATGCGACTAATAATTCAACCGGATTACGATAAGGTTTCGTTGTGGGCTGCAAGATATGTTGCAAAAAGAATTAATGAATTCGATCCTTCACCAAAAAAACCATTTAAACTTGGATTACCTACCGGTTCAAGTCCATTGGGGTTATATAAAGAATTGATAAACCTATATCAAGAAGGAAAAGTTTCGTTTCAAAATGTTATTACTTTTAATATGGATGAGTATGTTGGTTTACCAGAAGATCATCCTCAAAGCTATCACTATTTTATGTGGTCTAATTTCTTTGATTATATTGATATTCCCAAAAAGAATGTAAATATATTGAACGGCAATGCAAAGGATTTGCATAAAGAATGTGAAGATTATGAAAAAAAGATAAAAAAACTTGGTGGTATAAATTTATTCTTGGGTGGAATTGGACCTGACGGTCATATTGCTTTTAACGAACCCGGATCATCATTAGGTTCTTTAACAAGAGTAAAAACTTTAACAATGGACACAATTATTGCTAATTCGAGATTTTTTAATAATGATATTAATGCAGTACCCAGAACAGCTTTGACCGTAGGTGTAAAAACAGTGCTTGATAGCGAAGAAATTGTCGTAATAATTTCCGGACACTCTAAAGCCCGTGCACTAGCGAAAGTAGTTGAAGAAGGTGTGAATCATATGTGGACGGTTAGTGCTTTACAATTGCATCCTAAAAGCATTATTATTTGTGATGACCCTTCAACATTTGAATTAAAAGTTGGGACTGTAAATTATTTTAAAGATATCGAAGCTCACAATTTAGATCCAAATTTTCTTTAATACAATAGGTTGTATTGATTAATTCGATACAACCTCCAAATTTTATATGTTTAATAATTACTTATATTTAACTCGTCATGCAAAAGAGATTGCAAGTGCTTTAATTGGATTTAATGCTTTTGAAGCATATACTCAAGAAAAAGATCAAATATTATTTCGCATAAACGGAGATTATCAATTTCCTGATAGGCATCTTCTTTTTTCAACTAGAGCAAATTCACCGTTCTTTTATTTAAAAGATGAACATAAAAAAGCAAAAAAAAATGTCATCAATTTTTTTCACCAATTTTTGCCTGCAAAAATTTTAGCTGTTCAATTTTGTAAATCCGATAGAGTATTAAAAATAACCTTATCTAGTTGTTTATTATACTTTTACTATTCAGGTCCGAATTCCAATATAATAATGTGGAATAATAATACAATTGAAAGTTTTAAGAAAGCAACCGATGATTATCTAAACAAAAAAGTACTTGAATTTAACAACCTGGAATTTTATAATTCATCTGACTTGCTTATAATCGAAAGGCAAAAAGAGTTTTATGAAAATCGCACTTTTAAAATGATCGCTGAATTAGTTTGTAGTAACGAGAATTATTCTTTCGAAATAAAAGAAAAAATGATTAATGATATTCAAAATAGAGATATTGAAGTATTTTTCGATAATTCAATAAATAAAGTTTCATTTATACCAATAAACTATTTTTTTAATTCTAATAAATGTTTCCAAAAATCTTTTACTCGCGTTAATGAAGCAATCATATATTTTCTTAGTTTAAGTTTTAGAACTAAAAGGAATTACGAATTAAAACAAAAAATAAATAAATATTTTGAAAGAGAACTTGAAAAATTAAGTGAAAAATTGAATAATTTGAATAGAAGAATAGTTGAAGGGAACAAAGAAGATTTATATAGATATTACGGTAATCTTTTATTAACGAACTTATATAATTACAAAATAATTGATGATGAAACTATTTCTGTTTTTTGCTATGAAACAAATAAATATGTAAACATAAAAATTAAAAAAGATATCGAGCTTAAAAAAAATATAGACTATTTTTTTGAAAAAGCCTCAAATGAAAAAACTAGTTACCAAAAATCAATTGAGCTGTTCTCACTAACAAAAAAAGAATATGAGCGCTTTTTAAATTATAAGAATTATGATCTGGATAATAAGACTTTTGAAGAACTTGACCAAATTATTAAAATTAACAAGATTGATATGAATAAAAATAAAGAAAAAGATAATGATGATAAATTTAATTTTCGAGTTTATTTAATTGAAGGTAAATATAAACTATTCGTTGGTAGGGATAGTAATAACAACGATATTTTAACAACAAGATTTGCAAAACAGAATGATTTTTGGTTTCATGTTCGGGGAACTTCTGGATCACATGCAGTATTAAGGGTTGAGAACACAAAAGAGCCAATTCCCAAGAATGTACTAAAAATAGCTGCTTCAATTACTGCATTTCATAGTAAAGCAAAAACAGCGGGTATAGTTCCTGTTGTATACACATTAAAAAAGTATGTGGTTAAAAAGAAAGGGATGAACGCTGGGCAAGTTGCTTTATTAAAGGAAGACGTCTTACTTGTTAAACCGGAAATTCCTAATAATTGTGAATATTTATCTGATACCGAATAATCTTGTAACTTAATTGATAAATTGTTATTTTTCGGCACAAATTTTAATAATTACCTAAATGAAAATTAATTATAAAAGACTCGGATTAATTATACTTGTTTCATTATTAAGCGGATTAGTGTTTAATTTATATAAAAATCAGCTTTTGTTTAATTTTGGAAATACTAAGAATGAAAACAAGTTAAATAATGTGAATTTTGAAAAAAGCAAAGTTATACGATTAATAAATTCATCTGAAGCAAAAGATTTTTTCAATCAAAATAACGCTATATTCATTGATGCTCGAGACGCATGGGAGTATTCAGATTCTCACATATTAAATTCGATTAATATACCCGAATACAATTTTAATCCCAATAATCCAATTTTAATTGCTTTAAATAAAGAAAGTATCTACATAACTTACTGCAGTGCTACGGATTGCGATTTGAGTAGACGATTAGCTACAAAATTAAAAACAATTGGGTTTAAAAATGTGTTTGTTTACTCAGAAGGTTTTGAGAAATGGATTGAACTTAGATATCCGATTTTTAGGAAATAATAATGAAATTATTAACCAATAAATATTTTTTATCTATATTACGATTTATTTTGGGAAGTGTTTTTATTTTCGCCGGAATTGAAAAAATAGCTTCTCCAAATGCTTTCTTTTCTGCAATTATGAATTATCAAATTTTTGGAGAGTATCTATCAAACATAATTGCATTATTTTTACCATGGCTTGAATTGTATGTTGGTGTTCTAATAATTTTTAACATCTTTTTGAGAGAAAACTTAAGTATTTATATAGTTCTATTAGTTGTATTCAATTTTTTAGTATTAAGTGCAATGATACGGGGACTAAATATAGACTGTGGATGTTTTGGAGAGGGTGGCAGTATGAAAGTTGGATTTGAAAAGCTTGCCGAAAATTTTGGACTTTTGTTTATTGCGATTTATTTACTTTTAAATGATAAGAATAACCCCCTAAATGAATAAGATTGATTTTAATAAAATTGAAAAAATACTGCTAATTAAGTTGCGCGGTATCGGAGATGTTGTTTTAACTACAATAGTATTAGATAACATAAAATCTTTTTTGCCGAATGCAAAAGTTGATTTTTTAACTGATTTTCCAAGCGTTCCCATTTTAAGTCCGTTATCTCAACTTAATAAAGTTATTCCTTTTGATAGAAAAAGTATAATTAATAGAATAAAACTTTTTTTTGAAATAAGAAAAAACAATTATGACTTAGTTTTAGATTTTTTTTCAAATCCTGTAAGTGCACAAATTACATATTTTAGTAATGCAAGATTTAGAGCCGGATTTCCTTATAAAGGCAGAGCTTATGCCTATAATATATATGGTCCTTATGAAAGAGGAAAAATTCATGCAGCAGACTTACATATCGAACTTTTAAGAGATTGTGGATTTCCAATTACTAGTAAAAACTTACATCTGGGAATCGATGAAAATAATATGAAGTATGCAAAAAATTTTTTTGAGGATAATTTCACCAAATCTGATATTGTTTTTTGTATCATTCCCGGCGGAGGTTGGCAATCAAAAAAATGCGACCCAATTAAATTTGCAGAAATTGCGGACGAGATATTACGAATTTACAACAGAACTAAAATATTATTGTTGTGGGGTCCGGGTGATAAGAATGAAGCGGAATTAATTAAAAAATATATGAAAAAAGAAGCTATATTAGCTCCTAATACTTCATTAGGAGAAATGGCAGCTATAATTAAAAGATGTAGTCTTGTTATTGCTAATGATAGTGGTCCAATGCATATTTCTGCCGCTTTAAGAATTCCGACTTTATCAATTAACGGACCTACTGACCCAAGATTACAGGGTCCATACGGTGAAAACAATGCATGGGTTAGAAATGAAGAATTAGGTTGTATCGGGTGTAACCTTTTGCAGTGTCCTAAGCAACACCAATGCTTTATTGATTTGCCGGTAACTAAAATAATTCAAAAAATTGACATGCTAATTTTAAAAAACAATATCACCATCAATGCTTAAACAGTTTGAAATTTATCTTAAGAAAACGATATTAACTTTATTTTTAAAGTATTACCGTAACCATAAAACCATTTCGGAAATTATAGACTTTAAAGGGAAGAAAGTCTTATTCATCAGATTAAATAGAATTGGAGATGCACTTGTTACAACTCCCCTTTTACATTTATTGAAATCAAAATTAGAAATTAAAATACATGTTTTAGCAGATAAAAAAAATTACTTTGTATTTTCAGGACAAAGTTACATTGATAAAACAATAATTTTTAAAAAAGGTGTAAAAGGATACTTAGAATTCAGAAAAAATATCTTATTGGAAAAATATGATATTATTGTTGATTTACACGACGATACTTCTGCAACAGTAAGCTTTTTATTAAGCATGGTTTCAAATTCTCAAGTTTTCGGATTAAAAAAGAAAAATTTAAATCTTTATACTAATACAATCGAACGTGCAGATAGTTCGAAAACTCATGTTGTAGAAAGAATTTCAGATATTGCTAAACTCTTTAAGTTAAATATTGATGTTAATGAATTAAATATTGTATACGAATATACAAAAGATGATATTGAAAATGTTAACGAATTTTTAGCTCAGGCATATAAACAGAGTAAACCGCTTGTCGGAATAAACATCATTGCAGGTAATAAATCACGATTTTGGGGAATCAATAGATATAACACTTTGATTGAATTACTTAAAAAATATAACGTAAATATAATTATAATAACAACTCCAAAAGAAATTAAAACTGCATATGATATTACACAAGGTGAAGTTCCGATTTATTATTCTAATAAATTCACCCGTATATCTGCATTAGTTTCAAAACTTGATTTTTTATTTACTCCGGATACTTCTATTGTACATTTAGCGTCTATCTATAAGGTTCCCGTTTTCGGATTATACGTAAAATTCAAAACAAATGATATTATTTGGTACGCTTATAAATCGGAACACGAAGAATACATTACTGAAGAAGAAAACTTTGATAACTTAAATTTTGAATTAATCGAAAATAAATTTGTAAAATTCTTTGAGAAAATATTAAATGGAAAAAGGAATCTATACTTGTAAAAATTTCAACGGATATAAACCATGTAGCTCCGATCATAATTGCTACACAAATGGCTGCAAAGATCACAATCCAATGGGGACTAAAATTTTAATTATAAATTTAGATGCAATGGGTGATGTTGTAATGACAACTGCTCAATTACACGGAATAAAAAGGAAATACCCAACTTCAACAATCTATTGGGTTACCTTAAAGATATCTGTTCCGATTTTACAAAATAATCCGTTCATAGATAAAGTATTTCCATACGATTTTGAAACTTTGTCTATTCTTAAATTTATTAAATTTGACGTAGCCATGAATGTCGATAAATCTTTAAGATCAGGTGCTTTACTAATGTCCGTAAATGCTGATGAAAAATTAGGTTTTGGTTTAAACGATAATGGTAAAATCATCCCAGTTAATGTTGAGGCTGAATACAACTACTTATTGGGTATGGATGATTACCTTAAATTCAAAGTCAATCAAAGAACCGGTCAAGATTACTTGGCTGAAACATTTAAACTTGATTATCAACATGATGAATATGTTTTTAATTTTACAAAGGAAGAAGAAATTTTTGTACAGAACTATAAGAATGAGATAAATATTTTATCCGAAGATAAAATAATCGGTTTTAATACGGGATGTTCCAATCTTTTTCCAAATAAAAAAATGACGGTTAATCAACACATTAAATTAATTGAAATGTTTTTAACTTTCAACAAATATAAAATAATGTTATTAGGAGGACCGGAGGACACCGAAAGAAATAATGAGATAGCAGCCCGATTCGGAGCAGATGTAATCAACACTCCAACAAATCAAGGAATTAGAAAAGGTGCATGTTATGAAAGCATTCCACAGGTTATTATAACTGGAGACTCGTTTGGTATGCATTTAGCAATAGCATTAAAGAAATATGTTATAGCTTGGTTTGGGTTGAGCTGTTGGACTGAAATAGAACTATACGGAAGAGGAATAAAGCTCTATCCTGAAAATTTAGAATGTGCCCCTTGTTGGAAGAAGGTATGCCCAAAAAATTTGGAATGCATTGAACAAATAGATTTAAATAGAATTGTTGATGAGACAAATAAATTTTTTGAACAAAAAAAATGAGCAATTGTTCTATAATTGATTATTTTGTTAAAAAACAGCGCCCTTTAATTCTTGATGGTGCAATGGGTTCATTTTTGGAACTTTCAAATTACACCATTGATAAGGTTTTATGGAGTTCTATACTGAATATTTACAAACCTGACATTATTAGAGACATTCATAAAAAATATCTTGATGCCGGAGCAGAAATTATAACTACAAACACATTTAGAACTAATCCTGCAGCAATTGAAGCCTCAAATTATGATATCGAAATTTCCAAATTCGTAAATGACTCAGTAAAGTTAGCCAAAAACTCAATTGAACAAGAAGTTGCTTTTATTGCCGGTACGAATGCTCCGGCTGAAGATTGTTATCAAAGAGAGAGAACTCTTTCATCTAAGAAGTTAGATTACAATCATAAAAAACATATAGAATTATTATATGAAAGCGGTACTGATTTTATACTTAATGAAACTCAAAGTCATTTTGACGAAATTAAAATTATCTGCGAATTTTGTTATATAAATAAAATTCCTTTTATAATAAGTCTATTCTCAGAAGACGGTAATACTATTTTGAGCGGACAGCCGTTGAATGAAGTTATTGAATATACAATTAATTTTAATCCTTTAGCAATTAGTATAAATTGCGTATCAAAGAACATTTTTGAAAAAATAGACCCAATATTGTACAATGCTTACATGCATGGATTTTATTTAAATCTTGGTACTAAAAATCGAAAAGGTAAATTCACGCATCTTATCTTGCCAAATGAATATAAAAAAATAGTGAATAATTATATTACAAAAAACACATTGTTTATTGGGGCTTGTTGTGGGTCTGATCCTGAACATATTCGCCAAATAAAGGAATTAGTAAATGAAATCTATTGAAATAAATGCTCTGGCAAAAATCAATCTTGGATTAAATGTCGTTTCAAAACGAGTTGACGGGTATCATAATTTAGAAACCGTCTTTTACCCAATCTATGATTTATATGATAAAATTTATATAAAAAAAAGCGAGACTTTTTCGTTTTATTGTGATAATAATGATATTAATAATGATAAGAATAATTTAGTAATTACTCCCTTAAAAAAGATGGAAAAATTACTGGATAAAACTTTTAATCTGAATATAATTTGTGAAAAAAAGATACCGTTGGGGGCAGGACTAGGCGGTGGTAGCTCGGATGCTGCGGCAATTATTATTTCATTAAATGATATGTTTTCATTGGGCTTAACTACAGAAGAAATGATAAAAATTGCTTTTGAAATCGGAAGTGATGTTCCGTTCTTTATAAAGGCTAAGCCGAGTTTTGCTACAGGTAGAGGTGAAACCTTAGAAAGACTTGATTTTTTAATAAATTACCCAATTTTATTAATTAATCCTACTATTCATGTTTCAACCAAAGATGCCTTTGCAAATATTATTCCGAAAGAATCGTATTTTAACATTAAAGATCTATTTTTACAATCTGCTCCTGATTTTTCCGATTGGAGAAAATATCTGAAAAACGATTTTGAAGTAACAGTATTTAAGAAATATCCGATTTTAGGTGCTATTAAAGAAGAATTATACAAAGCAGGTGCTGAATTTGCTTTGATGAGTGGTAGTGGTTCTACTATTTATGGTATTTTTAATAATATTAACGAAGCAAAAAAAGCAATGAATTTATTTCCGGATAATTATTTTAAATTTTTAAGTTTGCCTTAGAAATGATCTTTTCAATAGGTTTTATTTCAATTGTTTTTTCATACGGAATTTTTATTATCACACATGTACCCGGATTATTAACATCTCCTATTATAGACGGACTTTGAAGTTCAAGGGTTCCGTTCATTTTGTGGATTATTTCACCGACCAAAGATAACCCCATTCCGGTTCCCTCATATTCTTTATTTTTAATATTTTTTGCTCTATAAAACTGTCCTTGTACTTTATCAAGCTCATCCTTTGGTATTCCGACTCCGTTATCACATATTTTGACTTCTAATTCATTTATGTTATCCTCAATTATCACTTCTAATCTTCCATTACTTGCTGTATATTTTAATGAATTACAAATTATATTAGAAAAAGCTAATTCTAGTAATACACGGTCCCCTTTTATAATGTTTGAAAATAGCCTACTATCTTTAAATGTGTAGGTAATATTTTTATTTTGCATTACATCATTAGATTTTTCAATAACAGAATCTATTATTTCGCTTATATTTATATCCTCTGAGCTTGTTATTTTTAGAAGTTTTAATCTTGAAATTCTTAAAATATTATTTATCATTGCTAAAGAATCTTCCGTTCTTTTTCTTGCTCTAAATAATTTTATTTTTACGGGATCAGAGATTGGACCTAAATAATCATTTAGTATAAGATCTAACAGAGATTGAACAGCAACGATTGGTGATTTTAATTCATGTACAATTCCTATAATATAGTTTTGTTTTTCGGTCTCTTGATCTTCTATTATTTTTAAGCTTTCATATAATTCTTGTTCTCTTAGATAAAGTTGTTTTGCAATTTTATTTGCTAACGTTACACTAATTAACATCATCACAGTAAAAATTGTAAAAATAACAATAACATAACTCCAAGTATGTTGTTCAATTCCTTGAAAATATAAACTTTGTATAGTATGATTATACATTAAATTAGATTGTTGACTAAATATTATTATTCCATAAATTAAAATAATAATTAAACATATTGAAAATATTAAATATCCCGGTAATATTAAACTACCAATGATCATATGAAAAATATAAAATAGATATAAAGGAGAATTAATACCTCCTGTATAATAAACCAAAACTGTAAGCATAATAAGATCTAAAATCATTTGAAGTAAAGACAAATGCATTTTATTAAATTTGGAATCCCCATACCCTGCTTTCTTTCTAAGCAATTGAATAAGCAAATTATAAATAAATATTACAACTCCTACAACCAGAATGACAATAAATTGAGTATTACTTAAGTCTAATTCTAATATGTTTATGGCAGAATACAAAGATAACAACAAACTTATAGCTGCAAAATATCGAAGCTTTATTAAAAAAGAATTCCTTCTAGTAATAGCTTCCCAAAATTCTTGACTATTTACAGCCCAATCCGGGACTAATTTTATCATATAGTTCTCAGATTATAATAAAAAAAAGACGACAGTAAAAATACTGTCGTCTTATTATTTTGAATTAAGCTATATATTTACCACGTTTAGTATAGTGTGTATGTAATAAATGATGAGAAATATGTCCGCATGGTCCATCAGTTAAAAACTCCTCATAGAGTTTAAGAACATGTTCATTTTCATGCGATTTACGTAAATCTAATTCTGTGTCCTCTTTGTATATCGCTTCTGCACGTTTTTTACGAATTTCTAGACTAGTAGGAATTGGCTGACCACCACCGCCTAAACAACCGCCAGGACAAGCCATAAATTCAATAAAGTGACATTCACTGAATTTTCCGCCTGCTTTAATATCATCCATAACTTTCTTTGCATTCGCTGTTCCGTGTACAACGGCAACTTTCAATGTAGCTCCTTTTAACCAATCCCAGTTCGGTACTAAATGTTTAAGAATCGGAGGAACATCTCCCATCTTATCACCTAAAGGTAATTCGACGTATTTAATACCATCAAATCCTCTAACCGGAATTACGTTCATGTTATCAAACAGGTTCTCAACTTTAACGCCTAAAACTAATTCAACTACTGTTCTAATTGCAGCTTCCATAACACCACCGGTAGCGCCAAAAATTAAACCAGCGCCGCTTGCATCACCAAATGGATTATCAAAATGTGATTTTGGCATTTCAGGTAAATGGATTCCTGCTTCTTTTATCATTTTTGCTAATTCGCGTGCGGTTAAACCGTAATCAACATCTTGATATCCGGAGTCTCTCATTTCCGGGCGATTACATTCAAACTTCTTGGCAGAACATGGCATCACTGCAACCGAAACTATATCTTTAGGATCGATTCCTTTTTTCTGAGCGTAATATGTCTTTAATAATGCACCAAACATCTGCTGTGGTGATTTTGCACTACTTAAATTGTCTAAAAATTCCGGATAAAAATGCTCTAAGTATTTTACCCAACCAGGCGAACAAGAAGTAAACTGAGGTAATGCTATGGAGTTATCTTTTTCTACCAATGCTTTATATAATCTCAGTAACAATTCTGTACCTTCTTCCATAATTGTTAAATCAGCAGTAAAGTTTGTATCAAAAACTGCATCAAACCCAATTCTACGAAGTGCAGAATTTAACTCATAGGTCATTGAATGTCCTGCCTCAAGTCCAAATTCTTCACCGATTGCAGCACGCGGAGAAGGAGCTGTCTGAATAACTACATGCTTTTTAGGATCATCAATAGCATTCCATATTTCATCCGAAGGATCATTTGCATGCAATGCTCCGGTAGGACACCTATTTATACACTGACCGCAATTAATACAAATAACATCGGCTAAAGGTTTATCCATAAAAGTACCGATTCGTGTTTTGTCTCCACGATTAATAGCTTCCAAAACCCCTACTTCTTGCAAATCGATACAAGTGCGAACACAGCGTTTGCACAAAACACATTTATCCATATCGCGAATTACGGAAAACGAAGATTTATCAATTTCATGTTTTGATTCTTTAATATGTCCAAAATTGTAACCGTCAACACCATATTCTTTAGCTAGAGTTTGTAGCTCACAATTATTATTACGAACACAACTGTAACATTCACCATGATGTTCACTTAACATTAAATCAATAATATGTCTTCTAGCTTTACGAACCAATGATGTGGAAGTTTTAATTTTCATAGGTGCAGTTATTGGATATGCACAAGAAGCTTGCAAAGTTCGCATACCTTCTACTTCAACAACGCAAATACGACAAACACCGGCAATACACAAATCATCATGATGACATAATGTTGGAATATGAATTCCGTTCATCTTGCAAGCTTCTAAAATAGTAGTACCCAAAGGTACAGTAACTTTTTTCTCATTAATTTCAATTGAGATAGTTCCGCCAATAGTATTTAAATCAGTAGGTTTTTCAACTACGTGTGCTTTCTGACTTTCGGGTGCACGTAATGTTTCTTTATTTTCCATTTTTACCTCCGTTACTATTGAATATCTCATCTTTAAAATTTTCTAAAATCGAAATAAATGAATTTGGAGAAGACTGGCCTAACCCACATTTCGAAGCAACTTGCATGGTTTTTCCTAAGTCTTTTAATTTGTTTATATATGAAAAAGTATAATTATTGTGTTCAATCATTTCAACACCTTCGAGTAACTTGACATTACCTACTCTACAAGGTGTACATTGACCACATGATTCTTCTACAAAAAATTCCATAAAGTTCTTTAAAACATTAATCATGCTTCTACTTTCGTCAAAAATCATTATTGAACCTCCGGTAGCTACATCTTCATAAGCAATTGTTCGATCAAACTGCGATTTTGGGATACATACTCCGCTTGCTCCGCCAATTTGAACAGCTTTTGCATTTTTTGCTTCAACAAGTTCTAATAATTCAGATATTTTTGTTCCGAACGGTAATTCATATACTCCGGGTTTAAAACAATCTCCGCTTACAGATAATAATTTTGATCCTGTTGATTTATCTGTACCATGTTCCTTAAACCATAATCCACCTTTGACAGTAATATGGGCTGCTGCACATAAAGTTTCCACATTATTTACGGTAGTAGGTCTACCCATAAATCCTGTATTTACCGGAAACGGAGGTCTGTTTCTTGCTTCACCGCGATGTCCTTCTAAAGATTCAATAAGTGCTGTTTCCTCACCACAAACGTAAGCACCGGCACCTAATCTAATAGTTATATCAAAGTTAAAGCCGTCTTTACCTAAAATATTGTTTCCTAAGAGGTTACGATTCTTCATATCATCTAAAAACTTAAGTAAATCATTATACATATATTGGTATTCGCCGCGTAAATAAACAATACCTTCATCGCTTCCAACAACATAACCGGCTACAACCATACCGTCAAATAAAAGTTCCGGATATTCTTGAAGTAGAACTCTATCTTTAAAAGTACCGGGTTCACCTTCATCCGCATTGCAAATTACATATTTTTTATCACTTTTTGCTGCAGCTGTTAACATCCATTTAGTTGCGGTGGGAAATCCTGCTCCCCCTCTCCCCTTCAACTTTGATTCTCTTAATTCAAATAAAATATCTTCACGTGACATCGTTAAAATCTTATTTATCGCATCACCCTGTTTATATTCAGAAAATATAACGGGACCTTTCCTCGTTTTTTCATTGTTTTCCATAGTTCACCTATTTAATTTTGTTTAAAATTTCAACAGCTTTTTCAGGTGTAAGTTTGGAATATACTTTGTCATTAACAAGCATTGCAGGACCTTGATCACACATTCCTAAGCAATTTGCATACTCTAAAGTAAATTTCTTATCTTTTGTGGTTTCTCCAAACTTAACTCCAAGTTCTCTTTCTATAGCTTTGGCAACCATCTCTTTACCGTGCATATCACATGTAATTGTCTGGCATAACCTCACTATATTTCGACCTTTAGGTGAGCTATTTAAAAATGCGTAGAACGATATTACGCTGTAAACTTCTACCGGATGAATATCCAATAAACGTGCTACTTCTTGCTGAGCAAAATCTGAAACAAAACTATGCTTTTGTTGAATTTCTTGCAAAATAGCAAGCAATGCAGATCGATTGTTTCCATATTTTTCAACTAGTTTTTCAATTTCTTCTGTCAATGAGTTTTTCTCTAATACTAACATATCATCTCCTACTTCTTCACTAATAGGTTTTCAACTTTGGCTACTAATTGTTCCGGTGATATTGGTTTTTCAACAAAATCATCCACCGGTACCATTTCTCCGCTACCGTATTGGAAACCGATTGCTTTAGAAACCGAAGTGTACATTAATATCGGAGTTTTAATCCCTTCTCTACGAAACTTTTGCGCCAAAAAGAATCCGTCATCAGGTTCATCCATCATCACGTCCAAAATAATCAAATTCGGATTATTTTCCTTTACAATAGCATAACCGTCGTTTGGATTATTTGCAGTTACAACACTATATCCTTTTGATTTAAGGACCAAGCTTGTAGCTTCAATTATATCCGCATCATCATCGATAATTGCTACTAATGCCATAATTACTCCTGTTTTTCTTAGTTATTGATTGGAAGTTGTATTTTAAATGTAGTTCCTTTTCCGTACTCACTATCTACTTCAATCTTACCATGATAAGAATCAACAATCCGTCTTACTATAGTTAAGCCTAATCCCGTACCGCTAACTCCTCTTGTATGTTCATTTTTCGCTCTAAAAAATTCTTGGAAAAGTTTCGCTTTTTCTTCCGGTTTCATGCCTATACCTGAATCGCTTATCTCAACATTTATATAATTAGTTGAATAATAAACTTTTAGATTAATCTGTCCTTTATCTTTATTATACTTAATTGCATTACTTAAAATATTTGTAAATAACCGGGTAATTTCATTCTGATCACCATTAAAATATATTTTTTCCTCTTGATACGATTTAATTACCTCTATTCCCTTCTTCGATAGTTCTAACTCTAAAAATTGTAGTGTTGAATTAAGCAACTCAACTAAATCAAGATTTTCAATTTCTCTTTGTTTAGTTTTCATTTCCATTCTACTTATATCAAGTAAATCATTAACTAAATCTAAAAGACCTCGCAATCTTATTATAGACCTTGCAATGTATTCTCTTTGCTGTTCATAAGAAACATTCAGTGTTTCATCCATAATTATTTTTAGAAAACCTTGTACAGCAGCAACCGGAGTTTTTAATTCATGAGCTACCATTGAAACAAACTGTGATTTAACCATTTCAATTTTCTTAAACTCACTAATATTTCTAAGCACAACAACTATTCCAGATATTTTATTATCTATATCAATAATCGGAGAACAGTTAGCTTCAATTACTAATTCATAATTTGGTTTTATTTCAACTTGAGTAGAATATGATTTTTTAATGGTTTCAGAAGCATTTAAATATTTGTTTACTATTTCGCTAATTCCCTTTGGAATTTTATTTAAAATATATGTACCTATATTTAAATCGGCAATATCAAGATTTTTTAATGCGGCATTATTAAAATAAGCTAGTTCTCCGTTTATATTTATAACAAGAACCCCTTCACTTATGTTATTTATAATCGTCCTTAGTCTACTTTTTTCGAAAGATATTTCTAATAAACTTTCTTCTCTTTCACGTCTAAGCTTTTCGGCTTCAAGTAAAAGTTTACGATGTTTATATCCAATATCTAAATGGTGTAATATTTCTTCGGGGGTAAAAGGTTTAGGAATGTAATTATAAGCACCTAAACGTGTAGATTCAATTGCAGTATCTATACTTGCATATGCAGTAGCAATAAAACATACTGTATTTGGATATTTAGCCTTAATTGTTTGAAGTACTTCGAGACCTTCAATATCGGGCATTTTTAAATCTATAACTGCTAAATCAAATTCTTGGCTTGTACCTTTTGCAATTCCTTCGGTTCCGTTTTCAGCAGTATCAACAGAAAAGCCCTCCGATTCAAGTAACCTTTTGGTACCTAATCGGAGACCTTTTTCATCATCAACAATCAATATTTTAGCCATAACTCAAACATTTAATATAATAAGATTTTAATATCTTAAGATATTAATGTTTTTCGTAAAAAAAAAGCTAAAAAATTAAAAATTTTCCAATTTTGATATTAATTCTTCAACTACAACCGGTTTATTTAATAAACCGTCGCATTTAATCCATTCTTTTTCTTCTTCGGTAGCAGAACTAAACTTAAACCCAGTTTCATAAGTAGCAGAAGTTAACATAAAAACCGGAATTTGTTTACCTAATTCAGTTCTTTTAATTCTATGACACAAAATAAAACCACTATCATGTTGTTCCATAATTAAATCTACAACACAAGCGTTGGGTTTTTCTATCAAAAAAGTATTGTAACCTTCTTCACCGCTTTCGGCAGTAACAACTTCAAACCCTTTTGATTCGAGCAACAGTTTATTTTGCTCTAATAAATCAATATCATCATCAACAAGTAAAATCTTTTTGTATTTTTCAGTTATTTCCATTATAACTCCGTATTATTCAAAATTATTTAATTTCGTTACTTTCAAAGGCAATTTAATCGTAAACTCAGTTCCGAGATTAATAGTACTTTTTACTCTAATATCGCCTCTGTGCATTTTTATTATTCCGTACGTAATTGCCAAGCCCAATCCAGTACCCCTTCCCATTTTTTTAGTAGTAAAAAACGGTGTAAATAATTTTTTAATATTTTCTTCAGGTACTCCGCATCCGGTATCTTTAATTTTAATAATTAAATCTTTATCCGTAAAATCAATTGTTATAGACAACTCTTTAATTTTACTTTCTTCCATTGATTCGCAAGCATTTCCGATTACATTGATAAACACTTGTTTTAATTGATCTATATCTCCTTCTATCTCTATATTATTAGAGTTATCATTCAAACTAAAAACAATTGAAGTATTTTCGGGTTTAATTAATATTACTTTAACTACATCGTTTATTAATTCATAAATATGTGTGGTGGCAACATTTAATTTACCTTGTCTAGCAAAATTTAGTAGATTAGATACAATGTTTTTACATCTTACTGCTTCTTCTATAATTAACTTCAAGTCTTCAACACCTTGAGAAACATCCATTTTTTTCTCAAATTCACGTTTTAACATTGAAGCATATAACATAATTGAACCCAACGGATTATTAATCTCGTGAGCTACTCCGGCTGCAAGTTGACCAATTGAAGCTAGCTTTTCAGCACCGGCTAATGCATCTTGAGTATCTTTTAATTCTGTATAAGCTCTCTCCAATTTATCAATTAAATATGGCAAACACATCTCCTGTTCTGCTAAATCCTTAGCAATCGCTACAGCATAATCACGACAAGATTTATATCCGCAAGCTCCACAGTTTAATTCATCGGTTTTTGTGAATTTATTAGTCTTAGCCAAAATTTCTCTTATTTTTTCTTCATTCGGCATCGGACGTCTTTGATTTTTATCAAAAAATTTACGGCTTAAATCAATATTTCTACTATTGTATATTTCGCCTTTCCAAACATTTTTATCCAAAAAATTAATATGTTTTTCAACATATTCAATTACTTTTTCACGTTTTGAATAATAATTTAGATCATTATCTATTGCGGGTCCATTAATGCAACCTTCGCAAAATAATATATCAACAAATTTCGATTTAATCCGTTCTTCAGCAATATCGTTAATAACTTGAACTACTTTATCCTTCCCTTCAACAACAATTATTTCTTTTGCAAGTATGTCGCTCGGAATATTTGCAGTTTTAATTAAACCACCTGCAAGAGGATATGATTTACCTAAATTAGCATATGGAGGATCAAAATTAGAATTATCTAATGTTTCTAAGACAATTTCATTTTTTGAAAATAATTCTTTCACTTCATGAAATGTTAATACTGCATCAATAGAACCTTCAATTCCCCAATCGTCATATTCACTTTTTTTTGCGACGCAGGGTCCAATAAATACTACAGGAACATTTGAGCCATAATTCTCTTTTATGTATTTTCCCATAGCAACCATTGGTGATACAACTTCAGCCAACATAGGAATAAGTTGAGTATAATACTTTTCAATAAAATTGTAAACAGCCGGACATGATGAACTTATAATTGTTCTATCCCCTTTTGTTTCAAAAATTTTATTATATTCAATACTAACTAAATCAGCTCCGAACGCTGTTTCAGCTACTCGTTCAAATCCTAATAATTTTAAACCGGTAGTAAATTTGAAATAATTATCCGGAAAAGCAGCAGCAAATGAAGGTGCTACAATTGCAAAAGCTTTTCCGGAAGGTAAAAGTTCTTTTACTACATAATCAGAATCGCTAAGTATCATTTTTGCATGTTGTGAACAAACTTTAACACAATGACCACAACTAATACATCTTTCGGTCACAACTACTGCTTGTCCTCCAACAACACGAATTGCACTTGCAGGACATTCTCTAATACAAGAATAACATCTGCGACAATTTTTAACAATAGTACTTACAATTCCTGAATGCATATTATTTCTTCGTATTTAAAATTGATTTTCTATCAACATATTCAGTATGTAATATTTCATGAGATTTATGGCTATTAGGTTCACCTAAAAACTCTTTATAAAGTTTTATTACAGCATCATTTTCATGCGAAAGTCTTGATTTTGCTTTAGTATCGATTTCATATAATACTTGAACACGTTTTTTTATTTTTTCCGGTTTCTGGTGAATTGGTTGTCCGCCACCGTTTATGCAACCACCTGGACAAGCCATCACTTCAATAAAATGATATTTGTTAGTACCGTTTTTAATATTTTCAAGTACAGGTCTAACATTACCAATTCCGTTAACAACTGCTACATTAACTTCCAATCCATTTATATTTAATGTTGCTTCTTTTAATCCTTCATTTCCTCTTATATCATTAAGTTCCAAATTTTCTAAATTTGTTCCTGTTAACTTAAAATAGGCTGTTCTTACTGCTGCTTCCATAACACCTCCAGATGTACCAAAAATTGCAGCAGCACCGGTTGATTCTCCTAGCGGATCATCAAATTGATCTTCGGGTAAATCATTAAAATCTATACCCGCAAATTTAAATAAACGTACTAATTCACGAGTTGTCAAAACTGCATCAACGTCTGCTACGTGTTCTTCCGATAATTCGGGACGAGCTGATTCAAATTTCTTTACAGTACAAGGCATAATTGATACAACAAACATATCTTCAGGTTTTACACCCATTTTTCTTGCATAATATGTCTTTAAAATTGCACCTTCCATCTCATGCGGAGATTTACAACTTGAAACATGTGCTAATAATTCCGGCTCATTCATTTCAATAAATTTAACCCAGCCGGGACAGCAACTTGTAAACATCGGAAGAGTACCATTTGTGCTAACTCTTTTAATAAATTCGGTTGCTTCTTCCATAATTGTTAAATCTGCAGAAAAGTTGGTATCAAACACTTTCTTGAATCCGAGTCTTCTTAAACCTGTAACAATTTGTCCTGTTACATTTGTACCTAACGGAAGATTGAATTCTTCACCGATGGTTGCTCTAACAGCCGGAGCAACTTGAACTACACAATATTTATTTCTATTATTCAAAGCAGATTGAATTTCTTTTAAGTGACTCTTTTCGCGTAATGCTGCAGTAGGACACACTAAAATACACTGACCGCACAAAATACAATCGCTAATATTTAATCCTTTATTAAAAGGAGTGGTAACATTACTTTTAAAACCACGATTCGTAAAATCAATAGCACCAATCTTTTGAATTTCATTACAGGTTCTTACACAACGTCCGCATAAAATACATTTTGCAGGATCACGTTCCATAGACGCACTCGATATATCTATTGCATGATCTTTTTTCTCACCGGCATATCTATGTTCACGAACACCATATTGTTCAGATAGATCTTGTAATTCGCAATTTTTATTTCTAACGCAAATTAAACAATCCTGAGGATGGTTTTCAATTAATAATTCAACAATTGTTTTTCTTGCTCTTCTAACTCTAGGACTGTTGGTTTGCACTTTCATTCCATCACTGATAGGATATGCACAACTAGGAATCAATCCGCGCATTCCTTCAACTTCACAAACACAAATTCGACATGCACCTGATGGAAAAAGATTTTTCATATGACATAATGTCGGAATTTTTATACCAACTGATTTTGCTGCATCTAGAATTGTCATTCCTTCTTCAGCTTTTACTTTTATATTATTTATGGTTAGTTCTACCATATTTTCTCCTAATTCAAAATTATAAATTACTAGTTAACTTTAATAGCGTCAAATCTACAAGTTTCAACACACATACCACATTTAATACAGTTAACTTCAACTATATGATGCGGTTGTTTTTTATCACCTATTATTGCGCCAGACGGACATTTACGAGCACAAAGACCGCAACCCGAACAAGCTTCTTTTTCAATAGAATAGGTTAATAAATCTTTGCATACTCCTGCCTTACAAGTTCTATCGAATAGATGTTCTTCATACTCTTCTTTGAAGTATCTTAATCCGGATAATACAGGATTAGGA
Organism: Bacteroidota bacterium; assembly: GCA_023447335.1. GTDB lineage: Bacteria > Bacteroidota > Ignavibacteria > Ignavibacteriales > Melioribacteraceae > JAEXOD01. Next base: position 22,197 of record JAEXOD010000201.1, read on the forward strand.
GCACTTTGTCCAAGACCGCATAAAGAAGTATCTTTAATTACGTCCGCTAATCTTTGTAAGTGAATTATACCTTTAAAACGTTGTAACTGTTGTAATTTATCTTCTTTTGGAGAATAACGTTTTGGAATTCTTTCAATTATCTCAAGCATGCGTTTAGTACCCTCACGACAAGGAACACATTTACCGCATGATTCATTTTGAATAAACGTTAAAAAGAATTTTGCTACGTCAACCATACATGTATCTTCATCCATAACCACAAAACCACCGGAACCCATCATAGCGCCGACATTTTTAAGTGATTCGTAATCTACTTCAGTATCCATAACTGAATCAGGTAAACAACCGCCTGAAGGACCGCCAATTTGTACTGCCTTGAATTTTTTTCCGTCAGGAATACCACCTGCTACATCAAATACAATTTTACGTAAAGTAACACCCATAGGTACTTCAACCAAACCTGAGTATTTAATCTTTCCGCTTATAGCAAATACTTTTGTTCCTTTACTACTAGAAGTTCCGATTGACGAGAACCACTGAGCACCATTTGAAACTATTGCAGATATATTAGCAAAAGTTTCAACATTATTAATTACAGTCGGTTTTCCGAATAACCCGGATACTGCCGGATACGGCGGACGTGGTTTTGGCATACCGCGTTTTCCTTCAATTGATGCCAACAATGCTGTTTCTTCGCCACATACAAATGCACCGGCACCTTTTTTAATCTTTATATCAAAGTTAAAGCCGCTTCCTAATATGTTTTTACCTAACAAACCATATTCTTTACATTTATTAATTGTATTTTGTAATCTCGAAATTGCTAACGGATATTCAGCACGACAGTAAATATAACCAAAAGATGCTCCTATTGCATAACCGCCAATAATCATACCTTCAACAACACGATAAGGATCACTTTCTAACAAGGAACGGTCCATAAAAGCACCCGGATCCCCTTCATCGGCATTACAAACTATATATTTAATTTCTGATTTCTGCTTATGTGCAAATTCCCATTTTTTTCCGGTAGGAAATCCGCCGCCGCCTCTTCCGCGAAGTCCGCTATCAATCATCTCTTTAACTACTTCTTCACCGGTCATTTGACGTAAAGCTTTATCTAAAGCCTTAAATCCGCCCACTGCAATGTATTCATCAATCGAGTTAGGATCAATAACCCCACAGTTCTTGAGAACAATTCTAAACTGATTTTTAAAAAAGTTATCATCAGTTAATTTTTTGTTAATTTTACTATTTAATTCATGTGAGCCCAAATATTTTTTCACATAAATAGAATTTTCTATGATGCTTTTCTTTAATAATTCGGGAACATCTGCAGGGGTTACTTCAGCATATGATAATCTTTCACCATTAGGTAGTTTTATATCTACTATTGGTTCTTTGGCACAGTAACCAATACAACCTGTAGAAACTATTTCGGCATCAACATTCAGTTTTTCTAATTCAGTTTTAATAGTAGCATAAACTTTATCAGCACCGGATGCTAAACCGCAAGTACCCATACCAATAAAAATAATTGGTTTTTCATGAACTTTATAAGTTAATCTTAAATTTAATTCTTTAATTTCTTCTGCAATTTTTGAGTCATGGTGACATAATGGACCTTCAGTACAACAAGCCACAAAATGTTCGCAAGGGTTTTCCGGGGTATGTTTTGGGTCACCACAGCATACATCTAAAAATGATTTCATTACGCACCTACCTTTTCTGATTCAATTGACGATACTTTTGCTTCTTTACGATATTTTGAGAGTATTTTATTAATTTCTTTAATTGACACACGACCGTAATACTCCTCGTTAATATTAATTACCGGAGCAATACTGCAAGCACCGATACACGCAACTGTTTCTAAAGTAAACAATTTATCTCGTGTAGTACCGCCACTTTTAACACCTAATTCGTTTTCTAAAGCAATTAATAAATTTTCTGAACCTTTTACGTGACAAGCTGTTCCTCTACAAACTCGTATAACATTCTTTCCTAATGGTGTAAGTCTAAACTGATTATAAAAAGTAGCTACGCCGTAAACTCCGCTTAAAGCCATACCTAAAAAATCAGCTATATCTTTTAATGCGGGTTCAGGTAAATAACCATAAATCTGTTGTACATCTTGTAACAATGGAATAAGACTGCTTTTATCTTTAGCAGTATAATCTTTAAAAATGTCTTTGTGCATATAATGTTTCCTTAAACTGTTCAGTATTGTTCAGTCAAATTATATGCCAATTGTTTTATAATAAATTACCGCTATATCTTATTTAAATGAGAAAGAATTTTCCATAATATGAAAAATTCTTTCTTATGATTAAGAATAATTTTACTTAGGTTCTATTTCAATAGTAACTTTTATTCCTTGAGGCGTGGATTTGTAATATCTTAAATATACTGAAGGTTTATTTAATGAACTAAATTTAGTAAATTTTGTATAAATTTCAGACTTCGTAAATTCTTTGTTAATGTATGATTCTTGAAGATTATCTTTCAGAGATTTTTTAATACTTTGATAAGTTTTTTCTGCTAAGTTTTCATCACTACCGTTAAAAAAGTTTATGATATAAGAATTCTTTTCGATATCTATTATTGAACTTAATGATTGTGGAAATTTAATAGGTGAAATTAAATTGTTATTCTCCCCTTCAGAACACCGAGGAATAATAAACCCAAATTCGGGTTCGGCATGTGCAATTAAATATTTAAGCAAAATATTTGCACTATTTGAAGTCGGGAAATCATATGATTTTTTATCGCAAAAATTTATCCTCAAATCAAAGTTCCCGGATTCGAGAGTATCACAAATTACATACAAACTCCACTTTCCTGTTTCTGTTGCAATTGTATCTAAAACAGCTTCGTTTCTGTTGTTTTTGGGATACGCAAAAATATTTTTCCCCTTAGGAGAACTAATCAATAAATAAGGGATAAAATCTTTTGACTTAACTTTTATTATAAAATGATCACTTGCATTAATATCAAAGTCATATGCAGTATATTTTCCAAATTCAGGATCAATAATACTATTTTCGTCTAACTTATCGCTTAAAGAAAATGATTGCACTTTAAATTCATTTTCACCTCTTTGTTGTGAGTTAACAATCAAAGGAAATAATATTAAAATTGCAATTATTATTTTTTTCATTAATTTGCCTTTTTACTGTTGTCTTTTACAAATTGCCACATTATAAAAGAAATAAATAAAGAAACACCGCTAATTATGAAAATCAAAGATTTATCAGGAGCTTTTTCAATGTAATGTCCGATGACCAAACTAACAAATAATTGCGGTATTACAACGGATAAATTAAAAATCCCCATATAAAGACCCATTTTTTCGCTTGAGACGTTTTCTGTCATTATTGCGAACGGTAAACTTACAATAGCTGCCCAACCTACACCTGCAAATGCCATCATAACGTATAACATAATTGCGTTTTGTACAAATAATGCTATTACAAGATATGCTATTGACATAACAAGTAAAGTTGCAAAATGTGTTTTAATTCTTCCGAATTTTTCTGTTAAAGGTTCAAGTACTAAAGAAGGAAGAAGAAAACCAACCGTATTAAGAATTGCAAAAGAAATACTAATTACTTGACCTATTTCTTTAGCATTTTCTTCGTTATAATTAAACTTTTCTTTAATAAAAGCAAAAATAAATACAAACATTGTTTGTACTCCGATCCATGAGAACGCATGTGCTCCGTAAATTTTTAATAATTGGGGTATGTTTGTCTTTTTGGGTTCTGCAACTAACTTATCACCTTCATTACTTACGCCCAACACTCTTGGTTCTTCAACAAAGAAAAGAGGTATTACCGAAAAAAACAAAACAATAAACGCACCGATATAAATTAAAGTATAATTTCCGAGAACAACTCCCATCAAATAAGCCATAACACCAAAAAAACCGGAAATAGTTTGCATCCATGTATATCCTTTTGTTCGTGAAGGACCTTCTGGAGTAACATCTGCAATTAATGTTCTTGTCGGATTAAAGCTTATATTAATAGCCAAATCTAAAGTCAAAGCAACAATTAATGCGACAACCAATATTGAACCTAATCCTAAAAAATCGCTAATTTCTTTGATATTTGGTAAAGCCAATATCATTAAAGCAGCTAAAACACCCCCTACGATTATAAAAGGGCGTCTTCTTCCGCCTCCAAACCAGACTTTATCACTTATAAAACCTATAATCACTTGTCCAAAAATTCCGGCTAAAGGTCCTGCTGCCCAAACTATTCCGATCTCGTGAATATCCAAACTATACTTAGTGTCAAGTATCCAACTGAGTACAGCAATTTGAATAGATAATGCAAACCCCATTGCTGTTGCAGGTAAACTTAATATTGCATAAAATGAATTTGTTAATCTTTTTTGAATTGGTAACATAATTTATCCCTATTTAATTTAATTCTGTTTTTGAATACTAAGAATTATAAACTGATTTATTTTACTTAATTTAATTATTGAAACAGGTTTTTCTGTTTTATTTGAATATAATTTTTTTTCGAACGGAAATTTATCTTTTTTATTACGTTTTTTTATAAATTCATCAATTATTTTTTCAGTTTGATTAAGTTCATAAAAAAACAATTTAACTTCAACTAATTTTTCTTTAATATATTTTACTTCCCACTTATAAACATCAAACCCTTTAAATTTTCCGGAATTAAAATTATATAAAGTCGTATCCCCGTTATTAATATTATAAAAATCATATAAATTAGCAGAATAGCTATTATTTAAAAGTTCTTTTAGACTTTTTATATCCATATCCCATTGAATTTTATCATAACCGTTGATATCAACTTTTTCGGTCCTATCCGTATTTTGACACCCTGCATTTATTAACAATACTAAAATTAAGATGAAGAATCTGAAAAACCGCAACATTAAAAACCTACTAATTTAAATTAATAAAACAAATTACATTATAAATATGTAAAAATAAAAAAAACTTAATAATTTACGAAATTTTTAAGGAATAAAATGAAAAAGTTTTACTAATATAAATATTAGTTTTGATTTATTGTAATAAATTACTTTATTTTAGGTTTAAATTTATAATTATTAGAAATGAACGATAAACCAATTTATAAAGACATAATTCAGAATAAAAAAGCAAGGCACGATTATAGTATAATTACCACATTTGAAGCCGGAATTGAACTTGTAGGAACTGAAGTTAAATCTTTACGCGACAAAAATGCTAATTTGACAGATAGTTATGCTCAAATAAAAAATGGCGAAGTGTGGCTAGTAAACTCCCATATCGGAGTTTATAAACATGGGAATATAAATAATCATGAGCCTTTACGAAAGCGTAGATTGTTATTGCATAAAGTTGAAATCAGAAAATTATTAAAATATCAAAATGAAAAAGGATATACATTAATAGCATTAAAATTGTATTTTAAAAACGGAAAAGTAAAAGTTGAATTAGCCGTAGCCAAAGGTAAAAAAGAATACGATAAGAGGGAGACTCTCGCAAAAAAAGAAGCGGTTTTAGATATTAACAGAAATAAAAATAAATACAGGGATTGATTTGGAAAGAAAGCTTATACTTCCTAGCGTTAATGAACAAATGGATATTATTAGAAGGGGCACCTCAGAAATAATTCCTGAAGAGGAGTTGGTTAAAAAAATTGAAAAATCTATAAGAACAAATACTCCGTTAAAAATAAAATTCGGTTGTGATCCCACAAGACCGGATTTACATTTAGGACATTCTGTTGTTCTTAGAAAACTTGCTCAATTTCAAGAAATAGGTCATCATGCAATTTTGATAATCGGTGATTTCACAGGTATGATAGGTGACCCAAGCGGTAGAAACGCAACAAGGCCTCCGCTTACTCTTGAGGAAACAAAAGCAAATGCTCAATCATATCTTGAACAAACCGTAAAAATTTTAGATAAAATTGAAACCGAAGTGGTTTTCAATTCTAATTGGTTAGGGTCGATGAAATTTGATGACGTAATTAAATTAGCATCAAAGTATACTGTTGCCAGAATGCTGGAAAGAGATGATTTTACTAAAAGATTTAAAGCCGGAATTCCGATTAGTGTTCATGAGTTTTTATATCCCCTTGCTCAAGCAATGGACTCTGTTGTAATTAAAAGTGATGTAGAACTTGGCGGTACTGATCAAAAGTTTAATTTGCTTGTAGGAAGAGATTTACAAAGAGAATACGGTCAAGAACCTCAAGTAATAATTACATTCCCATTACTTGTCGGAACTGACGGTATTGAAAAAATGAGTAAATCTTATAATAATTATATTGGTATAACTGACTCACCAAAAGATATTTACGGTAAGACACTATCAATACCAGATTCTTTAATTTACACATACTTTGAATTAACAACTGACATTTCAAACGAAGAATTAATTGAGATAAAATCATCATTAGAAAACTCTTCAGTAAATCCACGTGATATTAAACGTAAACTTGCTAGAAAACTTGTAGCTATGTATCACAACAATGATGAAGCTATAAATGCTGAACGTGAATTTGATGAAATTTTTGTTAAAAAGGGTTTGCCTGATGAAATACCTGAATTTATTTTAGAAAAAGAACAACAAAAATTAGAAATACTTGACTTGATGGTGCTAACTAAAACTGCTCCTTCTAAAGGTGAAGCACGTAGATTAGTAACTCAAGGAGGAGTTTCCATAAATGGTGAAAAAGTAATTGACTTAAAGGCAATTATAGATATTAAGCCGGGCGATATTCTTAAGGTGGGGAAGAGAAACTTTATTAAACTAATTTTCAACTAACTTTTAGGAGGTATTAAATTGTACGTTCCAAAAAAAATATTTTTTACTAAAGGAGTTGGGGTTCATAAAGAATACTTGGCTTCATTTGAATCTGCTTTAAGAGATGCTCAAATTGAAAAGTACAATTTAGTAAGCGTTAGCAGTATTTATCCTATCGGCTGTAAAAGAATATCTATAGAAAAAGGTTTGGAAGATCTTACACCCGGTCAAATCGTACATGCCGTTATGGCAAGAAATGCTACCAGCGAAGCAAATAGGTTAATTGCTGCTTCTATTGGTGTAGCTATTCCGGCTGACAAAAAAAATTATGGTTATTTAAGCGAACACCACCCTTTTGGTGAGACAAATCAAGTTGCGGGAGATTATGCTGAAGATTTAGCTGCCACCATGCTTGCAACTACTTTAGGAATTGACTTTGACCCAAATGAAGCTTGGAACGAAAGAGAACAAGTTTTTAAAATGTCAGGTAAAATTGTTAATACTTTTAATATAACTCAAACTGCCAGAGGTCATAAAGACGGGTTGTGGACTACCGTGGTTAGTGCTGCAATTTTGGTTCCTTAATTTACTTAAAGCTAATAATATTATCAAAATAAAGGGACTGTTTCAAAATAAAACTTTAACAGTCTCTTATTTTATTATTACTTCTTAATAAAAAAACTTAAATAATCCAACTTTTTTCTTTCATTAAATATAACATATTAATGAAAACATTACAATTTAAAATGCTCATTTCTGTAAGCTTCCATCATAACAAAATTAACAATTGATCTATTAGCCAATAAAAAAAGGGCTGCAACAGTAGTTACAACCCTTTACAGTTCTGGAGCGGAAAGAGTGGGATTCGAACCCACGGTACGCTTTTGACGTACACACACTTTCCAGGCGTGCCGGTTAAGCCACTCCCGCATCTTTCCGTAATTTTAAGATTACAAATATATTAATATTTTGTAAAAAATAAAATAATATTTATTAACTTTATTGCTATTTTTTTAGTTTTTACTTGATAAAAGAATAATTTATAACTAAATTTACATTTTATTTAAATTCGGAAAGGTGGCAGAGCGGTTGAATGCGGCGGTCTCGAAAACCGTTGTCCGACTTAGTCGGACCGGGGGTTCGAATCCCCCCCTTTCCGCTCTTCTATTGTTCTCTACTTTCTTTTATCAAATAAATAACTGAGGATTAATGATGAATTTATTTAAAAAAATATTCTTCTTTGCCCTTTTAGTTTCTACTACTTCTTTTCCTCAAACTTTGGAAACATTAAAAGAAAACATAAATTGCCTCTTAAATAAACAACACGGAACATTTGCCGTTGTTTTTCAAGAATTAAAAAATCCGGAAAATCAAATTTTAATAAATGAAAACGAAATTTTTAATCCGGGGAGTACGATAAAAACTTGCGTAATGTTACAAATATATAAGGATGTCTTTAATAATAAATTAAACTTGAATCAACCGATTAAAATAATAAATGCTTTTAGGAGTGTTGTAGACAGCTCCGAGTATCAAATGGATTTAAGTAGATTAACTTGGGACCCGGTTTCAAAGTTAGTTGATTCATCAATAAGTCTTTATCAACTTAATAAATATATGATAATCAATAGCAGTAACATAGGGATGAACAATACTTTAGTTGTAGCCAACAGAGATTCAATTAATATATTAATGCAATATTTAGGGCTCAAGAATACAAAAATTAATCGCTTTAATGATGATACTAAGGCTGAAGAAAAAGGGATAAACAATACATCGACTGCATTTGATATGATGAATTTGTATAAAAAACTTTACAATAAAGAGTTGTTTAGTCCTGAAATTTCCGAACAAATGGTAAGTGTTCTAAAAGAACAAAAAATCAATCATCTACTTCCCGTACATTTACCTAAAGAAGTAATAATTGCACATAAAACCGGAACAATTATAAAAGGTGTTCACGATTGTGGAATTGTTTATCCGGAAAACGGCAGAGATTATTTAATTATGTTTTTCTCAAAAAATCTTGATAAAAATGAAGAAGGAATTAGATTAGGATCTGAAATTTCAAAAATGATATATAATTTTGTATCAGGCACAAATTAGTTTAAGCAGGAAAGTAGTAAAATACTTCCCCGCTTAAAATCATAATTTCTTAAATTTATTATCCGCTATAAACTGTACTTAATCTTTTTTCATTTCTTTCTAAAATAAAAGAAGAAACAAGTTTCTGTAAATCGTTAGTTAATCTATTTAAATCTTCTGCAGATCCGGCAATTTGTTGGATTCCGTTGGCAGATTCATTTGTAACATTGTTTATAGCTTCAATGTTCTTACCGATTTCTTCTGCGGTAGCAGCTTGCTCTTCCCCTGAAGCAGCAACCTGAGTAATCAAATCTGAAACTTTCATAGAACCGTCTGCAATTCTCTTTAAAACTTCACCGGCTCTAACTGCTTTCAGCTTGCCTATTTCAACCTCCTTAGTTCCAACTTTTATCGATTCAACCGCAAGCCCTGTATCTTTCTGAATTTGTTTTATCATTGAGGCTATTTCTTTAGTAGCTTTTGTTGTTCTTTCAGCAAGCTTTCTAACTTCATCGGCAACAACGGCAAAACCACGCCCTTGTTCCCCTGCCCTAGCGGCTTCTATTGCAGCATTTAAGGCTAACAAGTTTGTTTGATCTGCAATATCATTAATAACTTGAACAATCTCACCAATTTTATCACTGTTTTCGCCAAGCGTGATAATTGTAGTTGCCGATCTAGAAACAACTTCTTCAATTCTATTCATCCCCTCAATAGTTTCGTTTACAACTTTTACTCCTTCATTTGCATTATTTCCTGATTCTCTTGCAGTTTGGGCAGCAAAAGTCGTATTTTTGGCATTTTCAAAAATTGTTCTTGTCATCTCTTCAATAGCACCGGCAACTTCTGTTGTTTGCGAACTTTGTTCTTGTGCCCCTGCAGCCATTTCTTCAGTTGACGAAGATATCTCAGCAGCTGCACTTGCCGTAGCACTAACGGCATCTTCAACCCTTAATAGCATATTATTTATATTATGAACGACATTATTAAACCCGGCAAATAACTTACCAATTTCGTCATCTTTATCAACTTTAATTCTTACTGTTAAATCTCCGTTAGCAAACTTTTGCATATTAATTAATAATTTTTCAACACTTTCTGCAAGATACTTTTGTTGTTTTTCCGCTTCTAATTTTGCCTGCTCTGCCTTGCTTGCAGATTCGTCAGCTAAATTAGTTTTTACTTCTGCAATGTATATAGCATTTTTAATATCATTTACCATCTTCATAAATGATTTAGAAAGCTGACCTATCTCATCTGAAGTCTTTGTATCAGTATTTACATCATAATTCCCTTTTGATACTTTATCTGCTGCATTATTTAAGGATAAGACAGGTTTTGTGATAGTTTTAGAAAATATAACACCAATAATTAGAGCAATAATAATTGCAACTAGCACCGCTTTCCATATATCACTTTTTAGTGTCGCAACTTCTTCTTCAAGGTCATCAATATATAAACCGCTGCCAATTAAACAATTCCAATCCGAAAATCCTTTTACATAGCTTTGCTTAGGTAAAGGAACATCTGAACCAATTTTGGTATAGTAGTATTGAACAAAACCTTCTCCTTTATTCTTAACGCTATCAATCATTTCGATAAAAAACTTTTTGCCTTTTGTATCTTCAAGATTAAGCCAATCTTGCCCCCTGGCTTCAGGTTTATTACCGCTTGCCATATTGATGCCATTCAAATCTATCATAAAGTAGTATTCATTGTTACCATATCTAAGAATATTAATATCTTTTATAGCGGCATCAATCGCCTGCTCCCTACTCATTTCGCCACTATTAATTTTAAGATTATATGCCTTCAAAACCCCGTGTGCAGTTTCCACGCTACTTCGTAATTCACTCTTACGGCTACTATAATAGTTTTCAACAATTTTAGGAAGAATAAAAATATTTAGTATTAATATTAAAGGAAGTATTGTTACAACCAATAATAATATTAGTTTAGCCGTTAATGAGGATTTAAATTTTGCAAGGATTGACATAGTAACCTCATTTTGATTATTATAAAAAATATTTTAATTATTGATAAAGAATTCTATATTGAATTATCGGATAATTTTTTCATTTATTTAGAGGTCTTATTCAATATAATTAATTTTTTATATTAATGCAAAATTATAGTCTTATTTTTGTCGAATATAAATATTTTTGATAGTTTTAGACATTGAGCAAAATTCAGTGTTTTAAAATCTGCTTTTTGACTAATAAAAATTTGATTTTGGTTATAAGAAAGTTTACTTATTTTACATAAGTCATTAGTAAATGTTATTAAATAATATTCGTTATTTTTAACAAAATAATCAACTTTTGTATACATATCATCTAATGTTTTTAACCTAATTTGGTTGAATGAATAATCGTATTCAATCAATTGTTTATTTGTAATTCCGATGAAGTTTGATGTATTAAATTTAAACATTAAATTAAATCTTTTTGATATTTCAGATTTTTTATTAAAATTGGAATCATACAAAATAGTTTTTTCATTTAGACCATCACTTCCGGAAAAGATATAAGAATCATTGGATATTAAATAAGCAGTAAGCACATTAATAGGAATCTTTATATCATATATTTCAGAAGTCTTTAAATTTATTTTATAAAGTATTGTAAAACCGGGTAATACTTCATCTTCAATTGGATTAGTAATATTTTTAATAACATAGATATAAGATTCATCAGTAAATAAATAATGTTGAGATTCTGTTTTTACGTTATAATCATAAGGTAAACTTACAATTTTTACATCTTCTTTATTAGCTATCCTTATAATATTATTGTTTATATCGTAAGTAATAAACTGACCTCTATTATTTATAGAATATAAGTTAGCAGAATAATCACTATAGACTGTGTCTATCGTTTCTAAAACAATATCGTAATTTTTACTGAACACAAAAATCCTATTTAAGCTAATATTTTTGTTCTGAGAATTATCAAAACATTCGATTACAGTAAAATTTAAATCAGATGATGTTTTAATAGATTTAATACCCGGAACAGATTTAGATAAAACAACATCTCTTCCATTTAATATATCAAAACCATTTTGATCAAATTCAACTTTATAACCGTTATTCTCAAAGAAATTATAATTTGAAGTTACCTCCCTTAAGTTAATATTTTCTTGCGAATAAATAATACTACTATAATATGTAAAAACTATAAACAAATATATACTAAAAATTTTCATATAAATTACACCGTTAATTACTTAATTAATACCATCTTTTTAGAAGTAACAATATCATTGGACTTTAACATATAAAAATAAATACCACTTGAAAGATTTGAAGCATCATAATTTATTGTGTGTTTTCCCATTGATAAATTATCATCAACTAATGTAGCAACTTCTTTTCCTAATACATCAAATATTTTAATTGATACATGAGTATTATAAGGAATACTAAATGAAATTGTAGTAGTTGGATTAAATGGATTTGGATAATTTTGTTCTAGTTCATAATTTCTAATTACTACATCTGATTCTTCAACATCTGTTAAAAAACCGAAATAGGTAAAAATTGAATTCATCAGATTTTTTCTAATTTCTAAGTTACCAATTGTTTCAAACGGAAAGGATAAATAAATTAGTTGCCCGTTCACCTGAGAATTACCAAAAAAACCTGAATATGCAACACCGGCTGTTAAACCGTTCCCATAATTTAATATCGCGCTACTACCGTTTAACGTGTCAATAGCATCGGGGCTATCTTCATTATAAGGTGAACCTGCAGATGTATTTCCGAACGGAATGCTTAATCCTGCAAAATGAGTCCCCTCAATTCCGCTTGTAATTTTATAATTAGAAGTATTTGCTACAAATTTTGCCTTTAAATAATTATGGATAAAATCTTTATCATCGGAAGTAGAATTTACATCTCCTTCTAAATCATATGCTATTTCTGAACCGGATACAAACAGCTTCCCACCCTTTTCTAGATAATCTTTAATAGCATTTTTTTCTATTTCTGAAAAGGTTTCATAATCTTGTGCCTCATCCCCCAACATCCAAAAAACAACATCATATTCGTTTAGAATTATGGAACCGTTTTCAACTTGACTATTATGAGCTGATTCATAACTATATGTAAATGCTTCACTATACTTTACAATAAAATCATGATAAGCTTTTGACCAACTGCCGCTCCCACCAAATCTGTTAAATCCGTCTACAATTAAAATCTTTTTGCCGTCATTTTTCATTCTAACACCATATGAATCAGATTCGATACTCAAGTTTGTCATGTTAGAATTATCAACAGCATTTAATTTTAAAAATAACGGATTTTGTTGAGAATACTGATATTCCATTTCAGTTATACCATAGGTCAACACACTCTCGTTATCTCTTAAATTATAAGAATTTCCAGTTTGTGAATAATACAATCTGTATCCTTTTAAATCAACATCAGTTGGTTTATTCCATGCAATAATAAATTTACCTTCGGAAGCTTTTTTAACGTATTTAAGATTTGGTTGTCCCGGAGGAGTTAAGTCTAATTCGGTAGTAGTAATATTAACATAAGCTGTATCAGAATTTCCTCTGGAATCAATTGTATAGACCATTAAAGTATAATCACCATACGGATGTTGTGTAACATCCCAAAAATTATTTGTGACCATTTGTGTACTTTCAACCGCATTGGCACCGTTTCCGTTAGTTAATATATAAACATGTTGACTAGTATTAGATTCAGGTTTATAATAATTAACATTTACATAAGAATCATCCGGTTTTTTTATGTATCTATAACGAAGACCATTATCAGGCGGATTAAAAACAATAGTTGTTCTATCGGCACTTAATATTTTATAACCAAGTGAATAAGCTCCGTTATTTGAAGCAGAACTCGATACACCATTTGCTTCCTCAATATGAACTATCACATCTATTTTATTACCCAATGCACTAGAATTAAGAACTACATTACTATTATCTAATAAAAACTTGATATATTTTATTTTTGGTTTCCAGGTGTCAACATAAGGCGTCAATCCCCCGTTTGAACGAAGTGCGTTTAATTGCCTATTTGTTAAAGAACTACCCAAATTATAATCAATTAAATGAACATGATCTATTGCTATTTTTGCTATTTGCTGTCCCAAACTGACAGTTTGACCTACGGTAACAGTCGGAATACAATGATAATAAGTCATATTCTTTGTTTGTCCGTTTATTGTAGAAGTTACTCTTACATAAGAATCATAACCTGTGCTTCCGTCATGGTATGCAACTGCGATAGTACCCGTAAAAACACTAAATACAGGAGTACCTGCCGAACCGGGTATATCGGTTCCGTTATGATAATGTCCCTCTACGCTAGTACTTCTGTATTCTCCGAAAGTACCTGTAATCTCTCTTTGAAAATTCATCGGGTTAAGTGGCCAAGGATATTTTGTTGTATCTATTTGTGCAAACAGATACGTAGAAAAACAAAGCAAAACAAATAATAATTTCTTCATATAAAAAACCATTCATTTATATACATAAACACTCACGCAAAAATAAAAAAGCACTATTTAAATTTAATATAAAAATAGTGCTTTACAAATGAAATTCACCAAATAAGACAATTAAGCTTATTTATATTTCTATAATTCGTTCTGTAAAATCAATGCCGTCTTGTTTTAATTCTGCAATAACTTTTGAGTATATCACCGGATGGATTGGGATATAACACCCTTTTAGCGGAATTTGATTATTCAATATTAGCTTTGCACCAATTGCAGCCGGCAAACCTACAGTCTTTGCAATTGCAGTAAATCCTGAAGGATTTCCATATTCAACAAGTGTGGAAACTCTTCTTTCTTTTTTACCTGTTTCAGGATATTGAACTTCAAAATCATGAACTAAAATTACCATATCTTTACCGTTTTCAGGTAAAATTAATTTTTCTTTTAAGATATCAGTTAATACTTCGGCAGCTGTTTTTGGCGAATTTTTAATTTTTTCAGAAGAAAACAACCCTAACCATCTTAAGTTTTCCATAATTTTTCCGGTCGGATTAACTCCCAAATAATTTGCCACTCTAGTATCAAGCTTTGTGCCATTAGAGTTAATAGGAAGAAACATTTCTATAAACTCTGCATAAGTTCTTTCGTTAAGATTTGGGATACGCATAATTTCATTCGGAATACCCAATTTAACTAATTGAGACCAAGTTTCACACCAACCCGGAAATCTTAAAGTTCCTCTAATCATAGTATGCAGATATTTTAAATTAAATACATCAATATAAGTTAAAGAATCACGATTTGGATAAGCTTCTAGAGTACCTACTCCGTCAACTTCAACCTGCCACGTTCTGTTAAACACTTGTGCTTGAGTTAATACCTTTATTTTTCCCTCTTCTAGATATTGAGCACCGCTTTCACCCGCCATGGCAACATTTCTGGCATTCCAAGTAATAGCATATTTTAGCGGATTATTTATTGAATCCGGAGCAGGTAATCCACTCCCGTATGAAAGAAAAGATGTGATTATTCCTTGTTCATCATGTATTTTATCAATTATTGACATCGCCCACATATGATCAATACCCGGGTCCAAACCCATCTCATTAAGAATAATAATTCCTTTTCTCAAAGCATCTTTGTGCAATGCCTGAACTCTCGAATTTTCATAAGAAGCCGTAATACAATCTTTCCCTAAATCCAAACAATCTAACGCAATTTGATATTGAAATACCGGCGCTAAAAAATTAATCACAATATCGCAATTTGTTATTAGTGACTTTCTTAATAATTCATCGTTCACGTCAAATTCAACCGCATTCCCCCTAGGATGTCTTTTTACTCTTTCTAATGCTAAATTATAATCTTTATCCCCAACAGTGATAAACCAATCATAAGTTTCTGCATTATTTAACATATAATCAATTAAATAAGGTGAACTTTGACCGGCACCTAAAATAAGAACGTTTTTCATATGATCCTCTTAAAACTGTATATTTTGTTGATATCGTAAGACCATTCCTTCTCGCATTGCATAAGTAGAAACATACAATTGCTTTATATTAAAAGACTTGAATATCTCTGTTAAAATAAGCAAACCAGCCGGAAAAATATCTGCACGTTTTTGCTCTAATCCTTTAATATTTAATCTATCATCAATAGTTTTTTTACTCAAGATTAATTCTTCAAGTCTAAACAATTTATCACGCTTAATTATTCCTCCGTTTAAGCTTTGCAAATACGTACCCGCCTCCTTACGTTCCAAAATCTGTAAAGTGCTAAAAACTGTACCGCTTGTACCCGCAAATTTATCAATTAAATACTTATTTACTACCGGAAAGACTTGGTTTTTAAGAAAAGACGAGATATATTCTCTACATTTATTAATTCCGTCATCTGTAATTAAGCCACCTTCAAAAAACATATTCGTTAACCTTACTGCACCTATTGGCGTACTTAAATCTTCAATTAATTCATTATGGTTACCTAATATAAATTCAGTACTTCCACCCCCTATATCAAAAGCTAAGGTTAAATGATCCTGAAAGTTTAAGGCTCTTGTAACTCCTGTATAAATTAATTTTGCTTCTTCTTTTCCGTCTATAATTTGAATATCAAGATCTAATTCATTTTTTATCTTTTCTACAATTTCAGAACTGTTTTTTGCTTCCCTAACTGCACTGGTTGCACTTGTAATAATTTCTGCATTAAAAATTTTTGCAATAGAAATAAAAGTTTGTAATGTTTTGATAGCACGGTCAATTGTCTCAGATTTCAAATATCCTTCACCGTTAAACGTATCATTTCCTAAACGAACTACTTCCTTTTTTCTATGGATAATATCAATTTTGCCGGATTCAAATAAATCAACAACAATCATATGAATTGAATTTGTACCAATGTCAATTGCCGCAACAGTTTTTTTATTCATGTTTTTCTTCTATTATTTTTTTGCACAAAATTAGTACTTGTTCAACACTAATATCATCAATCAATTCGGATTTATCTCGTAAGAAATATTTGTGTTTACCAATTGGAGCCCAATTAAATGGATTTGTAGCTCCAAAAATAGATATCTGAGGAGTATTTGTACTTCCTGCAACATGCATTACACCGGTATCATTAGTTATAAATAAATTACTCTTCGAAATCAAGGCAGCTAACTGGGGAATAGATCTATCAATAAAAAAACCGGCATCGATTTTCATGTTTTGTCTGATAAAATCTAACTCTTCATTATCCGCTTTACTTCCTGTAAAATAAAATTTAACATTATAGTCTTTGTTTATTATAAGTATTAAATCAATAAATTTATTTAATGACCATCTATTTTTAGGCTTTCCGGCTCCGACATGAACCCCAACTAAGAGCATTTCTTTCGTCATATTAAGTGAAGATATAAATCCGTTAGCAATTATTTCATCATCAGCATCAAAAGAAATTATTGGATTATATTTTTCCGTTTTTATCCCAAACCGCCTTACTATATCTAAACCAAAATCAGCAACATGTCTATCAGGATTAAGCCGCCAATCAAGTTTAACGGTATAATTAAATAAAAACGCATATTTATTAATTTCACCACTCAATTCCGAAACACCAAGTATAATTTTCGCATCAGAAAATCGTGCTATTAATGAACTTGTTAATGATAATGAAACAGTAGAGGGAACAATACATAAATCGTATCTGTTTGTTATGAATTTTCGAAACTTAGAAAAGTATTTAATATTTAAGATTTGTTTTTTATCAAATACAAAATAACTATCGATATATGAATTTTTAGTAATGGCATAATAATTTTGCGGAGCAACCAACACTGAAACTTTACAATTTGGTAAGCTCTCTTTTAATGCAACAAATAAAGAAGAAGAAGCTAAAAGATCACCAAATTGATTATGCTGCCTAATAATTAGAATATTTTTAATATTTTTAGTATTAATTTCATCTATTCTTTTAGCCTTAAACAATAGTTTTAGAACCTCAACAACAATTTCTTTCATTCTTTATTAGTATCCGAATGTCCTTTTTTTACCTCAATTTCCTCAAATTCTGCTTCAATAATATCTTTCTCATCAATTTTGGTATTTGAAGGTTTTGAATATCTTTGAAAATTACTATTTCTATTATTAGTACGGAAATATTTTTTAATAAAATAATATTTTGTAATTCTATAAATTAAATACAATACAAGAATAATAATAAATGTCTTCATCAAAACCTCTTTGAGGGATAAAAATACTCAATAAAACTTCTATCTTCTTTAAAGATTGCCTCGCATAAATTCTCAAAGTCTTCTTTATTATTAACAAAATCAATTTCATTAGTATTTACAATCAGTAACGGAGTATTATTATACTTAAAGAAAAAATCATTATATGCATTTGAAAGCTCAATTAAATATTCTCTAGTAATATTTTTTTCCATCTTTCTACCGCGTTTTTTAATGTTTGATAGTAATTTATCAATACTTGCTTGTAAATAAATCACTAAATCAGGCTGTCTTAATTCTCTTCCTAAATTATTGTATAAACTTTCGTAAATATTCAGTTCAGATATACTTAAATTAACGGTTGCAAAAATTCTATCTTTTTCAAATGCATAATCTGCAACTATAAAGTCATTAAAAATCTCATCCTGATTTAAAAATTGCAACTGTTTAAAACGATTAACTAAAAAAAACATTTGTGCCTGAAAGGCATATTTTTCCCTTTCTTTATAAAATTTCTCTAAAAATGGGTTTATTTCAAATTCTTCTTTTATTAGCTTACCGTTATATTTTTCAATCAATTTTTTTGATAAAGAAGTTTTTCCTACTCCTATCACACCTTCAATACAGATATATTTAATTTCAGACAATTTCTTCCTCGTTAAATTTTATTTTATCAATGATAAATCTATCAACAATTTTCTTCTCAATTTCACTAATATCAGTATTAAGAACCGGGTGTTTAAAATGATTATCAATTTCACATAAAGGTACTAATACAAAATCACGTATATTTGCTTCAATATGCGGAATTTTCAAAAAACCGGTATTTAAAACTAAGTTATTATAGAACAAAATGTCAATATCTATTTTTCGTGGTCCCCATTTTTTTGTTTTTAATCGACCACATTCTTGTTCGATTTTTTGACACACGTTTAATAACCCAAACGGTGAATATAATGTATTTATTTTTAATACAATATTAAAAAAATCGTCCTGTTCTTTTACTCCATACGCTTTAGATATATACAATGAACTAACTGCTGAAAAAATAATGTTGTTATCGTCTTTTAGTTTTTTTAAAGACTCTATTAGGTTTTGTTTTTTATCACCTAAATTACTGCCTAATCCCAGATAAACATTATTCACCATTAGATTTAATTACCTCGGCTTCAACATAATCAATTAATCCGCCCGCCGGTACATTATTTTTTCTTACTCTTACGGCAATCTTTTCAATCTGAGGATATTCACTTAACAAACCATCGGCTATTACGGTTGCCAAAGTTTCTATTAAATAATACTTCCTTTCGTGGACAATATTATTAATAAATTTATATACTTCTGCATAATTAACAGTTTTTTTTAAATCGTCTCCGTTTGCTGCAGGTCCAAAATTGGTATAAATATCAACATCTGCATCAAATTTACCGCCTAGATTTTGTTCGGCTTCAAAAACACCGTGATATGCATAAAATCTTGCATTTTTGATTTTGATTATGTTTTGCAACTATTTTCCCCCTTTTCGTAATATTGATAATAATCCCTTTAAATTTGCTATTAAAATACCAATCAGCACAAGAAAACTTCCGAGGATTTCCTGAAATGATAACATCTCATCTAAAATCAGCCACCCTAATAGTACGGATACTATCGGTGTAATAAAAGCAGATATAGCTAGTAATACAACACTTATCTTTTTCATTAACCAATAATAAGTGCTAAATGTGGCAATTGTACCAAAAGAAGCTAAATATAAAACACTAATAATTGCATTACTATCTATTTTAATTTTTGAAGTATCCTCAGTTAAGAAACCAACTAAAGTGAGCAGTAAACCGGCAATTAAAACAGGGAAAAGATTCATTGAAACCGGATTCAGTTTTTTGCCATATTTTTTAAGTAATACTGCTACAAATGCCTGCATAATTGCACTTAAAACAACAGCAAAATAACCAAAAACAGCTATTCCGGTTTGTAATACCAAGCTATCAGAGAAGATGACAATTATTCCGGAAAAACCTATTACAGAACCGAGTATTTTGTTTATATTTACGTCCTCTTCCTTAAAGAATAATTTTGTAAAAATAATAACAAAAAAAGGATAAACAGCAAATAAAATTGAGGCTAACCCGGAAGGAATAAATCGTTGTCCCCAGTAAACTAATCCAAACGGAATTGCAAAAGAAAAGAATCCCATAATAAGGTATAATTTAATTGCAAGTTTATCAGTTTGAACCCTAATATTTCTAATTTTAATTATTAAGAAAAAAAATAATGCGGCAACTGTAAACCTGGCACCTGAAGAAATAAATGGGGTTAATGATTCCAGCCCTACTTTTATTGCCAACCATGTTGAACCCCATAATAAGCAAATTGTGATATAACCTAAAAATATTAACAAATTTTCTTTTTTCACAATTTTTGCCTCATCACAATTAATCCAAACGCTCTTCCGCTAAATTTACCTTCCCTTCTATATGAATGAAGCAAATTTTCGTATTCGTATGAGCACAAACCGGATTTTTGAATATGATTTATGGGAATGTTATGTTCTAATAACATATCTAAATTATATTTTGGTAAATCAATATAAACTTTTGAATTTTTTGTAATCTCATATTTTTTATCAAATAAAACTGATACATCTTCTTTTACTTCAAAATTTTCTCTACTTATCGATGGTCCCATATAAACATATAAATTGTTTGGCTTACAATTATAATCGTCTTTTAACGTTTTTACAGTCTTGTATACTATACGTTTATACGTTCCCTTCCAGCCGGAATGAATCCCTGCAATAACCTTTTGTTTATTATCATAAATATAGATGTTTCCACAATCTGCTGTGGAAACAATCAATCCTATGTTAAATTTGTCGGTTATCAAAGCATCGCTTTCACCCATAAATCCGGCTTTTTCAACCTTGGTTATTATATCTGTGTGTTCTTGCTTTTGTAAAGCAATCATATCTTTATTTAATTTAAAATAATTGTAAAATGAATCTCTGTTTTCATTAACAATATCAACATTATCCCCAACAGACATACTTGTATTAAAATTATGCGGGGCTTTTCTCCCTAATCCAAGTTTCGTACTTAAACCAAAATCAATATCAGTAAATTGAGAAAACAATAAACTTCTAATTATAGTCATAAAATTATTCTTTCTTAAATTTTTTATTAGCTTTTTCTTTTAAGATATACACTTTTTTATCAACTTGAATAAAATCGTCATAATTAAAACCATATTTATTCTTATCAATAAACTCAGAAATATCCATTAAAAATATTATCGAGTTATTCTTCTTTTGTGGAAGAATGTAATTTGGATTTATGAGTGTAGAATCTCTATAAACCATTCTATAATATTGTGTGTAAAAATCATTAATATCAACATTATAAAAAGAGTCCGCAGGGCAAATTTCCCCTTTCGGACTCATATAATAATATTTGTTCCCATTTATTATAACAACTTTTGAACTATCATTTTTAGAAAAACCAAGTACAAAAGAGCTAAAAAAAGCAAGGAACAAAAATAAAAAAATATTCAATTTTATCAAATTAAATAACGGATAAAGATTTATCTAAATCATTAATTATATCTACGGGATCTTCTAATCCGATTGCAATTCTAATTCCGCCCGCATCAATTCCTTTTTCGGATAATTTTTCAGGAGGAACTATTGAATGCGTCATTGAAGCAGGATGTTCAATAAGAGTTCTTGTATGTCCTAAACTTACTGCAAGAGTCATTGTATAAGCATTATCTGCAGCATAGTTCATAAATATTCGTCCTCTTTCTTTTGATTCAGCCGCATCCTTCCCTTCGAGAACAAAATAAATCATACTACCCGGTGCGAAATTACCGCTGAAATCAATCATTTGCTTTTTAGCTAACTGATAAAACTTATAATTCGGTAATCCTGGATAATTAACAAATTTTACTTTTGGATGATTATTTAAAAATACCGCAACCTGCATAGCTGTATTAATAATTTGCTTCATTCTTAAGGCTAAAGTCGGTAATCCGTAAGTTAATATAGCCCAAGCACTTTTTGTACTTAAAATGCCACCAAAATCTTTACGGTAAAGCATTAAAAGACCACGAAACTTTAATTTTCCGATAACTGCACCACCCATATCAGTTCCAAAACCACCCATTCCTTTAGTAAGAGAGTAGACAACAAAATCAACTCCGTACTCCAATGGCCTCTGGCAAAAAGCCGTGCTAAATGTATTATCAACAACTACATAAACTTTATTGTTTTCATCCCTTGTTTTATTAACTTCTGCAATAAAATCAGTTACTTTTTTAAGATCAATTATATCCAAATTTGGATTGGCAGGGGTTTCAAAATAAACAACTTTAGTATTTTCAGTAATTGAATTTTTTAAATTTTCAATATTAGTTAAATCAACGGTTTTATTAGAAATATTAAATCTCGGGTACCAATTATTTAACAATGAAATTGTACACCCATATAAAGTCGGATGAGTTATAATTTCATCTCCCGCTCTAGTTAGTATTCCTAAAACTGCACTAATAGCCGCCATTCCGGAAGCAAAAGTAACTGCTGTTTCTCCTTTTTCTACAAATGCCAAATTTTCTTCCAAAATATCTTTGTTTGGTTCGCCCAATCTGTCATAAATGAATATTGGATCGTCAATCGGCTCACCTTGTTGACCAAATTGGATGAACCCTTGAGCTCCCCTTTCAACACTATCTAACCTAAAAGTAGTTGATGAAGATATAGGGGCTGTAACATGGTGCGAGTAATCCCACTTATTCGTGATGTTCTTTCCATAGATAAGCTGAGTATCCATGGAATATTGCGTTTCTTCCGGTTTAATAGCCTTATCATCAGCCATTTTCTTACTCCCATTAATTAATTAAGTGTAATTTATTAAAATCCTAAACTTTATGTTTAGTTAAATAAATCTATTTGCGAATTAGATAAATATAAAGTACAAAAATCACAACTAATGAAACACCAAATCCAAATAATATTTGCCAAAGTTTAATCTTTCTGGGTTCCTTTTCAATTATTAACGGTGATTCGGTTTTAGTTTCTTCAATAACAGTTATTTGTTCTATAATTTCATCTGTTTTTATTGTTGGTTCTATATTTTTGACAGATTTTGGTTGGTCAGAAAGTCGCCCGTTATTATAGTTCCTTTCAAGTTTTAATTTTCCGCTTCTATCATATTTTTTATGTACCCCATCTCTTATCCCCGCTTTGAAATTAATCTCTTCTTTTACAGTCCCGTCTAAATAAAAAACTTGAGTTAACCCATCATCCTTTCCATAAGCATAATTCTTAACTGCAAGCATATTACCGTCAGGATAATAAAATTTAGAAGCTCCGTGTGGAACTCCGTTTTTATATTCCCATACGCCTTTAACAGTTCCGGATTTTTTATAATAAGTAGTTTTTGTGCCTTCAGCTTTTCCGTTAACTAATGTTTCTTCATATTCAGTTTTACCTGAAAAAAAGAAAGATTTTGCATATCCGTCTTTTTTACCCTCTTTAAAAGTCATCTCTAGCTTCGGTTCACCGTTTTCATAATAGTATTTTGTTAAACCGTCTTGTAAATCGTTTTTAAAACTCATTTCTATTTTTATTTTACCATCCGGATAAAATACTTTTGCGACACCATTTTTTTTGTTATCCACATAAGGAATTTGTTGCAAAATGGTCCCATTTTCGGCAAATACTTTTGCAAGCCCTTGTAACTTTCCCTCAATATACACCTTCTCACTTTTTACTTTTCCGCTAGTAAAGTAAGTTCTATAAATTCCGCTTTTTTTACCGTCTTTTATTTCTAACATTTTATGTATATATTTAGGAACTAAAATTAATAAATTTTATTTATTTTAAATAAATTATAAATTAGATATTCAATTTAAACACTTTTAATAATAAAACAAATTAAAAATATGAAAACTTTATTTAGCCTATTTGCTATTTTTATACTCTTGTCACTTTCTATATCTGCTCAATCAATTGAAGAAAATTGGGTACCAATTGATAAAATAGAATCACAATCTTTCTTTATTAATACTACGGGTCTTAATTCTTTCAAAGAAGATGATATTTACTTTTGGACACTAGAGAAACATGATCCTTCGTTAGTAATTGAATCAGTTGACGGAAAAATCACTCAAACTAAAACTTATTATCTAGTTAACAAAAAGTTAAAAAAATATAGTATAATGGATATCATCTATTATGATTCGAATGAGAATGTTTTAGCAAATTATTCTTATAAGAGAAATATGGAAAATGAGAAATATAAATATAATTATCCGATAATTGAAGAATCACAAATGGCGATAATATTCAACGAAGTATTAAAATATGTCGGAGAAAAATAATTTTTGATCTTAGATGAGAATTTATTTAGTGACTTAATTTTTGTAGAAAATTCCAAAATTGAGGGTAAAGGATTGTTTACATCTGTCCCTATTCCTGCCGGCAGAAATATTTTGATTATAGAAGGAGAAGTTATTGATGAAGAGGAGTGCTTACGAAGAGAAATAGAAGAAAACAATGTTTATATTTTTTGGAATGATACTTGTTATATAGATACAGCTAACTCATTAAAATTAAAGTATTTAAATCATTCATGTAAACCAAATTGTTTTGTATCTTCAAGAAACGAAAGTTCGCTATATTTGGTTTCTTCAATAGATATTAATGCGGGAGAAGAACTTACTATTGATTATGGTTATGAAGAGATATATAGTAATTGCAAATGCATTTCTTGTAAAAATAATTAATGACTACATAAATTGCTTTAAATAATCCTTTCCTCCTAAATACCCCATTTGTGTTAATATTTGTCCCTGTCTTCTTAAAATATATAATGAAGGTCTGTTAGCTTTAAACTTTTGAGGTCTAGGGATTACTGCAGCCAAAATTGCACATTGCCCCATAGTAAGTTTATTCGGTTCTTTTTTGAAAAAAATATTTGAGGCGGCTTTTACGCCATATACCCCTCTACCTAACTCAGCAATATTAATATAGGTTTCTAAAATTCTTTTTTTACCCCATAATGTTTCAATTAACATTGTATAATAAGCTTCAATCCCCTTTCTTATCAAAGTTTTATCTTTCCATAAAAATAAATTTTTTGACACTTGCTGACTAATCGTACTTGCACCTCTTACTCTTCTGCCACGTTCTTTTTCTTTTATCGCTTTTTGAATCTGTTCAAAATCAAAACCCCAATGAGTTGCAAATCTTTGATCTTCACTAGCAATTACAGCTAAACCCATATAAGGAGATACGTCATTAATCGAAACCCAATCATATTCAGGTCTATTATTTTCTACAAGAGATAATATTTCGATATTAGATTCATCTTCAATAAAAGCTGTAGTGGCAGGAGGAATAAATCTGAATATCAAAATTGTTATTATCGAAAAAAGTAGAAAAACTATACAGGTTAAAAATATTACTTTTAATAATGTGAATAATAAAATGAAAGGATAGAATATTCTCTTAAGCATTATTATGTCCAATTGTTATCGATTTAATTTTATCTTCAATCTTCTCACCAATTTCAGGATATTTATGAACTGCTTTAATAAATACTTTCTTTTCTAAAGTATATAAATCACAATAATCAATAGCCTTTATTGTTGCATTTCTAGTTGTGTTATTAACTAGTGCAATTTCTCCAAAATAATCCCCGGGGACCAATGTCGTTATTATCTTTTTTTCATTCGGCTCTAAAATAATTAAACTGCCGCTTACCAAAAAAAACATTTCGTTTCCTTCATCACCGGCTTTAAACAGATATTCACCCGGAGTAATTATTAGAGGTGTTAAATGAATAGCAATTTCTTCAATAAATTTATCTGAAGCATCGGCAAACAAAGGAATTTTAGCTAAAATGTCTCTTTTTAAACATAGTGAAAGTTCTGTTCTTAATCCTTTTGGTAAATCACCCAAAACAGACATTTCATTATAACCCAATCTTTTTATTCTTACATATAAATAATAATTTCTTATTTTCTCTTGAAGTTCTTTTGGAATCTCTCTATATCTAACTAAAGCAGCAAGTTTTTCAATTTGTTGTAAATAATTTTGTTTAACTGGATCTTTTTTAGAGACAATTCCTGTTATATTAGCAATCAAATAACCAAAGACTGCAACACCTAAAATCTCGACAAACATAGTATATATTATTTGTGTATTTGTAACCGGAATAATATCTCCGTAGCCTATCGTTGTTAATGTAGTAACACACCAATACAAGGCTCTAATATATCTATCTTCAAAGCTAATACCTTCCACAGGTGTTGATATTAATAACCAACCACTACTAATCCAATGTGCAAACAAACTTGTCCAATAAATAAAAAATATTAGCGTAAATAGATTTGCATATTTAATCTCATTCTCTTTTAAATCCGAAAAGAAAACCAGATTCTTTAATAATTTTAGATATATAAACCAAACAAAATAGATATTATCACTATAATAGACAATTACAACAACAGATATAAAATCCACAAGAAACCATCTTTTTAGATAATTTATTATGCAATAATTATTAATAAAACTATTGTTTTCAATAAAATATTTGTTTTTTAAGAGATTATAAAAGATATCTAATATAAAGACAATTTTAACTATCTGAAGTAAACAAAAATATTTACTAGTTAACTCATTTTGCAATAGAAAGTTTAGCGGAATAAACACAGCTAACCCTGTAATTGCAAAAACAACAATAATATTCCATAAATAATCAATATACTTTTGATGTTTCATCTTAATGCACTTTTAAAATGGGATAAATATTGTGTTTTTTATCGTAATAATCTGAACGCTTATAAAAATAATCTAATCTACCGTAAACATTACTTCTAAAATCACTTTCTTTCTCAATTTTATCAAGGAAATCTCTTCTTACCTCTTCATCTTCTTTAAACATTTTTTCAGCAATCGGAACCATTGAATATACTTCAAAATATTCTTTTTGTTCAAATATTGCATTAAAAAATCCCCATTTTACAAATGAATCATTAGTATTTGGTTCTAAAAGATAAACTAAAACTCCTAACAAGCTTTGATCCGTCGGATAAATATAATCTCCTTTTCTTATTAAATTTACAGATATAACTGTATCCATTAAAAATGTTGGTTGAAATCTACCTTCGTAGGGCATTTTTCCAAATTTTACATCTCTGAATCTAAATGTTGTTGTATTTATTAATGTATCATTTAATTGCCTAAAAAATTTGCATCCGTGGATATTTAAAATATTTACTACATCCATCCATTCTTGAGGAACGATATAGTATTTAGGAATCTCAACTTTCTTATCGCCCATTAGCCTAAACTTATAAACGACTTCCTTTTCATATCTTTCATTATCATAATAAACAACTGTATCCCCGGCAACAAAACTATATTTCCTTTTTGCTTTAATACCTTTCCAATTATATAGAATTGAATCGTTTGTTAATTTAAAGCTGAAATAATAAGGATTATTGAGTTTGTTGTAAACATAACTTGTTTCTTGATTAGCAAATTTAGAATTATTTTTGATTGTTGCTCTTTGATCACCGGCAATTTTTATACTCCCTTCTAAATAATCTAAGGTCGCAAATACTCTATCTTTATAAGGTTTAAGACTATGGGTCTCTATTAATATTCCTATTTTATTACGAATAGCTGCATAACCTGTTGATAGTTTTGGACTACTAACCCAAGCATTAATTCCCTGACTTGGATCTGTATAATCATTCATATTGACATAAGGAGCGATTAGAACCTTTTTTGAATACATATATTCTTCAATTTGAGGAATAAAGATCTTATTCAACCATTCGGATAATACATTAGTAACATTCCCCTGCCACTCAATGGAATATGTTAAAACAGGCTGCATATCCAAGCCGTCAGTTGTGTGTGTATCCAAGAATAAATCAGGTTCTATTGCATTAAATAGCTTAATAAATGCACGAATTTCGGGTGTATCTGCTTTTAAATAATCTCTATTTAAATTTAAGTTCTGTGCCGTTGTTCTCCAACCCATATATAGAGGGCCATTTTGATTTATTCTGTTAAACTCACTAACTCGCTCATGTCCGTCTACATTTAATACAGGAATAATAATTAAATTTACGTTTTCTAATAAGTTTTCTTTTGTTTTTGTTATTAAAATATCTCTTAATAACAACATACAGGCATCTTTACCTTCAATTTCTCCGGCATGAATACCGTTTTGAATAAAGACATTGCTTTTATCAGATTTTTTTATTTCATCTAAATTAAATTTTTTATCTCTATTAACTATAAAAGCATAAATCGTTCTGCCTTGCGGTGATTCGCCGATTTTAATTAGTTTAGCAAATTCCGAGTGTTTTTCAAGTTGTTCGAAATACCTTATTGTATGATCGTAATCATCGGTCTCAAAATAATTCGTTTTTTCAAATTTTGTGATCCAATCTTGAGAAAATATTTCCGGATAAAAAAAGATACTAAGAACTAATAGAATTAAATAACGCATCGATGCTCCCTAATAAGATACACTATCTTCTTACATTTTTATTAAATCACAATTTTTCTTATTTTTAAATACTAAATTAATATAATTTAATTAAATAAAGAAGTACTATGATTAATACAAACCCAAAAGACTATTATGCCCCAATGCATACAACTGAACATATATTAAATCAAACTATCGTTCAAATATTTAAATGTGAAAGATCATTTTCTAATCATATTGAAAAGAAAAAATCAAAATGCGATTACAGATTTGAAAGAGATTTAACTCAGGATGAAATTATTAAAGTTGAAAAAATAGTAAATGAACAGTTAAGAAAAAATCACTCGGTTACTGAAGAAATTATATCTCTACAAGAAGCAGAAAGAATTTATAATATTTCAAAACTTCCAGAAGATTTCGGTACGTCTGTTAGAATAGTCCATATCGGCAATTATGACTCTTGTCCTTGTTCCGGAGTACACGTAACAAATACGAATGAGATTGGAGATTTTAAGATAATTTCTACCGGTTTTGAAAACAATATTTTAAGAATAAGATTTAAATTAATTACCTAAAAAGAAATCATAAATGGATTAGGAGTAAAAGACAAGATAAATATTATAAATGAAATGTAACCAATCAATTTACGTTTTACATCTAATTCCTTAAAATCATTAACTTCCGGATGTTTCATTTTAATAATAAAGAACAAAATTAACGCCCAAAATAGCCAACCACTCCATCCAATATTAACTCCCAAAGGAATAAAGGATTGAATAATCCCTAATACACCTAATAAAATCAATATAGCAAGAGAAATTCCTGCAATAGTTTCATGCTTTTTACCTCCAAACATAGAGTAGATTATATGCCCACCGTCTAATTGTCCTACCGGTACCAAATTCATTGCTGTTACTAACAAACCAAACCAACCTGTACATAAATACGGATAATGATATATTTCACTCATAGGAGGTATAAATTTGTTGGGTTCACTAAATATTACCCGCAAGATAATAAACAACAAGTTATCACCAAATTCAAGTTTAATTCCGCTATGTTCATATTCAGGAGAAAAATAATCTGGATGAATATTTAATAAATACTCTATTCCCGGTAAATTATAAAAACCATATAGAATAATTAAAACGGAAGCAACAAAACCTGCAATAGGACCAGATATCCCTATATCAAACATTTGAATATTATTTTTTAAACCGGATTTTGTTTTAATTACTGCTCCCATGGTCCCAAAATTCAACATTCCGGGAATAGGTGGGATTGGAATAAAAAATGGAAGAGTTGACTTTACTTGATGTAATTTAGCTGCAAAATAATGTCCGAATTCATGAATACCTAAAATAGATAATATAGATAAAGCATAAGGCAACCCATGAACTAAAAAAGAAAATTCATATGGTCCCATTTTTCCGGTTGTCCATTCAACACCCGCAATAACCGTAGTTATGAATGTTAAAAGAAATAAAAGTATATGAACAATATATTCTTTGAATATCTTTTGCATTATAAATCCAAATTAAACCCAATACTACTAAAATTTTCATCCATAAAATAATATTCTCCGTGTATGTTCTTCCCCTTATAATAATGATAATAAATACTTAAACCTTTACTCTCAGGTTTACCAATTTTCAGACCGATACTAAAAGCATTATTTGCTTTAAAAACTCCTATTTTTTGTAATTTAAGATCATATGCCATAAAAGGAGTAATTACATTACTAATCATATTTTTTGCATAATAATCAAATCCGCATTGATATATTTCTTTTTCAATTGAAGTGGGATCAACATGATATAAATAAGTTAAACCCAAATATACTCTAGTATTATATTTTTTATAGAAGGGTAGAAATTCGAAAAATTCCCGACTATAAACAATCGGATTAATATCTTCCTTCCATTTATCATTAATGTTATCTCTGTGCCCATCCACAAAGTGAGCACTGATATGACTAAACCTAAACCTAAAACCGTATTCATCATCATTTCTAACCTGCTTATACCCAATATTTATTCCAAACAAATAATCTACAGCATCAACAGGAAAGTGAAAATCTTTTTCTCCGTATAAATATGTAAATGTAAAAAAGTCTATTCCGCCTGATAAAGTTTTACCTTCCTCAAAATTATAATGTATTACATCTAAAGAATTTCCAATATCCAACCTAATTTTATTTCCACCCGTTTGAAACAGAAAACCTACTTTAGGTTCTAAAAAATTTGCAGTATAAGGCTGTATATTTAATTTTGATGGAAATAATTCATAATTATTTTGAGCATTAACAGTTACATAAATAATAAATAACAAAAATAATAATCGTTTTTTCATCACTTTTTAACTCCGAGATTCAATAATTTTTTAACTAATTTCTGTTTCACTAGCTTGTTAAAACTATATTTAAATTTTGATGTGAGACTTAACACAGAATAATAATTTGTGGGAAAAGCAAATGAAGGCTCAAAATAACAGTTTACCGTACACCCCTCACAATATTCAAAGCGTCCTTCATTTTTAAGATAATATTTATATTCTTCGGTTGCCATTATTTCTCTAATATTCTCTTTTATTTTTATTTTTTTATTCTCAAAATGATAACATGGTAAAATTACTTCGTTTTGAGGAGAAATAACTATTACTCTTGATACAGCTTTACAACTTGGATTTGAAACTTTGTTTCCGCCGTCTTTTCTAAGTTTTAAAAATGCATTATTCATGTAAATATTCATTTTACCACTTATAAATTCTTCTAAATATTCAATAGTTTCCAAAGTAAGCCCCGGATTACCAAAGTAGGAGAAAACAGGATTTACAATTAAAACTAAATCATTTTTTTCGGCAATATCAAACATTTTCGGTAATTTTTTTGCAGTTTCATTTGTAACCGTAAATAATATGTCCGGATATTCGCCAAGCGATTTTGCAATCTTTATACTATCAAAAACAGATTTATAGCAGTTTACTTTCCTTATTTTATTATGTTCATCTTCATCCGGAGAGTCCAAAGAAAAATGAAGTAAGTTTACATTTCCGGCAAGTTTTTCAGCAAATTTTGGATATAACAAAGTATTGGTCGTAATACTTGTTTGCATCTTATGCTTTCTTGCAAATTTTGCCATATTATGAATATCTTTATTTAATAATGGTTCACCTCCGGTTAAATCAATAAATCGCACACCTAACTTAGCCATCTCACTTATATTTTTTTCAAAATCCTGAAGCGAAGCATTCTTAACATCTTTAAATAAATTATGATCTGCAAAATGACAAAATTCACAATATGCATTACATTTATATGTAACATAATAATTGCATAATAACATCATTGATAAGTTCTTCCTTTCCAAACTACTTTTTTACCAAATAATAAAAACACCGGGAGTAATAAAACGTAAATAATAAAATAAATCTGAAATGTAATAAAATGAATAAATTTCAATTTAATTGTTAGCTTGTTATAAACCGGTTTAATAAATGTATAATCTAAAGTAATTTTATATATTAACATGACTAAAACATTAACTGATCCTAAAAACGGAGCTAAAAAGAAAAATAAATGAGATATAAATCCACTTGCCATAACAGCATAACCTACAAAATCACTATCTAGTCCGCCCACACCCCATCGTTTTTTTTGCCAAAATAAGGATTTAATATCCTCACACGGATTACTAACAACTAGAGTTTCCTTTTCTAAAGGATAAATTAATTTATATTTTTTTAACGAATAAATACTCATTAATAACTTAAAGTCTTCGGTTACAGAAAAAGGAATTCCGGAATAACCACCAACCTCATAATATGCAGATCTTCTATAAGACATATTATTACCAATGGCGCTTAAAGGTTTGCCTAAATTCATCCCACCGGCAGCAACAGTCAATAAGTAAATAAAATCAGCAGCTTGCATACCTTGAAAAGAATTTTCGTCCTTTTGAGTTGTGTAACCACACACAATACCAACATCTTCTGTATAGTAAGAAGCAATAGATTTTGCCCAAGTAGGTTTAACTATACAATCTGCATCAGTTGTTAAAATAATTTCACCAATTGAATTATTAATCCCGTATGAAATAGCATTTGTTTTTCCACGTAAACTTCCGATATTTTCAGATGTTTTTAAGTAACGAAACCTATTTTTATCTTTAATAAATTCTTTTATTATTATTCCGGTATTATCGGTTGAATTGTCATCAACAATTATTATTTCAAGTTTTCCGTCAGGATACTCTAATTTATCAAGAGAAATAATACATTCTAAAATATTTTTTTCTTCATTTCTTGCAGCAACAATTACGCTCGCAGTTGGTAAATCAATATTATTTAACTTATCAAACTTTTTATTAGCACCTATAATGAAAACAACAACCTGAATAGTATATACAATAACAGATACAAGTAAAATTATTTCAAACATTCTAATGGATCTCCGAAACAAAAACCTTTTGAATAGACAAAATCTATTACAAATTTGTAATTATTTTCTACATTGCTTTCAGTTTTAATATTATCATGCATTGTTATAATAGAATTATTTTTACATTTTTGAACTGCAAATTTAATAATTTTAACATTATTTTTATAGTCATAAGTAAATATATCCCACATAACCGTTTTTTTATCTAATTTATCAACAATTTGATTATAAAAATTAAATCTTCCAAAAGGGGGCCTAAAATATTTAGTTTCGATTGTCAAAATATTATTTATTATTTCATCCGCTTTAACAATTTCGTTATAAATCACATCATTTTTCTTAAAAAGAAGCGATTTATGACTATAAGAATGATTTCCGATAGTGTGTCCTTGAGAATGTATTTCTCTTATCAAATTAGAATACTTTTTTGCTTCTATTCCTTTAACAAAAAATAATGCCTTAATATTATTATGTAATAATATTTTTAAGATTTTTTCGGTACCTTTATTTGTAGGAGAATCATCAATTGTTAATAAAACTTTATTATTATTAGTTCTCCATATCGCATTTTGAAATAATATTTTAAATATTTCTGTCATCTTTTATGTTCTATTTCCTTCCATTTAAATTTACCCACTGTACCCATAACTCCTGCGATTATAATATAGGGTATATGCAATATTTCTGCAATAATAAATAAAAAGAAATTCATATTCTTAAATAAAACTTTATAACCATACAATAATATTTTTCTTTCAAGTACTAATTTCACACTAAAAATAATAAAACTAGAAATTAAATATAATTTATTATACAGAAATCCTAAAACAATCTGAATAGGAAATGAAATAAAAAACAAATATATGGAAATTAAAAAAATTATCAATAATGGATTTTTGTAGTGTAATCCTTTACTTGCCCATCTAACCCTTTGATTATAAAAGGCTTTAAAGGAAGTATTTGGTGAAGTTGATACTAATGATTCTTTATCAAATAAAAACTTTATTTTATATTTTGTGTTTCGAGCAATTTTTTGCATTAATAATTCATCATCTCCGGATGTAATATGTAAATTATCTTCAAAACCACCAACCTCAATAAAAACAGATTTTCTAAAAGCAAGATTTGCTGCATTACATATTGTGGGAAATCCGGCATTAATTAATCCTCCCCCTACTAAAACTAAACCACCAAATTCAAGCTGTTGTATCCTGTTCCAAACACCTCCCTGGTCATTAAATTTAACAATTCCGGAAATAAATGCAGTATCTAAATCAAACAAACTGACCGTTTTTCTCAACCAATTTTTTTGAACAATACAATCAGCATCAGTTGTAATAATTATTTCACCTTTGCAATTTTCTATGGCATATTTAACCGCTTTTTTCTTCCCAAATTGTTTTTTATTTGGATTTCGTAATATCTTAATATTTTGGGATCTAATATGATTTTTTAGTTTAAGATAACTATCATCTTCCGAATTGTCATCAACATAAATTACCTCATATTTTTCAATATCATAATTCAGGTCTTCAATACTTTTTAAATTATTCAAAATATTTTCACTTTCATTCTTAAAAGGAATAATTATAGTGATAAATTCATCACAGTTATTATTAATATTTTTTCTAGAATCTATATTTTTTAACGAAATTAATACTTTAATCAAAAATATAAAATAGATTAAACTTAACCCTATAATAATAGCTAATATCAAGATTTTTCCTTCATGTAAAAAAACAATCCAATTATAGACGGAATAATAATATTAATAGAAAATAATATTATTGAAGAGCTAAAACCTGTAGATGCTATATAATTAAAATAATTTGCATAATAAACAGCAGCTCCCTCTCTAATCCCTAACTCGCCCAATGTAATCGGAGGAATTATAGTATTAGTAAAAAAAACTAATATTCCTGCTGAAATAAAATTAAATATACTCCCAAGACCGTTAAATGCAGCTAATAACAAAGCAAATTGAAAGACATATGTTAAGAAGAAAAAGACGGCTAATAAAATTAACTTAATATTATTATAAAAATTTATACTTAAAAATAAGTTTATAAAAAAATTGGCAATTTTATTTAAAAAATTAAATATTTTAAATCTAATTAATAAGAATAAACTAAATAAAAAAATAAAAACAAAAATAGATAAGGGAATTAAATAGTTAAAAAATACATTGAAAATAGGCGGAACTGTGAATATTCCAAAAACAATCCCAAAAACAAATGTAACCAGCATACTAATAATTCTGTCATATACTGAAAGCGAAGTATAAGTTTTAAGTTTATTAAAATCAAAAATCGACGCCCTTCCTATAAATTCCCCCGCTTTCAGAGGTGTAATTAAACCGGCGGCTATTCCAAGAAAAATTGATTTTAATATAGTTGTATTTGAGCTCTTTTCAACAGTTAAACATAAAAGTCTCCACCTTAGAAACTGTAAATATATATTAAGAGGCAGCAGAGCAAATGCACAAAAAATTAATAATTTATTGGCATTTTTTACAGCTAAATAAATACTATTTATAGATAAGTGCTGAACCAAAAATAAAATTAATATTACACTTAACACTAATTTTATTAAATTTTGCACAACTTTAACATTTTTAATAAAATGTATAATTTTCAATTATTTCTCAATTAAGTTCATATCTAAACCTTCAGTACAATTTGTACATATATCAATCCCTTTTCTATTAGTTAAAATAGCTTTTCTAAACTTTGTATATTTCTCATTTTTCCAAATTTTCTTTAATCCTTCTATAAAAACATTACCCAAATTATATTTGGCATCTTTATCAAAACAACAGGGCGATATAAAACCGTCCCATGTAATTACTGTACTCCTCCAAAGAGCAAAACATTTGTTCCTCAATTTATTCTTAAACAAAAGTTTACCGTCTTTAATTATATACCTTGAATACTTTTCGTTTTTTGGTAAAAATTCTAATGCGGATTCATAAGAACTAACTTGCATACTTTTAATCACAACTTTATTCACGCCGATCTCTTTTCCGAAACTCATAACATCTTCAATTTCATGCTCATTATGTTTCATAGCAATAAATTGTAACTCAATAAATGGATATTTATTCTTTGAAAGTTTCTTCATTTCCAATAGCAACTTTAAAGACTCGATTGCATTTATCAACTTTCCGCCAACTCTATATTTTTTATAAGTGTCGTCAGTCATTCCGTCTATTGAAAAAATTAATTTATCCGGCGGATCATTAATAATACTGTTGATATTATTAGAATTCAACAATAATCCATTTGTACTTATAGATGTATAAATATTGTTTTCTCTTGCATATTTTATCATTTTAAAAATATTTTTATTAATGAACGGTTCTCCCTGGAAGAACAACTGTAGATAAAATGATGAATATTTTATTTCATCAATTATTTTTTTAAAATTAATAATATCAAGTAACCCTAAAGGACGTGTTAAGCTACCTGTACCACTTGGACATTCAGGACATTTCAAATTACATCTATTGGTTGGCTCAATTGATATAGTTAGAGGTTTACCCCATACAATTACTTTTTTGGAAACGATTGATAATAAATAAGATGTGATAATTTTAATTATATTAATTAATCTTATAACTGATAAATATTTAATTATGTTAAATTCCATTTTGTATCTTTCGTAAAATATTATAATTATCAAAAATCGACATTAAATCCGATTCCGAATTTAGCTATTCTTTTTGAAAAGTATTCACTAAAATAATGCATCCCCGTATGGTAAGACATATATAAGTTTACTCCTTTTGAATAAACTTCACCTAACTTTAGACCCGCAATAAATGTACTATTACCCCTATAAATCGGTGTCCCTATTAAACTAAAATGATACGCCATATAAATACTAGTTGATTTATCTAATATGTTTCCTACAAAATTATTTAAATACATTTCGGTTCCAAAATTAAAAGACCACCTTTTTAATATTTCCGGACGTACTAAAACTGAATAGCTGGGACTAATATAAATTCGATAATCACCACTGTTAAATTTACTCTCTTTTGTAATTGTTGCTTCCATAAAATCTCTAGCATAAGGTACAGGTAAATAGTTGTTTTTCCAAGTTCCGTTATTATTACTATAACTTCCGTCAACTAAATGAGCACTATTATGAATAATTCGAAATCTTAATTTATATTTTGATAATTCATCTACTGAGAATGATATTGTAGCATTTCCTCCGAAAAACCCGTCAAGGGCATCTATTTGCAACCTCTTCCCTTCATAACTAGATGCTAATCCGTAAGCCATAAAATCTATTCCCAGACTTACCTTTGTATAGCGTATAAGATTATGATATGCAATAATATCGATGCTATTCCCAATGTCTACTTTTAAACTTCTGTCATCAGGAAAATATAAAACTCCGAGGCGTGGTTCGTAAACATTTGCAATTAATGGCTTAAAATGTAACCCAGTGGGTAAAAATTCAATATTTTCTTGTGCTGATACTTCTATTATCCCAAACAAAAGAAAAAACAATATAAATCTTTTAAACATACCTTGTTGAACCAATTCTTTATTATTAAGAGTTTAAACATAAGGAATTTTTAAGTAAATTTGTGATATTAAATAATATTATTAGGCAATAAAATGTACATAGATTATAAAAAAATACCCCATCAAAACCAATTATTTATTGATTATTTGTACGATTTTAATAAGGTTAAGAGCTTTTACAATAAAGATTTTAGAAAAACTTACAATTATATTAAACATTTTGAAGAAGTGTGTGCCAAACAAAAACCATTTTCAAAGGAACTGTCCGAAATTATCAAGACACAATATGGTGAACTAAACATATCAAAAACAACAGACAATAATATTAAATTGCTTGCAAAGAATAATACTATTGCTATTGTTACGGGTCAACAATTAGGTTTATTCGGGGGTCCATTATATACATTCTATAAAATTATTACAGCAATAAAACTTGCTATTGAATTAAAAAACAAATTTTACGGATATAACTTTATTCCTGTTTTTTGGTTAGAAGGAGATGACCATGATTTTGAAGAAGTTAATAATTTTAACATAATTAATAAGGAAAATAACCTTGTTAATATAAAATATGATGATAATTTTACCGGTAATTTCCGAAGCAATGTAGGAAATCATAAATTTAAACCGGAATTTAATCAAACTTTAGAACTTTTAGAGAACTCATTAAGAAAAACAGATTTTACAAGTCAACTTTATGACAATATTATTTCCTTTTACAGGGAGGGAAGAACATTTAAAGAAGCATTTAGAGATGTGATCTTTAATTTATTTGACGAGTTTGGGTTAATCATTTTTGATCCTCAAAATTCTAAAATTAAAAATATTCTTAAACCAATATTTTTTAAAGAACTAGATGATTATCGGAACCATCTTTTAATCGCAATTGATACAAGTGCAAATCTCGAAGAAAATTACCATGCTCAAGTAAAAATAAAACCTATTAATATGTTTTTATCTGAAAATGATGGCAGATTTCTACTTGAGCCTGATGAAGATAACTTTAGATTAAAAAACAAAAGAAAAAAATATTCTAAAGCAGAATTAATTGATTTACTTAAAACACAACCTGAAAGATTTTCGCCTAATGTTCTTTTAAGACCTATATGCCAAGATTACTTATTACCTACTGGTTTTTATATTGCAGGTCCGGGAGAAATAAGCTATTTCGCACAAGTTATTCCGTTTTATAAAGAGTTTAATATTGTTCAACCTTATATATATCCTCGGGCGTCAATTACTCTTCTAGAAAAAGGGACTAAAGATTTATTAGACAAATACGGACTTTCTTTCGAAGAAGTTTTAGAAGACGAGAACAAATTAATTAAAAAGGTTTTGAATACTTCAACTCCCTTAAATATAGATGATTTATTTATGAATACAGAAAATAAAATAAAAGATGATTTTAAATTATTAGAAGAGAATTTGAAAAAAATTGATAGAAGTTTAGAAGATTTGACTATTAAAACAATTGAAAAAATATTGCAATCTACACAAGCATTAAAATCAAAAACGGAAAAAGTATTTCAATCTAAAAACGAGGTTACATTAAGACAATTGAGCAAGATTAAAAATTTAATATACCCAAATAATAATTTACAAGAGAGAGAGTTAAACTATATTTATTTTGCCAATAAATATGGAATAAGTATATTAAAACATATTTATAACGAAATTTCAGTAGGCAAATTTGAACATCAAATTATTGAACTTTAATATAAGATAGCTTTTTCTGTTTCTCTATCAAAAAAATGTAATTTGTCGGTATTAAAAAATATTTTTATACTTTCTCCTGCTTTTATTTCCTTTTGAATATTTGTTCTAGATACAAATTGATTTCCGGAAACATTAAAGTATAAAAATATTTCATTGCCCATTGGCTCAACTACTTCACTTTCAAAAATAAACTGTCCTTCTTCTGAAATAGTAATATCTTCCGGTCTAATGCCCATATATATTGCTTTATCTATATAGGGTTTAATTTTTTCAGAGTACTTTTCGGGAATATCAATAATAAACTGATTAGATGTATCAACAAATTTAATTTGATCATTTTTTATTAATGTTCCTTCAACAAAATTCATTGAAGGACTTCCGATAAAACCGGCAACAAATTTATTAACCGGATTATTGTAAAGATTTAATGGGGAATCCATCTGTTGAATAAAACCGTCCTTCATAATAACAATTCTATCACCCATTGTCATCGCCTCTACCTGATCGTGAGTAACATAAACCATAGTTGCGTTTAAGTTTCTATGCAGCTTTGATATTTCCGTTCTCATCTGTACTCGCAATTTTGCATCAAGATTACTTAGGGGTTCATCAAATAAAAAAACCTTAGGCTTACGCACAATAGCTCTTCCAACTGCCACGCGTTGCCTTTGCCCACCTGATAATGCTTTTGGCTTTCTATTTAAATAATCATATATACCCAAAATTTTAGCTGCATTATGCACTCTTTCTTGAATCTCTTTTTTATCAAATTTTCGTAATTTCAATCCAAATGCCATATTTTCGTATACAGTCATATGAGGGTACAAAGCATAATTTTGAAAAACCATTGCAATATCTCTATCCTTCGGCGATATATCATTTACTCTAACACCGTCAATAAACAAATCTCCTTCAGATATTTCTTCTAAGCCTGCAATCATCCTTAATGTGGTTGTTTTACCGCAACCTGAAGGTCCAACTAATACTACAAATTCTTTATCCTTAATTTCAATATTTACATTATGAACAGCCTTATTTCCGCCTTCATAAATTTTTGAAACATTAACCAGTTTTACTTCTGCCATTTTATTCCTCTACTATCGCATTAATTTGATCAATAAAATTGGGATTTGAAATATTTACGCAATCAAAATCTTTTACTATACCACCCGAATTTAATAACATTGAAAGTATTCCGAATGTCATTGCAATACGATGATCCCCGTAACTATCATAATTTACTAATTTATCTAGAGCATTCCCTTTTAGAATAAAACCATTTTTATATTCTTCTACTTCAATTCCTACATTTTTATAATTTTCAACTAATGCTTTTATTCTATCTGTTTCTTTAAATCTGAGTTCTTCTGCATTATTTATAATAAAATCCCCCTCCGCAAAAACTCCTGCCAAGCTTAATATCGGAATTTCATCAATTATGTTGGGAATTATGGATTCATCAATTTTTATATTTTTTAATTTACTATTTTTTACTAAAATGTCACCTGACTTTTCATAATTTGTATTATACTCATTTAATATTTGGATATCACCACCCATTTCTTTTAATATTTTAATTATCCCCGCTCGAGTTTCATTTAAAAGTACATTTTTTATAACGATTTCGCAATCAGGAACTAATAAACCTAAAACTATAAAAAATGCAGCGGTTGAGATATCGGAAGGAACAATATATTCACCAGCCTTGGGATAATTATCATTAGAAACATGAATTATTTTTATTCCGTCTATAAACTCAGTTTTTAAACCAAGCATTTTTTCTGTGTGATCTCTAGTAATAAATGGTTCTCGAATTATGGTTTCTTTATCAAAATGTAATCCGGCTAAAATTAAGGCGCTTTTTACTTGAGCACTCGGAACATTTAATGTATAGTCAAACGGTCTAATACTTGTTGAAGGATAGATAGTTAACGGAAGTTTCCCATCTGAAGTTTTGATATTGGCTCCAAACTTCGTTAAAGGGTCAACTACCCTTGTCATGGGTCTTTTAGAAAGTGATTCATCCCCCACAATAGTAGTTTCAAATTTCTGAACGCATAATAATCCGGTAAGTAACCTTGAAGTTGTACCACTATTACCGGCATCAAGAGTTAAATTGCTATTATTAAATCCAAATATTCCTTTACCGTCAATAATAATTTCTTTTTCCGAAACATCTATATTACATCCCAAATTCCTAAAACAATTAATAGTAGATTTTACATCTTCCCCGTTAGAGCAGTTTTTAATGATCGATCTACCGAAAGCCATAGCTGCAAACATGACACTTCTGTGAGAAATTGATTTATCACCGGGTAAGTATAATAAACCCTTTAATTTTGAAATTTTATTAAATTTTTTTTCCATTAATATGAACACCATTTATCTATTAAATTTTCATACTCATCATTATTCAATGATTGCTTATCATATAATCCTGCAGCCAATCTTTGACGTAAAACTTCATACATAGTTACCGAAACTGCTACAGAAACATTTAAAGACTGCGCCATACCAAACATCGGTATATATATCAGTTCATCACAAAGATTTTCCGTTTCCTCCGAAATTCCCCGATGTTCATTTCCGAAAAGTACCGCAACTTTTTTTGTAAAATCAATATTATATATACTCGTGGCATTTTCAGAAACTTTGCTGCCTAAAATATAATATCCTTCTTTCTTAAGCTGCATAAAACATCTCTGAACAATGTTATGACGTTCAAATTCAACCCACTTACTTCCGGACCCCGATACTTTATTACTTAATCGTGGGAATTTTTCGATATGGTATAAAAGATTTATTTTCTTTACTCCGACAGAATCACAAGTGCGAAATATTGCACTAACATTATGTGGGTCATGAATATTTTCCAATACAACGGTTAAATCGTTTTGTCTATAACTCAGTACTTTTTTTATTTTATTTAATCTTTGTTCGCTCTTAAATTCTCTCACTTTAACTCTTTATCAAATATCACTTTATAGACGGTTCTATTATTTTCTCTTTTTGACAAATCAATTTTAATCTTCTTTTTATCTTCAAAAGCTAAATAATAACATAACATATTAACTGCTTCATCTAAAGCATCGTCATGTTTATGAGCCCAGCAATCAATTCCGTTTATGCTGGGTATAGCTGCAGTAAATCCGTCATCTGTATTAGTAACAATCAAATCTAAAACCACTAATACCCTTTATCATTATTGGTTTCTTTATTAACTATTTTAACACTTGCACTTGCCCCGATTCTATCAGCACCCGATTCGATTAATAATGCGGCATCTTCATAAGTTCTAACTCCCCCAGAGGCTTTCACACCGACACTGCTTCCTACTACATACTTCATAAGTGCAATATCTGATGCCGTAGCTCCTCCTTTGCTAAATCCCGTTGAGGTTTTTACAAAATCTGCTTTAGCTTCTTTGCAAATTATACATGCTTTAATTTTTTCTTCGTCAGTTAATAATGCGGTTTCTAATATAACTTTACAAACCACATTGTGCTTTTTTGCTGTTAAAACAACTTTATTTACATCCTCAAATACTGCTTTGTAATCCCCTTCTTTTAGTTTTCCGATATTAATAACCATATCAATTTCTTCGGCACCGTTTTGAATAGCTTGCTCGGCTTCAAATCGCTTAGTTTCTGTTGTATTAGCACCTAGAGGAAATCCGATTACCGTACAAACTTTAACGGGTGTATTTTTTAACATAGAATGACATAAACTAACATAGTAAGGATTTACACAAACCGAAGCAAATGTATATTTTTTGGCTTCTTCACATAATTTTTTTATGTCATTGGATGTGGTTTCAGGTTTCAATAAAGTATGGTCAATCATTCTTGCTAACCCTATATCTGAAATCTCTGAACCGATACCTATACCGGCAGCTATTCTTTCTGCACCAGATTCAATTATTTTTTTAACTGCTTTAGGTTGTTCAATTACGTTTTTTTCCCATCCCTTACAGCTGTCATAACTACAGTAAAAATCGTGTAATGATTTCTCAATAAAAACTTGATTTACTATTTTATCAATCCGTGTATCCATAAAACTACTCTCTAATTTTATTTATTCTACAAAAAGCAGTATAAGTATTTTTCATTAACATTGCAATAGTCATTGGTCCTACACCTCCGGGAACCGGAGTAAAATAAGAAGATTTATTTGCAACACTATCATATTCCACATCACCAACTATTTTATAACCCTTTTTTGCAGATATATCATCTACTCTATTAATCCCTACATCAATAACCGCAACACCTTCTTTTACCATATCCCCTTTTATAAAATTAGGAGATCCAATCGCAGCAATTAAAATATCCGCCGTTTTTGTAAATATGCTTAAATCTTTTGCTGCAGAATGGCAAACGGTTACAATGCAATTTGCGCCTTCTTTTTTTTGCAACATCATGTTTGCAATTGGTTTTCCCACTATATTACTTCTTCCGACTACAACGCAGTGTTTTCCTTTTGTTTCTATATTATACCGTTTAATCAACTCAAGAATGCCATACGGCGTACATGGAAAGAATGCTTCTTTCCCTATAACTAAATTTCCCACATTAATCGGATGAAATCCGTCAACATCTTTTGAGGGATTTATTGCCTCAATAATTTTATCTTCGTTTATATGCTTTGGTAAAGGTAATTGAACCAATATACCATGAATACTTTCATCATTATTATATTTTTCAACTAAATTTAATAATTCATCTTCTTTCATTGATGAATCATGTTTTTCTAAAATAGAATACATTCCTATTTGATCGCATGCCTTCCCCTTCATAGTTACATATGATAACGAAGCAGGATTATCACCAACTAAAATTGTTACTAAACCCGGTACTTTACCAATCTCGTTTTTTTTGTTTTTAACTTTTTCGGTAAGTTCAATTTTAATTTCTTCGGATACTTCCTTTCCGTCAATTATTATCATTAGTTACCTCTTGTATAATATCGTATGTTTTATCAAATTCAGGATAAAAAATTCTTTCAATTTCTAAACATTTCCCTGTTGCCGTATCAATTGTTAGAGC
The DNA here is from genome assembly GCA_023447335.1 of Bacteroidota bacterium. Classification (GTDB taxonomy): domain Bacteria; phylum Bacteroidota; class Ignavibacteria; order Ignavibacteriales; family Melioribacteraceae; genus JAEXOD01. The sequence goes on from JAEXOD010000201.1 coordinate 66,491, forward strand.
TACTGCACTAATATGATTATTTTCCGTTCCTGAAATATATTTTTGTGGTGTTTGATAAATAAATCGGTTAATTGCTGCATCTATTTTCATACCTATTACAGAATCGTAAGGTCCAGTCATCCCTACATCGGTGATAAATCCGGTTCCTTTTGGAAAAATCCTTTCATCAGAAGTTTGAACATGTGTATGAGTTCCTAATACCGCAGAAACTGTACCGTCAACAAAATAAGTAAAAGCAATTTTTTCGGCTGTTGCTTCTGCATGAAAATCTACAATTATTATTTTTGTTTCCTGACTAATCTTCTTAATTGTATTTTCACCTATTCTGAATGGGCAATCAATCATTGGCATAAAGGAACGACCTTGAAGATTTAAAACTCCTATTTTATAATTTCCTTCATCAATAATGTAATAACCATTTCCGTAGGTCCCTTTAGGATAATTCATAGGGCGTAAACTTCTCGGTTCGCTTTTTAAATAATCTTGAGATTGAGGTTTATCCCAAGTGTGATTTCCGCCTGTTATGGCTTTTACTCCAAGAGCAAAAAGTGCTTTTCCTTCACGAGGTGTGCACCCTTTTCCGTCAGAAATATTTTCCCCGTTAGCTATCACAACATCTATGTTATATTTTTCTTTAATAGTAGGTAAAAATGTTTCAACTATTTTTAAACCGCTTGCACCTACAATATCGCCAATAAATAATATTTTTACTTTCATTGTATTCCAAAAAATTAAATTTAAATATAGCCAAATTACATTAATTTATAAAGTTTATTATTCTTAATTATTTTAATTTAATAAGAATATTTTTTTAAGTCATTTTATTTTGATATATTATTAACTATATCTTAATTATTTAAATACCTAATATGACTAATTTACAATCATTATTATCTTTTATTGATTATTCCCCGATAGGGATGTTAATTTTTGATGAGAACTTTTTAATTAAATATATAAATAATAATTTTTTACGGTTTGGCGTTACTAAAAGAGTTAGTAAAAACGATTTATTGAATTCACCTATTTTGGATCAAAATATTTTTAATTCACCGCAAATTACTGATAGCATAACTGATTTAAGTAAAAACATACCATTTGAAGCTGACATTCTCACTCAAAAAAGGCAAGATAATACTGAACTAAAAATACAACTAAAGGGAACACCATTTTTTGAAAACGGAACATTCAAAGGCGGAATTTTAATTTTAGATGACTTCATCTCTGGTACAACTGATAATTCTCCTGATATAAATACACTTGATGTGATAACCTATATAGTTGAGAAAACTAAGCATCTATGGGTTATTACGGATGCAACCGGAAATATTATAAATTTTTCAAAAAACATTAATCTTTCAGTCGGAAATTCGATAATTGATCTTTTTATCTCAGAAAGTCGAAATAGCGTAATTGAAGTGTTTGTCAATCTTAAAAAATTGTATGATTACCAAGAAGTTGAATTATATTCTAATTATTTAGGACGGGAGAAAGTTTTCAACACTTCTTTTTTTGTTATAAATGAAAAAGTCGATAACCCAATAGTATTAATTATACTTGATGACATAACACAATTAAAGATCAATAATAAAGAAGATGAATTAAAAGAAATTGAGATAAACAAACTTCAAATTGTTTTAAACAACTTAACAGATGCTATTCTTACATTAGACGAAAACGGAATAATTACTTCAATTACTAAAAATGTTCTCCCATATTCTGAGTTTCAGAACTATAATTTAATTGGGAAATCGATAGAAGAATTAATTCCAACTATTACAAATGAATATTTCACAAAACTTAAGAATGAAATATTTAACAAAAGAGAATGGACCGGAAGATTAAATTTTGAGAAAAATAATAGTGAAATTATATTAAAAGCATCCTTTTTTCCTATTAGTGATAAACACGGTAAAAGTATAATATTTATTTGCAAAGATGTATCAAAAACATATGGCTTTGAGAAAGAATTAAAAAAATCCGAAGAACATTATAGGTCAATAGTTACAAATAGTAAAGAATTTATTCTAACCTTTGATTTAAAGGGAGATATCAAATATATTAATCCTCATTTTGCCAATGAATTTAAGATTAAATTTGAAGATGCTTTACTACTAAATGTTTGCGATTTTATTGATAAAGAAGAAACAAATAATGATTTTAACTTCGAATATCTTACAAAAAATCAGATTAAGACTATTGAACTGCCGCTAAAAAAGATGGATGGACATAAAATATACGTTGTTGCAAATTTTACTCCTGTATATAATTTAGTTAATCAACCTGAATATTATATCGGAATATTCTCTGATATAACTGCTCAAAAAGAATCTGAAAAGGATTTACTACTTATTAAAACAGTATTTGAAGCTTCAAAAGAAGGTATTGCAGTTGAAAGTAATAATGTTTTTCAGCTTGTTAATGATTCATTTGCGAAAATTTTCGGATATGACTCTCCTCAGGAAATACTAGGCTTAAATCCTGTTGAATTTATTCATAAACCTCACAGAAATGAATTTTTATCAATTTTGGATAAATTATTAGACTCAAAGATTGAAACTAATAGATTTGAAATATCAGGAGTGAAAAAAAACGGAGAGATTATAATCTGCGAGTTTTCTTTAGGTAATTATCAAATAGGAAAGAATGATTATATCGTTATTTTAGTTAGAGATATTACAAAGGAAAAAGAAGCTCAAAATGCACTCGAAATTTCAGAAGAACGATATAGAAGCATTACCGAAAATATTAACGAATTTATTTGGGTTGCCGAAAGAGATGTACAAGAATTGCGTGTTGTATTATATACAGATGCAGTGTTGAAAATAACAGGATTTCTTCCTGCAGATTTTTTAAATGATACAAAACTATGGCATAGAATAATCCATCCTAATGATATTTATTCGGTTATTACATCGTTAAAAAAATTCTATAAAAGTATTACAAAATTTTCTTCGGAATTTGAATATCGAATTATTAACAGAAACGGAGACATTTACTGGATTAAAAACAAAATTTCTGTTATACGAGATCAAAACGGAAAAATTAACAAACTTTTTGGACTTGTAAGCGATATTACTGCTACAAAAAAAAGTGAAGAAGAATTAAAAAATTATGCTGAAAGCTTAAAAACATTAAATGATACTAAAGACAGATTTTTATCTATAATATCTCATGACTTACGTACTCCATTCTCTTCAATTCTGGGATTTACTGATATCTTATTGAATAACCGTAATCTTCCTCAGGAAAAGCTTTATCAATATATTTCATTTATCCACGATTCATCAACAAATATGCTTAATTTGGTGAATTCACTTTTAGATTGGACACGCATTCAAACCGGAAGAGTAAATTTTAACCCTGAAAGAATTAATGCGAAAAATTTAATACATAAATCTGTTCAAACTTCTACAGGTATTGCATTACAAAAGGGGATTGAAATTTATGTTAATATTGAAAAAGATATTAACATTCATGCAGATGAAAATTTAATGTTTCAAGTTTTTAATAATTTACTTTCAAATGCGGTTAAATTTTGTAAACAAGGTGATAAGATAGAAATCGGAGCATCCAAAAACATTAATGAAAATCAAGTTGAATTTTGGGTTAGTGATACTGGTGTTGGTATAAAAGAAGAAGACCAAGAGAAATTGTTTAAAATAGAGACTAAATTTACTTTACAAGGAACTTCCGGAGAGAAAGGAAGCGGCTTAGGACTTTCGTTAGTAAACGATATTATAAAAAAACACGGCGGAAATATTAGCGTAGAAAGTAAACTTGGAAAGGGAACTAAGTTTATTTTTACTTGTCCGATTTCATCTTCGAATATTTTACTTGTTGATGATGTTTCTACTGATAGAATTTTATATGCAAAATTATTAAAAAGTCTATTACCAAATTACAATGTAATAGAATCTTCAGACGGCAGAGATGCATTTGAAAAAATCAAACAATATAATCCGGCTATTGTTATAACTGATCACCAAATGCCAGAAGTTACCGGTTATGAATTAATAAAAAACACTAAATCTTCAAAAATAAAATATAAACCCCCATTTATTTTACTAAGTATGTATTTAGAAGAAAATTTAGTCGAAGAATATAAAAGCTTGGGTGTTGAGTTTACTTTCTCTAAACCGGTTAATTTAACAAGCTTTAAATTCGCTTTGGAAAAATCATTAAAAAAGGCTTTTACGTCGTAGGTTTAATTGATTGGTTCATCCAGTATAGAGAACTTATTCCATCCTTTAAAATCATAGTGCCACCATTCAGATTTTAAAGGCGTAAATCCAAATTTAACCATTGTACTACTTAATAGCCTTCTATTTTCAAGAATATTTATTGGTAAATTATTATATGCTGAGTTTGCTTTTTCAGTAAAATCGTCATATTCAGTACCCATATCTAATTCATTTCCGTTTAAGTCTATCAAAGTAACATCTACTGCAGCACCTCGATTATGTCTACTCCCTTTTTGTGGATTAGCTACAAAATCTTCGTTAGGCATAATTTCCCACATAATTTTTTGCACACTTAGTGGTCTATAAGCATCATAAACTTTTAACCGCAAAGAAAAGTTTATTAGAAGATATTTATTTGCAGCAACTAAACTATCCCCAACTATTTTTCGAATGTAAACATTACCAGTTGGATATAATACTTTCTTTGTAAAGTTATTCTCGGTAGCGTATTTTACATCAAAAACTATTGTTGAATCCAAAGATCTCAACTGGACGATACATGTATCGTTTTGTGCGATATTTTTTATCGCACAAAACATTATAAAAAGCACAATTATTTTTTTCATAAAACTATTTTGATTTTCGTAAAACACAACCCGATACTGAAGGAATATTTATACCGTTTTTAACTTTTTTAATAGTTTCAATACCGGCAACATCCTCATTTACAATTATTTCCCATTCTCCTTTTGGCAATTTTATATCTACTTCGTCTTTAGGATTTGCATTAAAATAAACAAGAAATTCTTCATTTTTATGTTTAACTTTATAGCCTAAAAAGAATTCGTTTTTATTATTTGTAAAGAATTCAATTTTATCATAATCGGCGTGTCTAAAAGCTTTATAAGATTTTCTTAAATTGATTAATCCTTTATAATAGTCAACTAATTCTTGATTTTGTGAAGCAATATCATAATTAATATAATTCACATCGTTATCTTTATTATATGTATTATGATCAACCATTCCTTGATGTCTGTCATCAATATTTTTATTAAACGGAAGCACTTTTGATCTAGCAAATTCTTGACCTGAATGAATCATCGTCATACCTTGTGAGGTAAATAAAAACAGAGCACCTAGTTTATTAAGTTTTAATTGGTGATCATTCAATTTAGAATATTCAAAAATATCTTTTATCACTTTACCCGTATCCTGGTTATTCAACCCAATGCGAATAAAATCTCCAAAAGTATATCCGTCATGAGATTCTAAATAGTTTACTGCATGTTCTTTATTCTGGAATAAGCCTTCTTTATCTTTTACTAATGTTCCGTTAACATAACTTTTTATTCTATCAACATTATTATTACCATACCACTTTCCAAAAATCCAACCTAATCCGGTCAAAGGATTTTCTCCTTTTATACCGTTCCTTATTTGATCATTCCACGCACCCCAACCTCTTAACGAAAAACCTTTAGGATCATAACCACCACCCCAAGGTTCGCAAACAAAAACAACATTTGGATTAATTTTCTTTGCTTCTTTAATTATTTCTTCTATTGTTTCCCAATCTATCAATTTTCCTAGATCAAACCTAAAACCGTCAACGTGATACTCTTTCATCCAAAATAAGATACTTTCGACTATCATTCTTCTAACCATCGGTCTTTCGGTCTTTAAATCATTTCCGCAACCGCTTTCTGCAAGATAATTTCCGTTTGCATCCAATCTAAAATAATACTCTTTATCAAGTTCTTTTAAGTTACCAAGTTCATATTCAGAAAGATGATTAAATACAACATCCATTATTACAGCAATCCCTTCTTTATGAAAAGCTTTAACCATATCTTTAAAATGAGTTACTTGCTTTCCTTCAACCCCCATCCAAGTATTCCATTTAAATTCATTCCAATCTTCAGAATAGTATGCGGCAGGTGCAAAAAAGTTCGATGTCATATAACCCCAATGGTTTCTTTCATAAGGATTCCATGTGTTAAAACGACCAAACGAGGCTTTTTTGTATGGAATTTCACAACAACCAAATTCTTGAGCCGGTAAAAGTTCAACTGTATTAACACCTAATTCTTTAATATAATTAATACCACCTTTTATATTTTTTTCGATTAATCCAGAATAAGTACCGGGTTTAGTTGCTCCTGCAGATTTATGAGCAGTCATGTCTTTAATATGCATTTCATATATAATTAAATCTCGCCAATCCTGCTGTATCCATTTATCTCCTTCCCAATTGTAGTTATCTTCAAAAACAATCGATTTTCTTGGATTCATATAAGTGTTATATGTTGCAACTGCTTTTGAATAAGGATCTACAAGTAATGGTTTATACGAGTTGACATCATCTCCGACTTTATATGCTTTATATCCATAATATTTAGAACGAAGATTTTTATCAATTACACATTCCCAAACCCCGTCTTCATCTTTCTTCATATTATATTCAACACCAATACTATCTTCAACATTTTCAAATATAAACAACTTAAGATTTGCTGAAGTAGGTGCAAATATTCTAAATGTAGTTTTTCCGTGTTCAATAAATGCCCCTAATTTTTTTGAGGAATAATATAAATCAAGATCTTTTTCCTCAACTTGCTCAAACCCTAATCTTGCTACGTTATTAAAATCATGAATATGCAAAGATTTTCCTCCGATCCTATTTACGGATAGAATTAAACAAAATAAAATAAAAAGCTGTAGTTTTTTCATCTTTAACTCTTAAGATATATTATAAAAATAAACGTTTACATTTAAATAACCAAGAAAAAATTAATATTTTGTATTTTATTTCATTATTATAATAAATCACCTTTTATAGAAAAAGGCATATTAAAATCGTGTTCAAAAAGTCTGATTTTTAAGTACCCAATGGTTTCATATTCAATTTTTCTATTTAATAATGCTGTTAATAGAGAAGTAGTAGATTTAAAGTTATTAATTACAAATAGCATTTTTCCTTTTGTTCCCAATTCATTCTTAATGACTTCTATTTTCTCTGTTAAATTTCCTTTTCCGGACTCTTTCCCATTTATTTTAACAATAGCCGGATAATCCAATATAGTATAACTTAAGTCATAAGGATTATTTACTTTAAATGAAATCGCAAGTTTTGATGAACTTGGTGTAATATCTAATAATTCAGCATTAATAACAGTAATTATCTCAGAATTGTTATCATCTTCAAAAATACTGTTTGTTATTATTTCTCTTATATTAATTGCCAAAGGAAAATTAACAGATTTTTCAAAATCAGCTATTTGCGATTTTATTTTAACATTCCCAATTAAATCCAATTGAACCGAGTCATTTTCTGTTGATAATATTTCAAACATTTTTTTAGTATCAAAATAAATGACCATAGGAATAGAAGTTAATGAATCAGGGAGTAATTTCACTTCTTCAGTTGTGATTGATTTCCCTACTAAGTTGTTTTTATTTTTTATGGATAAATTTAATTTGTCGATATTTAAAGCAAATTGATTTTTATTATAAATAATTGCATCAAGATTTACTCTTATACTATCAGATTGAATTTCTGTGATACTAACATTTTGAATCTTTTGCAGAGTCGGCATTAAAGAAAATTCTGAACAAGAGGAAGTATTAAAGTAATAAGCCACTAAAACAACAATTGGTAACGCAAATAATAGTTTTATCAGTCCTTTAATGCTACCAAAAATCATTTATTTTTCCTTACTTTATACCTATTCCAAATAGTATCTGCATATGTAATTACACCTTTTACATAGTTTTCTGAAGGATTATACCTAAATATAGCTTTTTTACGACTACTTTCATTATTTTTATATTTTCCGACAGTCTTTAAAAAATTTGCACAGCTAAAAATAGCATCAGGAAATGTATATAAATCTTTAGTTCCGTTATTGTCTCCGTCTATGACATAATGTAAATTAAATGGCATAAATTGAACATATCCGATTGCTCCGCCCCAAGAACCTAACTGTGCTAAGGGATCTAATTTATTCAATTTTGATTCCCTCAATAAAGCAACTAATGAATTAACCGCATTATTTCTAATTCTTTCAATTCTTTTTTTTGCTTTTTCTTGTGCTTCTAAATTTTCATAGGGTGATTTTTCGTTCTTTTTAATAAAAAGGGATACCGAATACTCCTCTGCAATATCTAAGTACAGAATTTGATTAAAAAAAACATTAAAAATTCTATAATTTCCGGTAAACTCACCGAGACCCGATTCCCACATCAGTATAGATACAATATCTTTTCTTGAAACATTATACTTATTTTCAGCATCAATCAGAATTTTATCATAATCAGCTAAAAATTTAACACCTCGTTCAACCCTATCCTCACGCATAAATATTTTTAAATAGTTTTCTGCTTCATTTTCTTGGTTTTGTTTGCTATCAGGTCTTGCATATTTAATTAAAACATCAGCGTAAACCGTATCAGCTTCCGGGCGTTTAACTAAATTGATAAACTCTTTTCTACTCCAATTTCCGTTTTTCTTTTTTGCAATCTCTTCATATATTTTTTCTATATATTTTTTGTTTTTTGCATTATAAATATCATTTATATCAAATCTAAAAAAACGAATATCTTCTGAATAAACTATATTAGAGATTATACAAGTAAATAGTAAAATATATATCTTAAATCGAATAACTAAATCTCCGCTAATTAATTAAATTAATAATTCCTTCATCTCTAATTGTATTGTATTTTATTTTCCATTCATCATTAAGATCTAGCCAAAATATAAAATAACCTTTTATTCTTTTAGGTTTATTCTCAATAAATTGTTTATTTATAATAAACGAGTATTCTATTTTATATTCATTACATTCTTTATTTAAAAAATATTCCTTATCTATTCTTAATTCTTTTATTTTATATTCATCTCCTAAAGTATATTTAATTGTTAACTCGATTTTACTAATCTCGCTATCAATTAATTCTTGAGGCGGATTGTTGTTTTTACAACTAATAAAAATAAAAATGTAGAAAAATAAAAAAATAACATTTTTGATCATTTATATATTCTCTAATTATTGAGAAACGATCCTTAATTCAATCTATCAACTTTTGACGTATCTATAATTATTGCACATTTTGTAGTTTTATGATAAACCTTTTAAGATAATCTAGTTTAGAATAAAGTATAAATTTTATATATAATTATAACTTTTATTCTTCACATTCGTAAAACCAAAACCAAGACTAATAGTAACAAAAATAAAAATAATGAACAATAAAAGCAAGAATATTATAATTTAAAGAGTATTAATCTTAATAACCTTCTAGTGTTATCAAGTTTTTGAAATTTGATTATCGAAATGAACTATTTGTAACTAACTCTTAAACTAAAAATAATTGTAATTTTATTATTAATAAATAGTTCAGTCAAAGTATAATAATGGTATCGTAATAAAGAATGTTGTACCGGTAACTTTTGACGAAATAAAACGAATTTCGCCTTTATTTAATTCGATAAATTCTTTACATAATATAAGACCTAATCCTGTTCCTTTTTCATTATTTGTTCCGGGTCTACTTTCTCCTCTTTCAACAGTAAAAATCATGTCCTTTTGATTTTCAGAAATTCCAACACCAAAATCTGTTATTGCCAATTCAAGAATATCTTCATTTACCTTTTTCGCATCAATAGTTATTTTTTGACCGTTATAAGAATATTTTATAGCATTAGTTAATAAATTTCTAATTACAGTCATTAATAAATCGTCATCTGCATAAACTACATAATCTTCATCAAAAATAATTTGGATTTCCAAATTTTTAGCTTTAGCTTGAGCATGAACTAACCCCATAACTTCTAATAATAAAAATTTAAGGTCAAGTTCACTTGGCTGATAAGTTATTTTACCGGTTTGAGCACGTGACCAATGAAGAAGGTTTTCTAATAGTTGATAAGACCCTTTCGATACTTTCCTCATTTCAGCAATATATGTTAATTTCTCTTCATCACTTAGTTCATAAAAGTCTGTTTCTAATAATTCGCTCAACCCTAGTAACGAACTAAACGGATTTTTTAAATCATGTGCAATAATCGAGAAGAACTTATCTTTTGTTTTGTTATGAAGTGACAACCGATTTGAAAACTCTTTTAACTCTCTCTCTGCTTCTGCCCTTTCTTCAGCATCTCGTAGATTAAAGATATGATAAACATCATTACCGATGTTAATCATTGTAAAGGTCATATCCATTAATCTATATGCACCATTCTGTTTTTTTACTTTTCTATTTGTTAAAACAGAACCAAATATTTCGATTTCAGATGTAATTTCTTCAGCAGTTTCATCAAATATTAAGCTTATACTTTTTCCTAATATTTCATCAACATAAAAACCTAACAATTGAGTAATTGCATAATTGGTATTTATAATTTTACCGGTCCTACTATCAACAAAAATAATTATATCACTTGAAGCATTGTAAATACTACTATATTGAAGTAATCGGGATTTTAATTCCCGATTCTCTTCTTCAAGTTGTAATATTCGTTCTTTATCGTTTATAGTATTCATCAATAATTAGAAATAATTTGCATTAATATAATAAATTTTTGAGAAAAAAATGCTACTTATCTCTAAAAGAAACTGTCAACGGAACACCTTTAAATCCAAAATGCTTACGTATAGTCCTTTCAACAAATTTTCTATAATTATCGCCTATATGGTTTGATTGGTCTGCGAACAATAAAAATATCGGATAATTATCGCCTACTTGTGTAATAAATCTTATTTTGACCTCTTTTCCTGTCCTTGTTGACGGCGGAGGTGTTTTCATAAACTCAGGTAACAAAATATCATTTAATACTTCATTACTTATTTTCTTCTTCCTTTCAATATTTATTTCTTTGGCGATATCTATTAGTTTATAGATTCTTTGTTTTGTTAATGCACTAATAAAAATAAAATAGGCATAATCTACAGAACCCAATTTTTCTATTAATCCTTTTTCAAAAATACCTGCAGTCTTATCATCTTTTTCAATTAAATCCCATTTGTTTACAGCAATAATCAGCCCTTTTCTTCTTCTAATTGCTTCTTGAATAATTTTTTGGTCTTGATTTTCAAGTCCTTTTTCAGCATCTAAAAGAATTACGGCTACATCACTATCCATTAAAGCCCTATAAGTTCTCACATTGGAATAAAACTCTATATTTTCTTGAACTTTTGCTTTTTTTCTAAGTCCTGCTGTATCAAGTAATACAATTTCTTCACCGTAATATTTTAATACAGAATCCAAACTATCTCTTGTAGTTCCGGGAATATCTGTAACAATGCTCCTGTCATATCCTAATAAAGCATTCGTTAAACTAGATTTACCCACATTTGGTTTTCCTACAATTGCAATTTTTAATCTTGTATCAAATTCATATGGTTCGTCACCAATTTTTAGAGATTCTATTAATAAATCAAGAAAATCACCCAAATTTCTTCCGCTAATTGCAGCTATATCAAAAACATGTTCAATTCCAAGTTTATAAAATTCAGATTTATAATACCCTTGATTTGCGTTATCCAATTTGTTTACAAGAATAAAAGCAGGTTTACCAGAAATGCGTAATAAATTTGCAATTTCAGTATCAAAAGGATTAATTCCGTCTCTTCCGTCAACCATAAAAATTATGGCATTTGACTCTTCAATAGCGAATTTTACTTGTTCTCTTATTGCTGTATCAAATAGTTCATCACTATCAGGAACATAACCACCGGTATCAACTAACTTAAATACTTTACCGTTCCATTCTGCTTCCCCATAATTTCTATCACGTGTAACTCCGCTTAAATCATCAACAATTGCTAAATTCGATTTCGTAAGTCTATTAAATAAAGTCGATTTACCAACATTTGGTCTTCCGACTATGCACACTAAAGGCATTTTCATAATTTACCACCTATTAAAACATAAATTGTAAGTTAAACTGAGGATAATATTCTATATCATACCCTTTAACTGTTTTCATTAAATTAAAATTTAGATTAATTTTTTTATTATATCTATTTGCAGAAAGTGCGGCATCAACAGCACTAACTATGTGATTTACAATAACAACAATAACTGCTTTTGAAGCAATGTTGTAATAATCGTTTGCCTTTCCTCTTTCCTTTGAATAATACTTGAACTTCTCTGTTAGAGGATCACCATATTTATATGGTGTATTTTCGTCTCCAAAATCACTCCATCCGGCATTATATTGAGGGTATTTCCCAATTAACTCATAATACTGCTGTTCTCCGTATGCAGGTAATTTATGGCTATACCAACCCCCAATATCAGTTTCAAGCTTGTTAAGTATTTGCCAATTTACTTTTGTACCGTTTTCGTAAATTAATCCGGCATAATTGTCTGAATTTAATTGACCGTTTAATGAACCCAAATTATTGATAGTCCATTTTGCATATCGAACAACATCCCAGTTTTCATGAGCATAATTATGATAAAAAGATGTCTGGTCATCCCCCTTTTTATCATAAACTAATCCTGTAGTAATAGCAGCAGCTTCAATAGCAATAAAAAGACCCGCCATATAATAGTTTTCAGAATATATTTCACCGGCACCGGGCAAAGCAAATGAGAGAACACCCGCTAATAATACTGATTTTTTATTGACTTCATCACTTAGCGAACTATTAATATAATTATAAGTAGCATCAAAAGATGTCTTAGAGTCAAAAGATAATACTCCTGTCAATTTATCATTTTCGGTTTGAGCATTAAGTATTGAACTTAGTAATATAATTCCGATTATTAATTTATTCATATTCACTCATTAAAAATTAAAGTCAAATAATATTCCGCCGTAAAGTTGCCATTCTTTCCCATAAGATACAATTGTTTTTGTCTTTCCTCTATCAACCAACCTATCATACTTATCAAATGCATATGAAGCATTAAAAAACACTGCTGTAGGGAATAAATAGAATGAAACAAATTTCATACGAATTTCGGCACCTGCTCCTTTTTTAAATTTATTCCATTCCACTTTACTTCCTGTCCAAGCATTACCATAATCTCCGTAAATAGATAAAAACACTTTATCCAAATATATAAATCCCATTTTTGCATCAATATCTTTAAATAACGGAAATCTATATGTTAAATTTAACCAAGCTACTTCATTTCCGCTAATAGCATAGAACGGATAAGCCTTCATCCCGACTAAACCACCGAGATAAAAATCAAAGAAATCCGGTACTGAAGGATTTAGAATTGTACCGATACGCATATGTGTATTAATTGTATGATTCTTAAATATTGATAAATGCTCTTTGTAATTCAGTTCGAATTTACTAAATCTGAAATCTTTATATATTGGCACTAGCGAACCGTTCTCGACTGAATAATTCCCATCAGGATTGTATTCATTCATTTCGTAATTGTATTGTAATTCTATACTTCTACCTATTGGGTTGATATCGCTATCAACAGTAGGAATCTTAAAATCATGAGTATATTTTATCTGAATATTTTTGCCGACAAAATATTTATCTTTTGTTGAAGGATACAAGGTAGATGTTGTTGGTAATATAAAACTACCTAAAGTTGCAACGTAATCGCTGTAAATAAATCTTACTTCTAAGTTGTTCCCTTCTGCAAGAATTTTATGATTAAATACAAAATCAACTTCAAATAAATTATATGTTACATCGGTTTCCGTATTATATGTCTCGTCATATTCATCAAAACTTATTCCTACGTCAGCTTTACGACTAATACTATATAATTCCAATGAAAGAGTCGGTTTTATACCCAGTCCGTATAAAATCGGAAGTTTATTTCTGTAGTCAAAAGTTAAAAACAAGTCTCTTTCCCATCGTTTATTAATCGAACCACCCGCAAAAAAACCAAAACGATTTAAATGATCATTTGAAGTAATAAAAACACCGGGTTTTAACTTATCAATAAAGTTATTCGAAGTATTATAATTATCAACTCTCAGAAACGGAAAGAAAGTTATTTTTGAAAACGCAGATGAATATTTTTCTTCTTTATAATCGGGAGTTTCGTAGTCATTAAAATTGCGTAGTTTTTTATAATACTCTTCAGTAAAATCCCCTTTTTGTTTATCTTCGTTTAAAGGAGGATTAAATGTTCTAACATATTTTTTTGAATTATCTACTCTTTTTTGATCTAAATTCGAAATAAGAAATATTTTATATCCTGTTGAAGAATAACCTGCATAACAAATATTTCCTTGAGAATCGATGGTAGGCATAAAAGCTCCGCCGGTAACATTTGTAAGCTGTATTTTTTCTTTAGTATCTAAGTTATACTTATAAATATTAAAAATACCGGTCTCATCACATGAAAAAACAATTTCATTATTATTATAAAATGCTACATTTCTTTCATCGTCATCAGTTTTAATAACAAATTCAAAATTAGCACCGGAAGTATCTACCCTTGCAATATCTCTACCATGGTGATATGAATAATCAAAATATACCAACTTATTATCTTTTGAAAATTTAGGATTATATGCAAGTTCTCCGTTTTCAAAGAATGTAATTCTTTTAAAATTTTTACCGTCAATATCTACAGTGCCCAAATTTGTTGTACCGTCTGTTTGATATAAAAACACAATTTTCTTACCATCTGAAGAAATATCCGGATTGTTAGCTCGCATTCCATGAGTTAAACGAGTTTCCTCCTCTGAATTTATGTCATAAATAAATAAATCATGGATGTTTCTCCATCCTTTATTGTCATCACTTAGTTTTGCGTAAATTATTTTTGTTTCATCAGGAGTAAAAGCAGTAGTAGAACGGATACCTGCAACTAATAGCTTATTTTCTTTAGTTGTTAGATCATAAAGATATATTGAAGATGTTCCGAGATAATCAGTACCTTTATTGGAAACATAAATTATTTTATCCCCATTTTTATTAAACCTCGGAAAGAAATTTCCAAAACCCTCATTTACAATTTCTTCCCCTTTTATTAGATTATTAAAAACGGCTTCAGTCCTTTTTTTATAATCTTGTTCTAAGAAACTTCTCCATTCACCGTAAATTTCCACACCACTTTTATTTAGAACATCTTCAAATGCAGCATCAATCGTAAAATTTTTCCATTTTCCTAATCTATTTGTGATTAGTTTTAATTTATCCTCACCGTATTTTTGAGAAATATATCTAGTTAAAGCAAAACCTGAGTTATAAACGGATTCGCTACCTAATGAATTTTTTTCAAAAACTCCCATTTGATTCCAAGTAAGCATATTTCCGTCTAAAACATAGCTTCTTAAAATCATATCTCTGTGACTATCCCAATTATCATAATTTAATTCCTTCCTTTGGTATTGCGCTGTACCTTCAGCAAACCAAGAAGGGATATTAATTGTAGCAATAGGATAAGTAGCAACTACATTAGGAAATCCGTAAAGAATATCAGGTCGTCTTTTATCTTCATAATTTAGAAACTGCAAATAAACGGCGGGAACTGTGCGTGTAAGTTTCATTCCTGCCTGAATTTGCACCATATGTGTAAACTCGTGTGTTATAACATTTCTAAGCCAATTGTGCGATCCTCTTAAATCAAAATCTAATGAAGAAGACCAAATTTCAATTTTATTATCAAAAAAATAAGTTGCTCCGTTACTATAATCATCAATATCTTTTATTATATAATGAACCGTTTCCGGTTCGTATTCATATAAAGATGTAATTGGATCCCATACTTCATCTCCAATTTTACAAACTATTCTTGCAGTTCTTTCTGCTTCCCTATGATAATGCACTACTACATGCTTCCCACGAATTGTAAACCAATCGTACTCCGGATGGAACTCATTAAATTGAGCATTAAGACTAAGTGTAAAAACAAATAATAACAAGAATAAACTTAATTTCTTCATAAATATCATTTAATTAGTTAGAAAAGAGAAAGCCGTTATTTAATAACGGCTATTTTAATAATTTTTGAACCAGTATTACCGGAATCTCCGTTAGCTTCAATTCTGGCAAAATAAACACCGCTTTGTATTCCGGATACATTCCATTCAACTTCGTTATCGTTTCCGCCAATACCATAAGTTTGAATTTCTTCAACTAAAGAACCTGCTAAATCAAATATTTTAATATTTACATTAGAACTATTTTTTACGTAATATCTAATAAATGTAGAATTACCATAAACCGGATTAGGCCAATTATAAGCTCTTTCTTCTGGAAAGAATTCAGTTTGTGTTTGATCTAAAAAAGTATAATACATTACACAATCATTATTAGTTTTTCCGTAATAGCCTACATAATCCAATCTTAGATTAATTCCATCGGGTAAAATATTATACTTATATAATTTATTATTAGAAATAACACTTAAAGTACAGCTATTGGGATTTCCGTTATTTATTGCTAAAGACGGAAAACCGGATAATTTATTTCCTGTAGATAGAGGAAAACCATATAAGTTTTCTTTCTTATTTACAGAATATAAATATATTTCACCATTATCATCAAACGAAACTAAATCTGAAATATAATCCTCATCAAAATCAGCAGCTAATATATAATCTTCCAATTGAACATTATTATCAAGCACTACCGGAAATCCCTCAAAAACTGAACCACTTATGTTAATAGCCCATATTTTGTTTTTATCGGTATATAAAATCTGATAGTAACTATTATGGATTAGCTGTGCAATTATAAAATTACTAATTGTATTTTCAGATGTTGCAATAAAACTGTTTTCTAGTTTACCGTCATTAAAAACATAAAATTTGTTTTTATTAGATAAAACAATAGTATATTGATGAGATTGACTAAAAAACTGCATAAATTTTATAAAGCTTTCACCATCATTCAACAAGAATAGATTATTTTTAATAACAATTCGATCATGATATAGTATTGTGTTAGTACCGTTATTAAATTGTTTGACTGAATCCGAATAGAAATTTGGATTATCAATTATTGAAGCCATCCAATTATTACCCGATCTCATTATATTATATAACTTACCCGTTACCGTTCCAACAATATAGCCATTATTAGCAATTACCGGAGAAGTAGAAATATCATCATCTACTAAAACAGAATACGTTGTATCCTCTGAACTTGAGTATATATTTACATATTTATCAAAACAACCTGCAATTGTACTATCAGTATAGGCAATTCTAAAATTTTCTTCATTAAATTTATCATATATTAATGAAATATAATTACCGACAAATTTATACAAAAAGTTAGAACTAACTAAAAAATAATCTTCGCCAACCTTTAAATTATTAGTAAAATTCCCCGCAAAAAGATTGGTTACATTAAAACTTACTTTATCAGAACCAATTGCAACTCTAAAATTCATCTTGTTATTCTTTTCTGAGAAGTCTGAGATCGTAATTAGACTATTAGCTCCTGTATAAGAAAGAGAATTTGGTTTTGTATCAAAGGCGAAGCGATTTTTATATAGCTTTGATTTATTCCCCAAATACCACATATCTACATCTTCACCTTCTCCTACAACTTGGTCGCCAAAAATTGTAGTAAACTGCTCACCTATATCTTGTATACCGTCAGCTTCTTCAACATCAACTCCGCGATGTAATTTATCCGTATTTATTTTATTTTCGCTAATTTTTGAATTAATTACAGATTCATCGATATGCCAAATAACTATGCCATTCCCCGGTACAGCCCAATCAAACTCATCAACATCAACAATAACTCCTTGTAAAGAATCTACCCCGGCAATACTAAAACCAGTTGTATCTTTTGGAAAATTTTTAGTGATGATATTACCGTTATCAGAAATAGTCAAATTTATTCCGTCATTATTAACATCTCTTTGTCTATTTTCAACTAAGAAATATTCATTGTTATTGATTGGAATTTTTACAATTTTATTATCATTAATAGTAGCAGCCAATTTTGCAGCAATTTGAATATTGTAAATTCCGGAATTTGATATTTCGATCGGAGTCTCCCAGCCTAAATAAATTTTTTCCCAAGCAGAGGGCTCCGGAGGAAAAAGTCCGCTGTAAGCAAATATCGCCTGTCCGTCCATTAAACCAAAACGTCCAATAGCACTTAAACCCGTATTTGTGTCAAATAAATCCGGAAGTCCCATATGGCTTGCAATACTTGAAACAATTAATCCGTTTATAGATAATTCAAGCAAAACATCACCTGTCAAACTCGAAATTTCTCTACTCTCCGTTTCAGGTAAGATAATTGTATTAGTGATTAAAGCATTGTTAGCCGGAAAACCGGTAAAGTCAGCTCCGTATATTTTTTTTAATTGACCTTGGCTCAAATAAACCGAAGGTAAATCCCTCTCATTTCCCAAACTTCCGGGTAAATTAACATCTCTACCAACACCGGCGTGAAAGATTGCGAATAGATTGTATTGCGAAAAATCAACCCCCGGATTTTCTGCAACTACCAATTGCCAA